>NZ_JBNCOB010000004.1:0-376508 GCF_049847285.1 Micromonospora sp. DT62
CCGGGAGCCTCCTCCTATGTCGACAGACCCTTCCCCGCACCCACCGTGACCAGGCCCATCACGATGAAAAGGGCTCACTGTAAAGGAGTCTGAAGATGGACCCGATCAGCCTGGCGATCGCCACCGGCATCGCGTCGAAAGGCAGCGAGCTGGCCATCGACCATGGATCGCGCGCCTGGCGGCGTCTGACGCAGATCGTCAAGGAACGCCTCCGCCGCGATCACGACGGCTCGGAGTTGCTCCAGGGATCAGCACTGACCGAACTGGGCGCGAACCAGATCAACCACCTCAGCGAGATCCTCACTGCGCTGCGGCAGCGCGACCGAGGCTTCGACGAGCAGCTGCGGGGCGCATGGCAGGAGGTCATCGATCTCCGCCGTACCGATGGACAGGTCAACAACATGATGACCGGCACCGCGGGCGGCCACGTGATCCAGGCGGGTCACATCTCAGGCGGAGTCACGTTGGGCAAGGTTCATCCGCTCTCCTGAGCATGGCCCGGGTCTGACGTGGCGCACCATCTGCGAGTCCAGGACCACCGCTGACGGGCTCGCGTTGCTACCCCGGGCCGTGCGAACCCGTTCCCGCAGCAGATCGTGGATCCGCTGCGTGGTCCCGTCTGCTTCCCACTTCGCGTAGTAGGTCTGCCCCTCCTCGCCGGAAACGCGCACGCTGCGTTGCACGCGAAACTCATCGCCGCCGACAGCAGGGTCGCGCTGATCAGCAGCGCCAACCTCACCGACCGGGCACTGTCTCACAACATCGAGGTCGGCGTGGTGCTCCACGATCCGGAGGTGGCGCGAAAACTCGTCGCGCACTTCCAGGCCCTTACCGATTCCCGTACTGGCGTGTTGCAGCAGCTAAATAAGTAGCGAACACCCAGCGAAACACATCGGTCTACCGGAGCTGGCGAAGGCCGGCGGCGTCGGGTACGTGCCACGAGCCTGGACGCGCTACCGGATGAACGGTTGGGTGGGCCTGACCCGGGACACCTACACCAGCGTGTCTCCCGGCTCGCAGGCGCGGAGGCCGTAACGGGTCGCCCATGGCATCCCTCGCGCCGTCCAGGTGATACCGGAGGCGGCGACCGGGACGCTCGGTTCCCCTTAGGCCGAAACGAAGCTGCGCGCCCTTCCCTCAGGGAAGAACGCGCAGCTTGATGCTGGTGCGCCGCCAGGGACTCGAACCCCGAACCCGCGGATTAAGAGCATGATCTTGGCCGAGTCACCCGGTCCAACCGGGTCGCGTGAGTCCATCTGTTCGCTGTGATGGCCCAGTTCGATCGAGTCGGCATCCAGTCAGTCCACCCAACCATGGACCCGTCCACGGCGCCCGAGCACCCGCCGAGCACCCGGGTGAGACGGCGAACCAATCTTGCAGATTGGTAGGAACAATCAACCCTGCCTCATCACAGTCGGGAGCCGGTTAGACGCAAGACTCGGTTACGGAGGATAGCGCTTTCGAGTCGTCACATCAGATGATTGCGGTTCCAACGCAGCAGATCCGTGCACGCCGCGATGGCGGCGTACAGATCCTCGCGTAATCCAGCCATGGTGACTAGTCGGGATTCACGGGTTCGGCGGTCCACTAGTTGCCACTCAACTCGTCGGGTCTTACCTGGTCCGTCAGGGCGCGGATAAGCATCACCAATGACACGTATGATGCTTCCGTGTGCTAACTCGTTTCGACGCCTCACAGCAGCCCACAGCGACTCGCGCGGGAAGCTGCTGTTTGCTTCCAAGTAGCCACCACTCGACAGAAGCGACTCAACATGATTTAGTCGTTTGCCGATCATCCACCGGTCTATCTCACGTTGACGCCTTTCGGGATCACCCGGCCTCTCTAGCTGCAGGATAACGTCTCCGAGAAGATTTTCTAAGACGGTGCTCTGAGTTATAACGAGACCTCGCCGTTCATCAAGTGCGCTGCGTTCAGCAACCTCTTCCCAGTCAACGTCGGACGCATCGTGGAATGAGAGGAGAAGGTCGTAGTCGGAGAAGACGCTCAAAGGTTCGTGCGAGCCGTCGTCGAACGACACCTCCACGACCTCAACCGACATCTCCTCAAGGGCTCGGATGCTGTTCTCGTCCAGCATCCCGGAATAAACCCAGTCAACGGCGTACGAACAAGTAAGGTCGGGATAATCTGGCGTTCGAAAGTGGCAGCGCCAGCCATCAGCGCTGGGAACTAACTCCGAACTCCCGCGCTGCACGTCACCGTGCCGTGGGCACCGCATGTGTGCGACGGATGGAACCGCTTGCCAGCGACGAAGTAGCGCGACTTGCTCAGGAGCAAAGGGTCCGTGCACCTTTGGCGTGTGGGTCGGAAGTCCCAGAACGATTCGAAGGGCCACGAAATATCTCCACCATCTCGTACCGAAAGGCCAGCTCGGTGTGAATCTGCCGCTACTCCTACACTGCCGTAGCACCACCATCGTGTGTAGCTGGCTATGCCACTTGGACCTCGTTGATCTCGCAATATACCAGCTTGTCGAGGGCGTTCCGGGAGCCAGGAAAGTCAGGGATCGGTTCGGTGGGCTCGTCGTCAAGGGTGAAGTCGGGGCGTGCGCTGCGGATCTAGCTCCTCATATCCTCGGAGTCGATCGAATTGTCGAGCCGGGTCTCGATGGTCCTCGAGCAGTAGGAGGGCGGCATCGCGGCCTGCCCAGGTGGGGCGATCAAGCAAGAAGGAGCGCTTGAGCCACATGATCTTCGCGCTGGTTTTCTCAGCGGTGGCCTCCCGCAGTACGCCGCTGAATCTGCCGCGGTTCCTCAGAAGAGGAGACGGAAGTTGGCGTCCATGGTCTCCGTCGCTTGGCCCGAGGGCGTCCTTACAGCGAACGACGTCGAATACACTCCGGGCTAAGCCAACCTTGTCGAGGTGGAAGCCCTCGACCAGTCTTGCTGCCGCGCGTTCGAGCGCGCCGTGGGTGTCTGAGTAGTCGCCGAGTTGATGTCGGGCATGCGTCGGCGGCCGAGTTGAGCCTCCAGCGACTGCACCGGGCTTATCGTTGCTCATTTCGCAAGCCGCCTGATAGCGGCGATGGCTGCGCGACCGTGCTGGCGGTCATCGACAAGCGGATGTAGCAGGTCAGCGGATGCTGCCGTGCCGACCTCGCCCAGGACTTGAATGATGAAGTCTGTCCGGTCAAAGAAGGCGTGGGGGTGGGGGAGAAGCGAGATGAGCTGGTCATCATGCTGGAGGCTCCACTCGCAGATGAGCCGAACGTCGGTGCGACCTGTCTCGATCATCCTCTTTATGAGTGGCAGCTCTTCTGGCTCGCGATAGTGGTCCGATCCAGTGATCCAGAAAAGCGCATCTGCGGCTGCAGGTAGAGCTTCCGTGCGGAGCTTCGCCCAGCTCGCCGCGTAGTTTTTGGTCGGGTCGACTCGATGGGTCTCAGCGCGGTAGGTCCAGAACAGGATTTCGCCGAGAATCTCCCATGCGCGAGAGGCGTCATTCTTGGGTTCGGCAAGTTGCGGCGGCTCCGCTACGTGCTGAGCCCAGCCTTTGATGCCAACTCGATAGTTCGCGGCGGTCTCTTGCACCCCCGGCCCTACTATCAAGCGTGTCGCCCAACGCTCGAACGCCGGCAACGTCGAGGGGTCTTCAAGTTGGATCAGGTCTCTCAGTAGTGTGTCCATGAAGAATGTCGAAGTCTCGTCGGCGAATGCGGCAATCGTTAGCAGTTGCGCTTTGGCGGCGCTCTCCAGCTCCTCGATCGCCGCCCAATACGGGGCGGCGATTGGATCCTCGAACTGACTGCTGTAAATACCGTAAGCCGCATTGCTGCTTACTTTCGTTCTCGGCGATTGAATGATGGCTTGGATGGCTTCACTTACGAAACCGTGATCATTTTGGTCCTCTATAAGCCCAAAGGCGTACATCGTTTCCACTAGCTGACTGGAGATGAAGATGTGCTTGGGCTCAAATTCCAAAAGCTGACCGATGATGTCATCGCGTATCGGATCGCCCTCGACCGTCTGCGAGTACCGTCGGACGGTGTCGAGGCCGTCAAGTTGTATGTGGTAAGCCTCACTCGCCAGGCAAAGTCGGAGGAACTCTGGTAGGAGGGCACTGGCTGCTGGGTCGTTCGTTGACCGCAGGAGATGGCACAACAGGAGTAGGCGTCCGTAGGTCCGATCTGTAGTCGCAGCGAGGATCTCCGCTAGACTCTCTACCGCAACTTGGTCCTCGCCGCTCTCATGCCGGTACCAGTTATCCATGCCAGCTCGGTTGACGGCGTCGAGTACTACTGCCGCTGGCACTTTGGTGTGATTTCCGAATCCCCGCAGGGTACAACTCACGACTATGCTCGGCGGCGGTCGAGTTCCTTCACGCTGCTGCTGGACGGCGACGGACCGCCGACATGCGCGGTCGGTCGCGTCGATGACTTCAACGACGAGGCCCAACGAAAGGCCGCGCGGAGCGAGTGTGCCAAGCGCTCCGAGCACGGCAATGTCAGCTGGCGACAGCTCTGTGCCGTTGACTACCTCCAACTGGAGGCCCTCACCGAAGAATCTGTATTCAGTTCGGTCTAGGTCGTTGACGACCGTCCGAGTAACGCGTCGCGCCGCTGCCGCGCTAACCCTTGATGCCAGCTCGCCTGCGGCACCCATGAGCGCGGCTGCATAAAGACGCCGGTCATGCATCGCGTCCAGTAGCTGGGTCAGTCGAGGCAGATCGTCTTCCAGTTCGATCGCAAGCGCCGCCAGGTCGTGATTCCGTGGCAAGGTGAGCTGCGCGGCAAGCTCGGTTGCCGCCGCGGACGCGATTGACAATTCCTCGGCCACGAGGTACCGGCCGAGTAGTTCATGGCCGAATGCGACGCGGCCGTCACTGAGTTCCAGAACGGAACACCGCATCACATCGTCTAGGACGCCGATCGGTGCCCCAATGTCGTTCAAATAGCGCTCGATAACTCGTATGGCATCGTTGACGGGCAGTGAAACCACAAGGCGATGACCCATCGTGCTTGCGATGCGCCGAAGTGCCTGGCGGCAAATGGCAGGTGCGGAACGATCTTGCAGGCGGCGCCGCAGGAATGCGGCGAATAGTTTCGCCCGGGTCGGCGCGCCGTCGATTTCGAGGGCGCATTCTGCGGCGATAGCCAGTTCGTACGCGGTTGAAAATGGCTCGCATTTATCTTCGATGGCCGGCGCGCCGTATGAGGTGAGCAGAGCGACGCGCTGGTCTGATGACAAGACTGTCGTTTGCACCGTGATTGCCCCAGTTCTAAGCGGAGGTGACGGCACAGACTGGCTGGTTACCAACACGAGGGGATCGAGGCGAAGATCTAACGCCCTAACGTCTCCCACGAACTGTTCACGCATTGCTTCTGGGCATTCGTTCAGTCCATCCAAGACGATCAGAAGTCGGCGCCCAGTACGTCTGATGGCCTCCTCTAGCTGCGTGAACGTCTTCGTGCTGAATCGGGCTACGCTCCTGTTCAGCAAGGTCGACAGTCGGCCGTCGTAGCTTCTGACGGCCACCCAAACAGGTACCAGTTCGTCGGACATAGCCAGCGTGGAATGCCGGGCGAGGTGACTCTTCCCGCTGCCAGACTGCCCGACGAGCAGCACCATGCCCGCGTCGCGGGCGAGCCTCACAACCTCATCGTGCAGGATGTCGTTGCCGTCACCGACGAGCGACAACGGAACTAGCGGCGGCAGGCCGGCGCTATAGAACTCGCGGTATCGCCGGAGATAGTCCTCGACCTCCAATGCTCGATCCTCGGATGAGAGGCCGGCGTCGCCGATCGAGGATCTGGCGTTCGTCAACGATCGCGCCCTTATGAACTCGTCCCAGTGTCTCCGCGTCCACGGCGCTGGGTCGCCAGCGGACAGCAGCAGCTGCACGAAGGCCGGGTAGCCCATCGTGCTGACCCTGTAGTCAGATGGCACCTGCGATTTCGGGTCGAGCGTCGGGAAGACAACCACGACAGTGTCGATGTGCTTGTAGAACTTGTCTCGCACTGGTCCGGGAAGGCCTGCTGCCACGAGGTCGTGCATATCGTCACTGATCGCAAACGTGCAGGTAGCGGCCTGCGAATAGGGATTCTGCCGCTCGATCACACGCAGCGAGCCATCCTCGTCCTGAGTACTCCACGGCCCGTTCGTGCCGCCAACGAGGATCCCCCGGTAGCCCTTCAACTCAACGTGGCAGACACGAGCATCCGTCACGATGAGAAAGTCCACCTGCCGTGTCCCACGCCCGGTATAGAAGTTCGCCAGCACGAGCGCAGAGACACCTGCCCGGTCAAGATCTGCCTGCAGCGCTGCCAGAAATTGCAGCTCGGACCGTTCGAGAGGCTCGCCTCCCCAGAAGATGTCGATGCTCGCGGCCATCAGCTTCCACCATGCGTGAAAAGGACACGACGACAAGACGTCAGGGTGACTGAGAGTACGCTGCATCTATGACAGCCACCACTGCTGATGCGACTGTCCAGCATCAGCAGGGCAGACCGAGCTGCCCAGTCCGTCATGCTGGAGGCCCAAACGTCAACCGAATCAGCGCCAACGAAGGCGTGCCGCCGCTCGGCCAGGCTCAGCGCGACGGCGACACCTCCTCGGCGCCTGCGCCACGTGCCTTGCCTGAGCCTGACGGGTGGGCGCCTGAAGGGCTACGACTTGCGGGCCATGAGGGTTCCGGTATCGCGTGAGCCCCGGCGTTCGGGCATTCTGTGCTCATGCTCGTGGTTGTGGCCCCGCTATCGGGTTCCTCGGACTCTGGCTGGTTCCGGTGGATGCCCGTGGCGTCAGCCGTCGTCGCAGTGTTCGCGCTGCTGGTTGCGCTGTCAAACCGCAACACTTCACGGCGCGCGTTGGCCCTTTCCTTGCAGCAGGAAGAGCGGCGAGCGGCCCGGTTGAACGTCACCCTTGATGACTCCGCATCATGGCGTCGTAGGGACGCGCCACGGTGGGTCGGCATGAAGATCCTCGCGGTCAACCCCACTGACCGTGATGCCGCCATTGTCAGCGCTGATCTACACATCGCCTACATCCTGCAGTCCGGTCACGCGATGACGGTCAAGGTTCGCCACGAGACCACCGGCGATGCGTTTCCGACTGAGGTGGAGGCTCTGGACCTGCCTGCGCGGCTGCAGGCCAACGGCGCGGTCGCCGGTTGGCTGACGTTCCGGCTACCTGCCGACTTGTTCCCTGCGGGTTCGGGGATTCATCGTTATGACGCTGTTCTGCAGGACAGCCGGGGTATCGCCGCGACGGTCAGCGCGTCTGTTCTACGAGAGGCGGGTCATGATCAGAGGACGGAAGACCAAGAAACGTCCGACGAGACGGAGCGTTGATCCTGCCGACATCGTGCCCGTCGTCGCGGACGGATCGATTGCTGGCCCGATCGCTGACGGCCGACTGGTGCCGTTGGTCATCATCGATACCACCACCCGGCCTGACCTCGATGAACTGGTCCGGCTACACGATCACCTGTCACCTGGTGATGTCACATACAGGTGGGGCCAGGTAGAGCGTGACGACGATCAGGTGGCCCTCTCGCTACAGTTCATCCGTCCGATCGAGGTCCGCGCGACCCTGTTGTTCAGCATCGAGCGCGAGGGCATCATCGTCGACGCCGCTCTCAGTAGCCGGGCTATCTACCTTCAGCCGGGTCGGCCGGGCGACCGCCTGAAGCAGGACATGCACCGACCGAAGATCCTCATCGAGACGCCCGACGACGATTTCCGGGACCGATGGGAACGTGTCGTGACGCAGCGCTTGGCCAAGGTAATACGCCGCCGGGAGCGGATGCCGCGTGCAGAAGCGCGTCAACTGGCCACAGAGTGGCTTGACCAGTCGCGCAGCCTGAGCCGTTTTCGAATGCCAACGTAAGGCACTACCGCGTCAACGGGCGGGCGGCCAGGCCTCCTGGCCACAGGGCCTCCGCATCCCTCGGCGACGGCTCGAGTGATCCGCGGCTTCTCTTTATCGAGGTCAAGGTGCTGATACTGCGTAGGGCCAGCCGACGACTTCGCCGGCTGGCCCTACGCAGCGAATAGGCGGTGAACCTGCGAACTATGCCGGCCTTGCGGTTCCACCGCGTCTTGGGACGACGGCGGCGGTGGCTTCGGCGGCGGCGTGTGAGAGTTCGGGTAGGACGTCGCCGTAGAACTTGGCGGTGAAGTGGGGGCTTGAGTGGCGGAGTCGGTTGGAGATGACTTTCATCTGGACGCCGGCGGCGAGGCCCATGGTGGCGGCGCCGTGGCGGAGGTCGTGAAGCCGGATGGGTGGTAGCCCGGCTTGGGTGGCGAGGTGGTGAAAGTGGTCGGTGACGTCGGCAGGGTGAAGCCGCCCACCGGTCGGGGTGGTGAACACCAGGCCGGTCTTGGTCCAGGCGGCACCCGCCGCGAGGCGTTCGCGGTGTTGCCGGCTGCGGTGGGCGCGCAGCACCGCGATGGTCTCGGTGTCGATAGCGACCGCGGCTTCGCTGTCGGTGCTCTTGGGGGTGTCGATGGCGGTGGCCCAGCCGTGTTGGACGAGTTGCCAGCGGACGGTGAGGGTGGCGGCGTCGAGGTCGAGGTCGTCCCAGTGCAGGCCGCATGCTTCGCCTCGGCGTAGGCCGGTGAAGGTGATGAGGTGGTAGAGGGCGTAGAGGCGGTCGCCTGCGTCGTGGGTGTGGTCGAGAAACCGGCCAGTGTGTTCGGGGGTCCAGATCATGACGGGGCTGGGAGTCTTGCCGCTGTCGCGCCACGTCTTCACGCGTTGCTCGGTCCAGACGGTGGGCTTGGGTGGCCGGGCTCGGGGGAGCTCGACCATGAGGGCGGGGTTGGTGTCGATGTAGCGGTGGCGGCGCATTGCGTCGTTGAGGGCCTTGCGGAGGGTGGCGTGGATGAGGTGCAAGGTTCTCGGGCCGACGATCCGCTGGTTCTTGACCTGGTCGCGTTTGGCGGGGTCGCGACTGGCGCGCAGGGTGGTAATGGTGGTGTTGCGCTCGTCGATGGCGTCGTACATGGCGTCGATGTGGCCGGGGCGGAGTCGGTCGATGCGCAGGTGGCCGAGGTGCGGGATCAGGTACAGCCGGATGTGCCCTTCATAGGAGCGCAGGGTGCCTTTCTTGATGTTCTTGCGTCCGGCGAGCCAGTGGGTGAGGTAGTCGGCCACGGTCGGTAGCTCGGTTGGGGTGATGTCCAGGTGCAGCGCCCGCCGGACCTTGTCCGGGCTCGGGACGGGCGCGCCGGTTTTGACGGCAGTTTCGATCAGGTCACCGGTCTTGACGGTGGTATGCGGGTCGGTGGGGTCGGGGACAGCGAGCGCGGCGCGGATGCGGTCCAGGACAGCATCCGCATCGGCCTGGGTGTCGTAGGGGCCGTGGCGTAGCGGGCGGCGGGTGCCGTCGGCGCGGGCCGGGAGTTCGATCTGCCAGTGCCATTGGCCGTGGTTGCGGGACCAGCCGCCGCCGGATCGGCGAAGCTGAGGACAGGAGCGTCCCAGTCGCCGGCCCGTGGTGGTGTCGCGGCAGCCGCAGCGTTTGAAGGTGGATCCCTTCACTCATCGTCTCCTGGATGCTCGGTACGGTGCCGCCAGCGCTGGTGGGTGGAATCCGCTGGTGGCGGGGTCGTCGCATCCACGCTCACCTTCACGTCGGGATCAAGTCGCCGACTATCGGGGGTTGGGGCAGAGCTGTCGAGCAGGAGGAGTTGGAGGAGGCCGGCGACCGGGACGATGATGCGGCTGCCGGCGCGGATCAGCGGTGCGGGGAAGGTGTCGGTGGCGGCGAGCCGGTAGGCCTGGGATCGGCTGATCCCGAGGACCGACGCCGCGGTGGCGAGGGTGGTGGTCACGCCGAGGGCGCGGACACGATTGACGGTCCACACCTCGTGGGCGGCCGGCGCGACTGCGGTGGAAGTGATGTCTGTCGTGGTGTCGGAGGTCTGCTCAGCTGGATTCACGTAGGTGCTCATGATTCGGGGTTCTCCTGCCCGTTCGGTCTGGAATTCATGGGTTCGAGAGGCGCAGAGCTCGTGGGTCGGGGCAGCCCAGCGCTGTCTGGCGCGGTGACGCCCGCCGGTCGCTGCCGGCTTGACGGCGGTCGTGGCGTCAGGCTCACCGGTGGAGTCGGAGCATCTTGTGATGCGGGCGCCGGGGCCACCTCAGCTTTGAGGATCTTGAGGAGTTCGGATACCCGGGTGTTGGACACGGTGTAGCCCGTTGCACGGAGGGCTTCGGCGAGCGCCGCCCGGGTCAGCGCCTGCCCGTCCGCAGCGAGTCGGTCCCGGACGCGTCGCGCCGCCGGCAGCAGGTCGGCCACGTCGCCGGAGTGCTGCGCGGACCGTCCCCTGCCTGCTTTGCGGTGACGGCGGTCCCGTCCGAGAGGTTGGTGGGCGGCATCCGATAGACCGACCGTCCGCGCGGCGGACCGCTCCCCCGCCGTACCGCCGGACCGCGTCCGCTCGGCCGGTCCGCTAGAAGGCGTAGCCTGCGCGGTCCGGTCCGGCAGAGGGTCTGCGGTCCGGGCACTGTTGGTTGGGGTCGTGGTGCCGGCGTAGCCGAGGGCGACCTTGACCATGACGAGGAAACCGAGCGCCGGCACGGCCGCAGCGATCCAGCCGATCGGAGATGGTTCGGCCTCGACGACCTGCGCGGCGAGAGACAGTGTGACCGCGCAGGCCAGCACGGTCGCGGGGAAGACCGTCGAGGTGTGGGCGCGTT
This sequence comes from Micromonospora sp. DT62, assembly GCF_049847285.1. Lineage (NCBI taxonomy): Bacteria > Bacillati > Actinomycetota > Actinomycetes > Micromonosporales > Micromonosporaceae > Micromonospora > Micromonospora sp. DT62. The sequence goes on from NZ_JBNCOB010000004.1 coordinate 10,662, forward strand.
TGCGGCGGCGCAGTTCCAGGCCGGAGGCGATGGACATCAGCTCCAGCACGACCGCGTCGGCCCAGGCCAGCCACCCGGGTTGGCCGTGGGCGGCGGCGACGTTGTGGACGTGGGTGAAGCTGGCCGCCCCGGCCGCCCCACCGATGGCCAGCATGATCACGATCTGAACGCCGCCCTCGACTCGACTCGAGCGCGGACCAGGGGTCGGGTCAGATGCCGATGGTGTCGTGGCGGACCACCTCCCCGAACCGGACCGCGGCGACAGCTGGTCCACCAGTCGAGCCGGTCCCGGCAGCACCGAGGTCGGTCCGGGCATCCCCATCGCGGACCGCGGCGAAGGGGAACCAACCGCCGGTCGTGGACCAGCCGCAGACGGCCCGGGACCATACCTCCGTCCCACCGCAGACGGAACGGTCCGCCGCTCTTACCGCTCTGTCAGCCACAGCCGACCGGACACTGACAGAACAGTGAGAGTGGCCAGATATTGCTGTCCTACGCGCAGGCGAGGTACCGTCCGCGGCCGCTTGGCCGCTGCCGGCCCTCACGCCGCCTCGCCCGGGTGGTCCTGGCCACCGACGACATAAGCGGCCAGGTCGGCCAGACGCCACCGCTGCCCTCCCCCGCCGGACAGGACCCAGACCGCCTCAGCGGGGCACAGTCCCGCCGACGCGGCATGATCGCGGGCGCCGGTGGCTACGGGAATCCGCGGCGGCGTGTCGGCGAGCAGGCGGCGCAGATTGCGCTCGCGGGCAGCGGAGTGCAGCCAGAACAGCAGCGGCCACGCCCGCCCGATCGTGGCGAACAGCTCCCGGTAGCCGGCCAGCTTGCCGACCAAGACCGACAGCTGCTCGCCGCCGGTGTCGTACTCGACGAAGAACGGCACGGTAACGCCGTTCTCGGCCCACAGGCCGTAGCCGTCCGGGCGGACCCGCGGCTGGTAGCCACGCACCAGACCCGGATCATCCGGCCGGGTGAACGTGCCGGCCCGCTGGCACACCGCCTCCGGCCACCACTCGCTGAGTTCGGCATCGGGATGGGTGCGGGCATAGCCAGCGAGCTGTGTGAAGAAGCCGTTCACCCCGAGCCGGTGAGCCAGGGTGCGGCTGGATGTCCACCGCCGCCGCTCGATACGGGCGTGGTCGCGCCGAGGTGGGCGCTCGTCGCGGCCGGCGGCGACAACCTCGGCGCCGAGCTGGTCGATGACGTAGTGGTACGGGTACGAGCCGCCGTCGGCGCGCTGCGGCCGGAACCGGGCCACCAGCCGCAACCGGTACAACGTGCGCAGCCGGCGCTGGCAGAAGTCCAGCGACGGGAACAACGCGCGAGCGATCTGGAAGGACGTCAACACGCCATGGTCGTACAGCCAGCCCAGCAGCACCCGATCGCGGCCGGTCAGCTGCGACTGGACCCGCAGAACCGGATCTTCCACCAGCCACCACCTCCCTGCGAGCGGATGCCGCTGCCCAGGGGGAGAGACCCGAGACCAGGCAGGGGTCTGTCGCAGGACAAGCCGACGGCGCTGACAGACGCGCTGACCTGCGGTGTGAGAGGAAACAGGGGGTCGGTTCGGGGGTCCGGCTGAAGACTGACGTCAACGCTGACGCCAAGCCCGACCCCCGAACGGGGATCAAGCCGGAACTCGTCACCGCCAATGCCTACGGCAATAGGTGAAGGTGTCGACGAAAACACGTGAACTCCTTGGTTGAGGATGTGGAATGTGGTGCTGGCGGCCTGGTCCGGGCACGACAGCGCCGCCGAAGCGGACAGTGCCCGGTGAGATGCATCCGGCGCCGCCCCTGCCGTGGTCGCCGTCAGCGGCGCGTGAGTGCCGACCGCCGGGAGCACCGGCGCGACGAATGGCCTTGGGACAAGCGCACAGAGGTAGCCGTTGGCGGGGTGAGGGCTAGTCTCCGTCGCTGGTGAGGTCTCGCACCATGCCGCTGGCGTCGATCGCGGCCCGGGAATCGTGACGTGGTGCGGTCAGGATCCGACCTCGATGAGGCGACGCCTGCCACTCTCGCCCGGTACCTGCCATACCTGATCGTCCGGCCAGTGGCGATACAACAACTGCTGCGTGGTCGTGGCGGCAACGTTCCGCAGCGGCTCGCGGAGCAGGTCGGCCCGCAGTCGTTCCTCCCGCTCGGCGTCCTGAGCGATCACCAGAACCGCCCCGACCGGCACCAGCCGGCCCGCGCGCCGGTAGCCCGCCAGCAGACCACCCGGACCTGACGTCGACCGCTCGTGTTGAGCGACGACGCCGCCGCTCGGGCCACGGTCGACGTGGACCAGGAACCGCAGGCACCGCCCGTCCTGCAACCAGACGCCGTACCCGTCGGCCCGCACCTGCGCCAGGTCGTGCTGACGCAACCACGCCGAGGTGTCCATCATCGCCAGCCACTGGAACAACTCGCACCGCCCCGGGTTGCGCCGCGACACCTCCACCAACGGCAGGAACAGCAGGGCATCCGCCCGACCGGAGGAACGCTGCCCCAGCCGCAGCGGAACCGGTCGCCCCGACGCTGTCAGGGCTCGCCGGAGCACGTCGGTTCCCTCGGCAGTGACCTCGTACCACCAGGTGTGGGTCCGGTCCTCCGCCGAGCGATCGCGGCGCACCAGTCCCGCCTCTTGCAGCCCCACCAGGTCCCGGTGAGCCGTCAGCCGCGACACTCCGCAGACAAGCGCCACGTCCAGCGTCGTCGCGGCACCATGCTGCGCCAGGTACGACAGGATCCGCCACCGCCGCGGGGACAACCGCCCCGTGGCACCCTGGTCGCCCATTCCCCGATGATCCTCCTGGCGTCGACAGTCCGACATCCCGTCCCTGACAGCCGTAACAGAGAGTGGTCAATGCGCCGACGGGAACATCGGAAGCCGGGACCGCCGTGACCGCACACAGCGCTCGCCTTCGGCCGTCATACGAGGCGTCGGCGGGCCGTGCGAGCACCCGCATATCCAAACCGTGGTTTTGGGGCCGATTTTGGAGATCACTGTTCAGTGAATCAGCCGAAGAGCCGAGGACAGAAAACGCAGTACGGTCAATTCAGACCGCCGTTAGTTGATCTCCCCAATCGGCGCCGTACTGCGGCGCCGATCTGGCAGAGGCCCGAGGCAAAGCCAGGCAAACTCGACGATGCAGCGCCACGCGCCGCAGTGACGGTTACTCCGAGTAACAACGTCCGGGATAACGTTGCCGCGTCTTCCTTCAGAAACGGGCGATGCGCCGGGGCACGCCCGTAGGGTCGGTCGCGTGGCCGAGACGCAGACCAAAGCGGACCTGTACTACATCGCCAGCGTGACGCGGGTCCGCGCGGCGGCCGGCGTGATCCTCCGCGACCAGACCGGCCGGGTGCTGCTGGTCCACCCGGCCTACAAAGACGTGTGGGAAGTTCCCGGCGGAACCGTGGAGCCGGACGAGTCCCCGGCAGACGCCTGCACCCGCGAGATCCAGGAAGAGTTGGGTCTGTCGATACCCGCGGGAGCGCTGCTGTGCGTCGACTGGGTACCGGCGAGCCCGCCGTGGGACGGCGGACTCATGTTCGTCTTCGACGGCGGGGCGCTGACGGCGGATCAGATCGCGGCGATGCGACTGTGCCGGGACGAGTTGGACGGCTTCGAGTTCGTCGAGCCGGAACGCCTGGACGAGATGTTGATTCCCCGACTGGCTCGGCGGGTCACCGCGGTCTCGCCGCTATCGGCCATGGCGGTGTCTACCTCGAGGATGGAGTCGCGACCTCGACCAGTTAGTCGTCAACGCGGAGCCTCGCCGCAGCCCGGTACCGGGACATAGAGGTCCACCTGCACACGAAGCCGGAGATGTCTCCTTACGCCAGCGGCGTCGTCGCCGACGACCGGCTCCGAACCACTCACCGATCGACAAGATCTTCCCCGCCGTGCACGCTCCACCAACTCGGCGCGTGCCTGCGCAGCGTTCGCGAGAAGCGGGTCAGCAGCAACCAGTCGGCGTCGAGGATCAGCGCGGCGTCCTCCGACCGCTCGTCCAGCACCCGGGCCACGGACGCCAGCATCTCCCGCGTCGCCCGGTCGGAGGATTCGTCCTTCCCCAGCCGGAAGCCGATGGTGACGTACCGCTCCGGTTCCCACTCCCACATCGAGCCGTCACCATCCTCGGCCTCGAAATAGCCGTGGGAACCGGCGTAGATGCTCACCGTGTAACCACACCGATCGCTGAGGTCCGCACTCAACACCCGTGGCCTGCCATGTACCGCCGAATCCTCGGCACTGTCTGGGGCGACGACGCCGGCCAGCACATCGAGCGGAACGTCGCCGGCCAGCGTCAAGCGGTACTCGGTCGCCATGGGTAGCCCTTCAGTCTCGTCGCAGGATCTGGATTATCGCCCCGCTTCGCGTCACCGCCACCAGTTCCTTCAACCCTGCGATCGGCCAGTCGTCGAACTGCCTCTGCAACGCCGGGAGATCGCCGCGCCAGTCGTGGAGGTTGACCACCACCCGTTGGGTCTGCTCGCTGGTGATCTTGTCGGACACCCCGCTCCACACGCCTCGCACGCTCTTCGCCGGCGTCGGGGAGTAACAGTCGAAGACGTGGCCCTCGATCAGGTAGTCGGGATCCTTGCCCGGCTTGCCGGAATCACCGGTACCGAGACGGGCGTCAGCGACCTCCTGCCTGGTCGGGTTCTGGTGGAGTAGGTATCCCTCGGCGGCGACGGTATCGGCACACTGGTTCTCCAGTTCCAGGGAGCGCCGCACGCGCGCGTCTTCCCTTGGAGGAGTCCGGGTACGCCGGCCGGTAGGCGAACCGCCGCGCTCTCCGGTCGGCTTGCGCGTCCACGGCGTCGTCACGCCCCTGCCGGGGGATGATGTGTTAACCGAGGCAGGGCTGGTCGGTGCGGCACCGCCAGCCCCGCTCAGTTTCCCGAAGACCCCAGCTGTCGTGCCTCGGCGATCGCCGCATCAACGGCCTGGCGGGTGGTGGCGGTGCGCTGAACCAGCATGACAAGCACCTGTTTGATGCTCTCCAGGGCCTGCAGTAGCGGCCCTGGCTGTCCACCCTGCAGGACCCCGACGACAAGCTGCTGCGCCTCACCGACCTGGGTGATCGTGGCGGCCGTCTGGTCGCGGATGCCGTCGACCGCACTCTGCACCGGAGTCAGCCCGGTGATCGTCTCCCCCGGACTGGCCTGCTCCGGGACACCAGCAGCCACCTTCGCGGCATCACCGACAGCACCAGCTAGACCATCCAGTCCACCCTGGATGGTGGCGATGGCTCCGCGAACCCGCGCCACACCGGCAGCGACCGCCGCGAACCCGGCACCCGCCGCCCGCAGCGCGATCTCCTGCGCCTGCTGATCAGCAGCCGCAGCCAGGGCCTGCGCACGCTCGACCCCGGCGGCCAGCGTACGTAGCTCCGTAGTGATCTTCTCGACGTGCGACACGCTGCCGGATCCCTCCATCTGGCCACGAGAGCTCTCAGGAGGGTTGAACCTACCGGCACGGCACCGACGCCACCAGACGTCGCAGAGCAAGTAAGCGATCAGTGGTCGCGGCCGAGAAGCATGTGCGGGTACCCCTTGTTGATCTGCTCGCCGAGCTCGATGCCGAGGGCGACGATGAACGCGTCCAGGCGTTGGATGGCGTCGCTCACGTCCTCGGCGTCGCCCTTGAACTCGAACTCGACGAAGTCGCCCGCATCCACGACGTGGTCGAGGACGATCTCGACGTCCGGCAAGGTCCATGCCTGGCGGGTCTTGTCGACCGTCACCAAGGGCTGGAAATCGAGGGATTCCAGCAGGAGGCGGATGGCCTCGGCGTCCCCGACGGCGGTTTCATACTCGTCGGCGTGGGTCTTGACCACTGCATCAACGGGGTGCCAGCGCTTGAAGTTGATCGACGCTCCATGATCTTCCATACGGAGACGCAGCCAGTCGGAGATCACGTCGGAGGCGAGGAAGTCGCGGTGCGGGGCGTTGTAGTAGGCATCTACCTGCCGGGTGGGCTCGCCGGGTTTCGCGCCGAGTTCGGCGAGCCTGGCCTTGAGAACCTCGGCATCGGATAGGCGGTACTTCTTCTCGACCTCGATGTAGCGCACGGTGTTGTTCCTATCAGTCGGTGTATCGGTTGCCGTGGAGCACGGCGCGGATCTGCGTGATGTCGTCGGTTTGGAGAGGATCGTCGAGTGCCGCGATGATGGCGTCGATCTGGTTGGCGTTGCGAAAGCCGGCGAGGATCGCGGCGTCGGGTGCGTGGTGCAGGGCGTACTGCACGCAGAGGCGGACCATAGCGCTGGTGCCGTTCCCGTAACGGTCGCGCAGGGGCGCGAGTCGGGTGTGGACGTGGCGGCGGTGGTCCGGCGTGAAGGCCGGGTCGGTGCTGCGGTGGTCGGCGGCGCTGTACCGCCGCTGGTCGGGGCCGGATCCGGTTTGGAGCAGAATGCCCTTCCCAAGGACCTGCTTGATCAGAACACCGATGCCGTTGCGATGGGCGAAGCGGAAGATGTCGGTCTCGCGGTCGCCGTACGGCCGGCTGAGCAGGTTGTAGCGGGCGGTGAGCACGTCGGGGCGCACCTGGTCGAACAGGTACAGCCAGCGGCGTGTCTCAGTCGCCTCCGGTCCGTCCGCAGCGGCCCATTCCTCGGCGAACCGGTGTGGTGCCCGCATGCCGACCGCGCGAATGACCCCCTGGCCGCGCCACGTGTGCATGAGGTCGACCGCGTCGGGCAGGTACCGGTCGTCGGGGCCGAAGTCACTGCTGTGGAGGAAGTAGATGTCGAGGTGGTCGGTGCCGAGGTTGCCCAGGGTCGTGGCGAGTTGCGCGCGCATCTGTGCAGGGTGGTAGGGGTGAGGGGCGGTGCCGGCGAAGTAGCCGACCTTGCTGGAGATGGTCAGGCCCTGCCGTGGGGCGAGGCGGAGAAGCCGGCCGAGGAGGCGTTCGGAGTGGCCGAGGCCGTATACGTCGGCGGTGTCGTAGAGCGTGACGCCCCGTTCGAGGGCGCGTACGAGTCCGACGAAGGCTGTGTCGGGGTCGACGCCGTCCCAGCCGATCGGGGTGCCTCGGTTGGTGGTCGCACGGCCGCCGATGGTCCAGCAGCCGGCCCCGATGACGGAGACGTCGGCGTTGAGGCCGGCGAGGTGGCGGCGCGGCAGGGGGCTCATGGGGTCGGGTCCGTTCAGGTTCCGCACGGGTCCGCCGCATTGATCAACTGCCAGCCGTGGGCGGCGGCCCATCGTCTGTGCTCTTGCCGGAGGATGTCACGGCGGTCGGCCGGCAGGGCCGCGGTGACCGTAGCGACGACCGGTGCCAGGTCGCTGCGCAGCTGGATCAGAAGAATGTCGGCCGCGCCCTGGCATCGCGCGTCGAGATCACCGTCGTCCGCCGCGCTCGGATCGGTGCGGGAGAGTTCGTCGAGCATCGTGCCCAACAATTGGTAGGCGGCGTCCTTCAGCAGCCGACGCAGGTCGCGGACCATGGCGTACGGCCGGCCGGTGAGGATCTTCTCTAACGACTTGAGGGTGTAGTCCAGCGCGAAGTTCCGGTCGATCCACAGCTGGGAGCGGCGGGCGAGGACCCCGATGCGCCAGTCCGCGTAGCGGGCCTCGACCCTTCCCATCGACGGGTCGGCCCGCCCGGTGAGTCCGGCCGCTTCAGCGCGGCGGGTGTAGGCGGCACCGATCAGGCATTCCATGCCGACGAGCAGATAGCTGATGCCGGTGTAGAAGGGACGTCCTGCGGTGTGGGCGGCGACCCACCGCTCGTCGTGGACCCCATCGATGATTTCGGCGACACTCAGCTGGGGTTGCGGTTGCAGCAGCAGGTCGGTGCGGCCCTGGAAGGCGTACGTCTGGCGTAGCTCGGCGGCGGTCATCAACTGGTCGAAGGTGATGTAGGTGAATCGCGGTGGCACGCCCAGTGCGGTTAGGGTGCGGATGGCCAGGGCGTTCTGCTCACCGGTGGTCTCCTTGTTGAAGCGGTCCAGGATCGAGGTCACCCCCGATTCCACGCCGAACAGACAGCGCCGCAGCTTCCGCTCGACCAGGCCCCGCCAGAGGTGACCGCGGTCGAGGTGCCAGGCTCGGTCCCGGTCGGGACGGACGACCTGGTCGACCCGGCAGCTCGTCTCCCAGGTGAAGCCCGCCTGGGCGAGGGTGTCCGCGACCTGCAGGGCGCGGGTGGCAGCGTCATCGCCGCGTCCGATGAACTCCTCGTCGACCAGGTAGATCGTCCTGTTCAGATCCGGGTGCCGGTCAAACACCGCACCCATCTGACGCAGGAGCCAGGGCAACGCGTCGGGACGCGCCGCCGCCCATTGCCCCTTGTGCCCGCGGGGGCAGAACGAGCAGTAGTTGGTGCAGCCCCTCGACGACTCGAGTTGGGCGACCCCACGGTGCGCGAAGGTGCGGTCAAGCAGATCCAGTTCCGGCCACATGTCGGTCTGCGACCGGTTCGCCACGGTCGCGGTCCGGCGGGAAAGATTGATCGGCAGCACGGTGCGCGACCGAGCGGTGTCCCGGAAACCAAGGCCGCGGATCTGCCCGACGTCCAGGTCACCATGCCAGTAAGCCAGCACGTCGGCGATCGTGGGTTCTCCCGCTCCCCTGCAGATGAGCAGGTTCGGATAGCGGTCCAGCAGGATCCGCTCGTTGCGGACGGTCAGCGAACCGCCGGCGACCACCAGGGGCGGCCGGTCGAGGTCCGTGACCGCGTCCAACAGGCGGACGGCGAGGTCATGCTGGCCGAAGGTCACCGACACGCCCAGCACCTCCACCCCGTCACGGACCCGATCGACAATGTCGTCCAACCCGAAACCGAGCTGCATATCCATCAGTTCGACCTGCCCGAGCAGGGTCGACCGGGCCGCTCGGGCCAGGTCGGAGATCGCCAACGGAAACCGGGGAAGCGGGAAGTGCTCCGGGTGGTACAACGACGCCAGCAGCAGCCTCGGCCGCAGCAGCCGTCGCTGGCCCGCTGGCGTGAGTTGCGCGGTGGACAGCCAACTGTCCGGGTCGGTCACCGTCAGGTGGCCGACGGTCCACGCGGGCCATGCCCGGCTGCCGTGCGGCTGCCCGGAAAGATCGGCGGCTGTCCATTGTCCTGACGGTTGTTGGATGAGGACCAGCCTGCGGTCCAGGGTTCCGGTCACCACCACCGTCCGCTCCTCCCCCATTGTCGAACTCAGGGCGGCTCGTAGGGCGTTCGGATCCTCCAGCGGCACCGCCGCCAACGGCTCGCGACGGGGCGGGATGCAGCCGGCGGCGTGCGCGCAGGCGTACAACAACCGGTCGTGGACGGACGGGAGCAGGTCACGCATGGAACACCTCCGTGACGAACAGGGGTTGGGCATGGGCGTGCGTCGCCGCCCCTGCGGCAGCGGCAGAAGAAGAGAGCGGTGAAGGGGCAGCAGGGCCCGCTCAACGCGGCGTGGTAGTTCCAGCCCCGCCGTGGTGTCGGGCGGGCCAGCCGAGGAACCGGTCGAACAGGTCCTTGACGTTGCCGACCGCGCTCGGATTGAGGCGGTGCAGGTCGTCGATGGCCTCATAGAGCAGGCCGGCCAAGTAGAGGAAGAGACCAACCGCGTTGTCGCGGTACTCGGCGACCAATGTGAGCCGCGCCCGTCCGCAGGGCCAGGGCTGCCCGCAGCGGCGGCACAACCAGAGCGGACGCAGCGGCAGATGTTCTGCCGGCACGGGCCGCTCCTGCGCGGCAGCACCGGTTTCGTTCGTATTCATCGTCGGCGGTGCTTCCGCGCCTGGTGCTCGAACAAGACCCGCCAGACGTGTGTCAACAGCGGTAGGTCGGCCGAGCCCGGTTCCGCCGACGCCGGAACTGCTGCGCAATCTGTCGTCAGCTCGCCGGTCACGGCGTACCGCGATACGTACACCGTCATGGCCGATCCCCGGCCGGCGCTGGCCTCTGTGCGCGGTGGGCTTGCCGGCGTCCCGGCAAGCCCACCGCCTTCGGCCGGCGGCTGGGAGCAGACCGCCGGTCACCCGCCCACGCAGCCCTGCTGGCGGTACGCGAACGGGGAGTCACCCGTGCGGTCGACGGAGTACCCGGCGCGAGCACTTGCCGGTGCGTCGGGTCGCGTTCCGACCTGTCGCCGATCGGCACGTCCATCTGGATCTCCCTGCCATGAGGTTGCCGCTGGCCCACCGGCGCACCGCTGGGGATCGGCGCGTCGGCACATCCAGGCTGGCTCGGGCGGTGGACGGACGGAATGTCTCGCCGGTGCACCCGCAGTGCACCTGCCGTCACCCCATGTGCGGCTACCATCACCCCCACCGATGACTGTCCGTTTCGGAAGGACGTGCGATGGCTCCGGTGACGACCTGGACCGGCCAGGACGCGAACGCGCTCCGGAATGCGCTGCGGATGAGCGTGACCGCCTTCGCCGAGTACCTCGGCGCGGCGCGGCGGACCGTGGCCAAGTGGAGCAGCCAGGGTGAAAAGGTGCGCCCCCGCGCGGACATGCAAGCTGCTCTGGACACCGTGCTGTCCCGAGCCACACCTGAGGTACGGGAACGCTTCGAGGCGCTGCGTGCGGTTGGCACCAGCGGTGCAGCTGTGGGTGCCGCGTGGCCGGATGGCGGCGCGCATGCGGATACTGGCGATGACGGAGACGGCGACTCGGACTCGGATGGTGACGTGCGACGCAGAGATCTCCTACGCGGGGCGGCAATCAGCGTCGCCGCCGCACCCAACGTCGCGCCGCTGCTCGACGCGCTCTGCTCGCCCGCGTACTCGGAGGGTGCGCCGCTGTCTTTTCCGCAGTTCACCCGAGCCGTCGGCGCCGCCAAGATCGACTATCAGGCCTGCCGGTACGAGCGCGTACTCGACCGGCTTGTGACGCTGCTGCCGTCCCTCGAACCGGTGAAGTCCGGCGCGGATGGCGATCAGCGGCCACGGGTCGAGGTTCTGGCCGCCGACCTGTACCACGTCGTCGGCAGCGTCCTGCTGAAGGTGGGCGATCACGGGATGGCCCTGGTAGCAGCCGAGAGAAGCACCAGAGCCGCTGCCAGGAGCCAGGACCCGGTGGCGATCGCCGCGAGCGCCCGGATCATGACCCATGCGCTCATGGGCAACGGCCACGACGCCCAAGCGGTGGCCCTCGCTGGAAATGCTGCCGACTCGCTCGACCGGGACACCCGCCTCGCGTCAACCGATGCGGTGGCCGTCTACGGCGCCCTCGTTCTTCGAGGGGCCATCGCCGCCGCCCGCCGGGACGACCGAGACACCGCACACGCGATGCTCGACGAGGCAACCCGCGCTGCAACCCGCCTCGGCTACGACGGCAACGACCGGTGGACCGGTTTCGGCGCCACCAATGTCGTGCTGCACCGGATCAACATCGCGCTGACCCTCGGCGACGCCGGAACAGCCATCGCGATCGCCCGCACCGTTCCGCTGGACAAGGTGACCCTGGCCGAACGCCGGGCATCTCTGCATGTCGACGTGGCACGCGCCTACACGCAGTGGGGACGCTACGAGCACGGACTCAGCGCGCTGCGCACCGCGTACGAGGTGGCACCCGAGGAGATCCGCTGCCGACCGGCGGTCCAGCGCATCGCCGGCGACCTCGCCATGCTCGCCAACGGCTCCGTCCGCACCGCCGCTGTCGACTTCGCCCACGACGCCGGGATCCGGTTATGAACGCGGGGCACCTCCAGATCGTCGTCTGTGGCGCCGGGCCCGCCACCGACGTAAACCAGCTCGTCCGGGCAGCGCAGGAGCAAGCCTGGACAGCGGCGGTCACGGCCACACCGAGCGCGATGGACTTCATCGACCCGCAGCCGCTCGAAAGCCTCACCGGTCATCCGGTCCGGTCGGCCTACCAGTCGTCGCCCGGCACCCGCCGGTCGCTTCCCGCAACCGACGCCCTGGTCATCGCTCCCGCGACCTACAACTCGATCAACAAGGTCGCCCTCGGCTTGGCCGACAACTACGCGATGACCTCGGTCGCCGAACTGATCGGCAGGCAGGTGCCGACCGTCATCGTCCCGTTCGTCAACGCCGCCCTCGCCGCGCGGGCACCGTTCCGGCACGCCGTGGCCAGTCTCCGCGACGAAGGGGTATGCGTCCTGCTCGGCCCCGACGACCAATGGGAACCGCACCCGCCCGGCAGCGGCAACGAGCGGCAGAAAGCCTTCCCCTGGACGGTGGCGTTCGACACAGCCGCCCGGCTCGCCCACGAATATCGACCGGCCGCTTCCGGCCGCATCTGATTGCGAGCGCAGCCCATGGCCCGCTATGCGTCCTACGGGGCGACCGCACCGCGTCCACGTAGCCCGGCCCCGGTCCAACGGCTCCCGAGCACCCACCGAGCAACCACCCACCGCCCGCGTACGCGAAAAAGGCCCCGACCCGGTGTGAACCACCAGGTCAGGACCTTTATTGCTGGTGCGCCGCCAGGGACTCGAACCCCGAACCCGCGGATTAAGAGTCCGCTGCTCTGCCAGTTGAGCTAGCGGCGCTCGTTGGCAACGGGGAGAAGATTAGCATGCCTCCCGAGGGGGGTTCCAATCCGATCCCCGGCTCCCCCCTTCGGCCGAGCTTACCGGGCATTAATGGACGAAACGGCCGGACGGGCGAGGACAGGGGGCGGACAAGCGGCGACCATGCGGCACGATGTGCGCCAGGTACGCGAGAACAGAGGTGGGGATGGGCATGTTCGCGCGGGCCGGGGCGATGGTGGGCGCCCTCGGCCTGGTGGCGTCGCTGGCTCTGACGGGCTGCGGCGCGGAGCAGAAGAAGCAGGCGGAGTTCGTCGGCGGCACCGCGCCGGCCACGTCCGCGACACCGGGTGCGGCGGGCACGGTGGCCGAGCCGGGCACCCCGGCCGCGCCGAGCGGTCCGCCGCTGACGGTGAGCCCGGCCGACGGGGGGAAGAACCGGCCGGTCAGCTCCGAGATCAGCGCCGAGGTGCCCGGCGGCGGGAAGGTGTCCAGCGTCACGCTGGCCGCCGCCAACGGCGGCCAGGTCGAGGGGCGCCTGCGCGCCGACGGCTCGTCCTGGGTGCCGTCGAAGCCGCTGAAGTACGGCACCCGTTACACGGCCACGGTCACCGCCACCGGCTCCGATGGGACGACCAGCCAGGGCAAGAGCACCTTCACGACGATGGCGAAGCCCAAGTCGGTGATCAGCTCCGGCCTCTACCTCTTCGACGACAAGACCTACGGCGTGGCGATGCCGGTGGTCACCGAGTTCCACCCGGGGATCCCGAAGAAGGACCGGGCGGCGGTGCAGAAGCGCATGTTCGTGCAGACCGATCCGCCGCAGCCGGGCGCCTGGCACTGGGTGGAGAACGGCACCCAGGCCTACTACCGCGCGCCGGAGTACTGGAAGGCCGGCACCACGCTCACCGTCCGGATCGCGCTGGCCGGTATCCCGCTGAGCAACGGCCGCTACGGCAACGTCGACCGTACGGCGACCGCCAAGATCGGCCGGGCCTTCGAGATGCAGGTGGACAACGCCACCAAGAAGATGACGGTGTACGAGGACGGCCAGGTGGTCCGCACCCTGCCGGTGAGCCTGGGCAAGAAGAAGACCCCCTCCTCCAGCGGCACGATGGTCGTGATGGAGAAGAAGGAGTCCACGGTCTTCGACACCCGCGACGATCCGGACCCGGCGAACCGCTACGTGACGGAGATCGACTTCGCCCAGCGGCTCACCTGGGGCGGCGAGTACATCCACGCGGCGCCCTGGTCGGAGCACGTGCAGGGCCGGCAGAACGTCTCGCACGGCTGCGTCAACGTCTCCACGGCGAACGCCCGCTGGCTGTTCGGGAAGACCAAGGTGGGCGACCCGATCACCATCAAGGGCACCGAGCGCAAGCTGGCGCCGGGCAACGGCTGGACGGCGTGGAGCCAGAGCTGGTCCGAGTTCGTCAAGGGCAGCGCGGTGCCGGTGCCGGAGGCCGGCGAGGGGTCGGCCTTCTGAGGAACGCCCACCGACGATCCGGCGACCGGCCCGCACCCGCGGGCCGGTCGCCGTCTTCGTGGCCCTGCCGCGACGCCCGTCCGGGCCCGCGACGCCGGCGACGCCCCGAGAGCCCGCGCTGCGGCACGTGCGGCGGGTCGGGAGAGGCGAGCGAGCCTCGGCAAAGCCTCGGATCTTATCAACATCCGGACATCTCGTACGGCGTGTTCCGGTTCACCTTGCGGAACGGGTACCTGCCCTGGTGCGTCAGTGAGGGACGATGGGCTATCGGGGACCACGACTGTGAGGGAATCATGCGAGCTGTCCAGGACCAGCTGATCCGGCACGGGGACGACCGGCGGGGTGGCCGACGCCGTGGGTTCGCGGCGGCGGTGCTCGCCGTGACGCTCGTGCTGGCCTCCGCCTGCACCGACGGCGGCGGGGGCAAGCCCTCGGGCGGCTGGCAGAACGGCGACGACCAGCCCGCCGCGCCGAAGGCGGCGGCCACCATCGTCGAGCCCAAGGCCGACGCGAAGGACGTGCCCGCGTCCACCGGCATCACCTTCACGGCGACGGAGGCGGAGCAGACCAGCGTCGAGCTGAAGGACTCCGCCGGTGGGGCCGTCGAGGGCGAGCTGGCGGCCGACGGCAAGAGTTGGCTGCCCGCCGGCGCGCTGAAGTACGGCGAGACGTACACCGCGACGGTGACCGCGACCGGCGACGACGGCCGGCCGGCCATGGCGACCAGCACCTTCACCACCATGGCGAAGCCCGGCAAGCAGGTCCGGATCAGCAGCTTCCTGGGTGACGACCAGGTCGTCGGCGTCGGCATGCCGCTGATCGTCAAGTTCAGCCGGGCCGTCCCGGAGGACTACCGCGACGACGTGCAGAGCCGGATGGCGGTCACCTCCGTACCGGCGCAGGAGGGCATCTGGCACTGGGTCAGCCCGACCGAGATCCGCTACCGCCCGAAGGAGTTCTGGAAGGCGAACAGCACGGTCTCCTACCGGGTCCAGGCTGGGGGCCTGCCGCTGGGCGACGGCTGGTACGGCCGGGCGGACCTCAGCGTCGGCATCAAGGTCGGCCCGGCGGTGGTCATGACGGTGGACAACAAGACCAAGCGGATGACCGTCACGAAGGACGGCTCTGTGATCAAGACCATCCCGGTCAGCCTCGGCAAGAAGAGCACCCCGTCCTCCAGCGGCACGATGGTGGTCATCGAGAAGCTGCGCAAGACGGTCTTCGACACCTTCGAGGAGCTGGGCCCCGAGGAGGGCTACCGCACCAAGATCGACTACGCCCAGCGGCTGACCTGGGGCGGCGAGTTCATCCACGCCGCGCCCTGGTCGGAGGGGCAGCAGGGCCGGGTGAACGTCTCGCACGGCTGCGTGAACGTCTCGATGGCCAACGGCGCCTGGCTGTTCGCCAACACCCGCGTCGGCGACCCGATCACCGTCAAGGGCACGGAACGCAAGCTCCAGAACGGCAACGGCTGGACCGACTGGAACATGAGCTGGGAGCAGTACGTCAAGGGCAGCGCCCTGCCGTACGAGCCGCCGACCGAGGCCGCGCCGGAGGAGAGCGGCGAGCCCACGGTCACCCCGACCACCTGAGCCCGCAACGCCGAAGGCCCCCTCCGCGAGGAGGGGGCCTTCGGTCACCGGGTGACTGATGGGAATTGAACCCACGACAACCGGGACCACAACCCGGTGCTCTGCCAACTGAGCTACAGCCACCATGCCGTTCACACCCGATGGATCCACGCCCGGTCGATCGCCCCGGGCGGGGTGCGGACCAATAATAGCCCCACTCCCGCCCGCCGCGTCCAGCGGGTTCCGCCGGGTTGGATCAGAGCTCGGCGGCGATCGCCTTGGCGGTCTCCACGTCCGGCCCGGGCAGGGGCACGAAGAGGGTCCGCCGGTAGTACTCCAACTCCCGGATGCTCTCCCGGATGTCGGCCAGGGCCCGGTGCGCGAGCCCCTTCTGGGGCTGGCCGAAGTACACCCGCGGGTACCAGCGGCGGCACAGCTCCTTGATCGACGAGACGTCGATCATCCGGTAGTGCAGGTGCGCGTCGAGGCGGGGCATGTCCCGGGTGATGAAGCCCCGGTCGGTGGCGATCGAGTTGCCGCACAACGGGGCCGTACGCGGATCCTTCACGTGGCTGGCCACGTAGTCCAGGACCATGTCCTCGGCCTCGGCGAGGGTCACCGTCGAGCGCCGGACCTCCTCGGTCAGCCCCGACTTGGCGTGCATCGTCGTTACGATCTCGGGCATCGCCTCCAGCGCCGCCTCGTCGGCGTGGATCACCACGTCGACGCCGTCCCCGAGCACGTTGAGGTCGGGATCCGTGACGAGCGCGGCGACCTCGATCAGCTTGTCCCTGCCGAGGTCCAACCCGGTCATCTCACAGTCGATCCAGACGAGAAGATCAGCCACCGGGACAGCCTACGCGCAGCCCACCAGGCCGCGCGCCCGCGCACCGGGGCGCGCGGTGACCGCTAGGGTTTCCTCCGTGCCAGCCGAACCCGCCGCACCGCCCGCCGTCACCGACGACGATCCCGGTGGCCGTACGGTCCGTCGGCTCATCGCCCTGCTGGCGCTGGCCGCCGTGCTGCCGGCGCTCTACCTGCCCGGCATGGTGCACGACTTCTTCGACCTGAAGATCTACATGCGGGCGATGGACTGGTGGGCGGCCGGGAACCCGCTCTACGACTACGTGCAGCCCGACCGGGTGCAGGGCGAGCTCTACTTCACCTACCCGCCGTTCAGCGCGCTGCTGCTGCGCCCGTTCGCGCTGCTCCCGCTGGGCGCCACCGTGGCGATCTTCACGATCCTGACGGGCCTGGCGGTGATGGTCACGACCCGGTGGCTGCTCGCGCCGGTGATCGCCCGGCACGGACTGCCCCGTGTGTTCAGCCTCACCGTGGCGGTCCTGCTGGTGCTGGCCGTCGAGAGCACCCGCGAGACGATCACCTTCGGTCAGATCAACATGCTGCTGGTCGTGCTGATCCTGGCGGACCTGCTCTTCGCCGTACCCCGGGCGAGCCGGTGGGCCGGCGTGGGCGTCGGGCTGGCGACGGCGCTCAAGCTCTTCCCGGGCATCTTCATCGTCTACCTGCTGGCCACCCGCCGGTGGCGGGCGGCGGCGGTGGCGAGCGCGACGGCCGCCGCCGCGACCCTGCTCGCCGCCGCGGTCGCGCCGCGCGACTCGTGGCGGTTCTGGACCCACGAGCTGTGGGCGACCGACCGGGTCGGCCGCACCGACTACACCGGCAACCAGTCGCTGTTCGGCCTGCTCAGCCGCATCACCGCGCCCGAGAAGCCCCACCAGCTGCTCTGGCTGCTGCTGGTGACGGCCATCGCCGGGTACGGGCTGTGGCGCGCCGCGCGGGCCGCCCGCGCCGGGGACACGCTCACCGGCCTCGCCCTGACCGGACTGGTCGGCTCGCTGGTCAGCCCCATCACCTGGACCCACCACATCTACTGGTTCATCCCGGCGGTGGTGGTGCTGACGGACGCGGCGCTGAGCGCCGACGCCACGACCGGCGAGGGCGCCCGTCGGCGACGTCGGCTGGCGGCGCTCGCCGTCGGCACCTCCGCCCTCATCGTGTACGGGGTGGTGACCTTCCACGACTGGGGCATCGCCCCGGTGCGTACGGACTCGCCGGGCGAGTTCCTGGTGCGCAACACGTACGTGCTGCTGAGCCTGCTGCTGCTGGTGACCCTGCCGGTGCGGCGGGAGGGCCGCGGGTTGCGGGAAATGGACAGTCTTCCCAAGTAGCGCTGTTCATGGCTAATCTGGTGGTAACTACCTCAGACGTCTCTCGGGTAGCACCGATCCCCCGGTGAGGGCGGCCCTCCGCGTCGGCAGCGCGGAGGGCCGCTCGCCGTCCGGGCCTCCGCCCACGGTGGGATGCCGGCGCGGGGCGAAGGCCGGACGTGGGTCAGCGCGGATCGTCGGGCGACTGCCGGCCGGCCTCGGAAGCGCCAGCGTCAGGAGTGCCGGCGGCGACCGGGTCGGCCGTCTCCTCGGGGGCGGCGGGCGGCCAGGCCAGGGTGAGGTTCACCTCGGGCGGCCGGAGCGCCGGGTCGCCTCCCGCGAGGTCGGCGAGCGTCGCGGGGCGGCGGGCGGGCACCGGCCCGATCGCCGGCCGGGCCCCCGTGGCAGCGGCGCCGACCGAGGCGAGCTGGCGACCGGCGACGCGCGACCGGTCGCTGTCCCGGGTCGGCTGCGGGCCGAGGCCGGCGAGCGAGGTCACCCCGAGGCGGCCGGCGAGCACCGGCACCTGGTCCGGCTCGACCACGAAGACCACCTCGCGGGGCCGCACCGGGCGCAGCAGGAGCAGGGCCAGCGCCACCGCCAGCACCCCGCCGGCCAGCAGTCCGGCGGTAGCCGGGGCGGTCCAGCCGGCGCGCAGCCCCGCGCGCAGTTCCAGGCTCAGGTCGGCCCGCCCGTCGGGACGCATCACCACCAGGCTCAGCCGTCGGTCGGCCAGCTCCGCCGGGGTCCACTCCAGCGTGCCGATCCCCTCGCGTACCCAGAAGGGCTGGCCGATCGGCGCGACCGACGGCGCGGGACCGGCGGACGGCGCGGGACCGGCGGGCTGCAGCCGGACCGGCAGCGGCCCCCGGGCCAGCGCCACCCGGCGCACCTCGGCATGCGGAACCGGCTCGAGCCAGCGACGCACCTCGTCGGCGGGTGCCAGCCCGACGAAGGCCGGGCCGTCGGGCGTGCGCGCGTCCAGCCGGAGCCGGGCCTGCCCGGCGCGGGTGAACGGCGCCTCGGCCCGCAGCAGCTCGTCGACGTCCCGGACGACCATCGCGTGACCCGGGGTCTGCACGGTCTCGAACCGGGCGCTGAAGGCGCCACCCGGGTCGGCCTGCCGGGCGAGCAGCGTGAGCGCCCCACCGGCGAGCAGCGCCGTGATCCCGACCGTCAGCAGCAGCATGGCGGCGAGCACCCGCACGATCCGCATTCGCCTCGTCCCCCTCCGTAGCCAGATACCCGGCCGACCTTACCGACGTGGGGCGAACCGTCAGCGGATATCCACGGCACGGGGCCAGGAAAGCAGCCGGCCCGCCGGAGAATCCGACGGGCCGGCTAGCGGTGTGGCCGGGTCACTCCCGCGACGTCGGCGCCCGCCGCGTACGCGAGAACGCGAGCCCGCCGAGCAGCAGGCCACCCACGCCGGCGACCAGGCCGGCGACCGCGAGCCCGGTGGCCACGTCGTCGCTTCCGGCGTCATCGTCATCGTCGTCGTCGCCGGCGGCCTGCGGCGCGGCGGTGCCGGTGGGGGCGGTCGACGGCGCGGCCGCCGTGAGGGTGAGCACCGGGGCGGGGTTCTCCGGCTCCTCGCCGCCGGGGAGCGGCTCCTCGATCCACCGCTGCACGTTGCCGTCGGAGTAGGTCTGCAAGGTCTTGAAGACCATCGTCTCGACCTGCGGCAGCGGCCCCATCGACACCGGGAACTCCTGGAACTGGCCGGGCTTGACCGCGGCGCTCCCGGTGGCCGTCCAGGTGAGCTTGGAGACGACCTCGCTGAGCTGGCTGCCGTGCACCTCGACGGGCGGGTCCACCTTGCGCCTCTCCACCGCCACGGTCCAGCCGGGCACCGGCATGGTCGACACGGAGCCGACGGGCGCGTTCTCCGGCAGCACGACCTCCAGCTTCGTGGTGGAGGCCGTGTCGCTCTCGTTCGGCACCCGGAAGGCGAACCGGCTGTAGCCGCCCTGGGTCGCCTCCTGCGGGTTGACCGTGACGTGGGCCGAGGCGGGCGCCGCGAAGCCGAGGACGGCGGTGGCGACGGCGCCGAGCGCCAGGGCGGCGGCGGCGCTTGCGGTACGCCGGTGACGGATCATGGTGCGAGCCTTCCTGTTACCTGATCGGCACGGTGGTGGTCACCGTGGCCTGGTCGATGTCCGAGGTGCGGGCCGTGATGCGCAACTGCCACTCCCCCGCGGCCGGGAAGTTGATCTCGCCGGTGGCGTGGTTGTCGGTCAGCGGCAGCAGCGGCACCTGGATGGCTTCGATCCCCGCCGCCGGCAGGGCGACCGTGGCCCGCCACTCCACCACCGGCTGGGGACGGTTGTCCTTCGTGTACGCGTAGAAGTGCACGGTGTTGTTGCCCCGCTCGGCCGGGTCCAGCTCGATTTGGAGGTCGTAGTTCGGGCTGGACAGCGTCGTGGAGAAGAAGCGGCCCGGCGCGCCGGCCACGTCGGCGCCGGCGGTGCGGGCCGGGGTGGTCTGCACCAGGACGGCGGACAGGCCGAGGACCACCGCCGTGATCGCCAGCTCCGCCCAGACCGCCCGCCGCATCGGCGTCGGCCGGCCGGCCGCGGTGCGCCGGCGCACCAGCTGCCGGGAGTACGCGGCCACCGCGATCACCAGCGCGAAGAGCCCGATCTTGCCCAGCACCAGCCGGCCGTAGGTGGTGTCGACCAGCGCGCGGGGGGTGGCCACCTCGATCAGCGCCTGGACGGTGCCGGCGAGCAGCAGCGCCGAGACGGCCAGCGCCGCCCAGCGCGACCAGATCGGCAGGATCGCGCCCAGCTCCCGCTCGTCGGCCCGGGTCAGCAGGAAGACGGCGAGCATCACCAGCCCGCCCATCCAGACCGCCATGCCGCCCAGGTGGACGGCGTCGACGACCACGGAGACCGCCGGGGCGGGCGAGGCCGCCGGGTGCCCGGCCAACGGCCAGGTCACCAGCGCCGCCGCCCCGAGCACGCCGAGGATGACCAGATCGCTCCGCTCGACCGGCCCCGCCATCAGGGGTCGGAGCAGGAACGCCGCCGCGGCCAACAGGCCCAGCCGGACCAGGTGCGCGGCGCCGAAGGAGCTGCCCAGCACGTCGCTCAGCCCCTCGCCGGTGACGTCGAACACGCCGCCGCCGGCGGTGTAGGGCACCTGGAGCAGGAGGTTCGCCACCGTGGAGACCGCCAGCAGGCCGAGCCCGGCCCAGGCCAGGCGGGCCGGTCCGCGTCGGGGCAGCCGCCGGGGCCAGAGGGCGGCGAGCACCAGCGTCGGTCCGACGAGCAGCAGCAGGCCGGCGTAGCCGCCGTACTTGGCGACCTTGACCGCGTTGCCGACGACCGGGTCGGCCCGGCTGTCGTCCCCGCTGTCCACCGGGGGCGTCGAGGGCGCGCCGACGGAGTAGGTGAACGCGCCCGAGACGGGGTGGCTGTCGGAGGAGATCACCCGGTAGCTGACCAGGTAGGTGCCGCGCGCCCCGGCGGGGTCGACCGGCACGGTGACCACGGTGCCCTCGAAGGTCGGTTCGCCGCGGTCGGCGCGGGAGCCGTCCGGCGCGATCACCCGGATCTTGCCGGACACCTTGCGCACGGACTCGCTGAACGTGAGCACGACCTCCGCCGGCGCGTTCGACACCACGGCCGAGGCGATGGGACTGCTGCTCACCAGCACCGCGTGGGCGCTGGCGGGGCCGGCGGGGGCGATCAGCAGGGCGACGACGGTGACCAGCAGGCCGGCGACGGCGAGCAGCCGGGCGATCGGGCGGCGGTTGGCGACACTCATGCCGGCAATGCTCTCGAACCCGACCGGCCCGGCGCGACTCCGACCATGCCCCGCGCCACCGGAGCCCGCCTGTCCGGGACGACTCCGAGGACGCCCCGCGCCGCCGGAACCCGGCCGCCCGGGGCGACGTCAGCCATGACGGGCCAGGAGTGCGGTCGACGGCCGGCGGTCCGGCTCGTCACTGACCCGTCCCAGCGCCCACAGCAACCCCGCCTGCACCGCCGCGGCCAGGTGCCCGACCTCGTGCACCAGCGCGGTCGTCGAGTTGGCGATGTCCACCGCGCTGGTACCGGCCAGGCAGACCGCCAGCACCAGCGCCACCGGCACGAACGCCCGGGCGCGCTCGGGTCGCCACGCGGCCAGCGCGAACCCGACGGCCAGCGCCACGTCGAAGGAGGCCATCTCGCGGCTCGTGTGCGGGTCGAGGGTCACGCCCAGCCCGGCCAGCAGCATCGGCAGGGCGATCGCCAGCTGGGCGACCGCGGCCACCGCGACCGCCACCCGCAGCACCTGACGGCGGGCCGCCCTGGCCGCAGCCCGGGTGCGTCCGGCCGCCAACGAATCGGCGGCGACCGCCGCCAGCACCGACGCGGTCAGGTCGGGCACCGCCACCGCCTGCACCCGGACCAGCCGGGTGACCTGCTCGGCGCGGGTCAGCCAGGCCCGGCAGCCGGGGCAGCTCTCCGCGTGCGCGTCCAGCATCGCCGGCGCCGCCAGCGGGTCCTCGCCGTCCAGCCGCGCCGACAGCGCCGCGCGTACGTCGTCGCATGTCATGTGGGGATAGTCGTGCGACGCACCGGAATAGTTCCCGGCGTGGCGCAGGCCATGGAAGGGTCGAAGGACCCTCCCCGGCCCGGCCCCGCCGCGTAACCTGGACTGTCGTGATCCCCGCCCCGCGCGAGACCTCCGCCGCCAGTCCGACCGGTGACGCGGGCGTCGCTGCGCGGGAGTCGGCGACCGAGTGGGCGCTGGCCGCCCGCGACGGGGACCCCGTCGCCCAGGCCGCCTTCGTCCGGCTGACCCAGGCCGAGGTGTGGCGCTTCACCGCCGCGCTGGTCGATCCGGACAGCGCCGACGACCTGACCCAGGACACCTACCTGCGGGCGTTCCGGGCGCTGCCGGCGTTCGAGGGCCGCTCCAGCGCGCGCACCTGGCTGCTGGGCATCGCCCGCCGGGCCTGCGCCGACCACCTGCGCACGGTCGTGCGTCGCCGCCGGCTCGGCGAGCGGCTCGCCGCCGACGCCTGGACCGACCGGCCGCACCCGGACCCCGCCGGCCAGTTCGGCGCCGCCGACCTGGTCCGCCGGCTGCCCGCCGAGCGACGCGCGGCGTTCGTGCTCACCCAACTGCTCGGCCTGTCGTACGCCGAGGCCGCCGCCGTGGAGGGGGTGCCCGTGGGCACCATCCGCTCGCGGGTGGCCCGGGCCCGCAACGACCTCGTCGAGGCGGTCGGCGACGCCCTCGCCGGATGACCGGGAACTTCCGCCGGGGACGGGACGACCAATGATCGTGACCGCACCGCACACCCGGGTCGCCCGCTGGCCCGCCGTCCGCCCCTGGATCGGGGTCGCCGTCCGGCTGGGCCTGGCCGCCGTGTGGCTCGTCGCCGGCGGCAGCAAGGTCGGTGACCTGGCTGCCTCCGGCCGCGCCGTCAACGCGTACCAGGTCATGCCGTACGACCTCGCCACGGTGATCGGCGCGGCGCTGCCCTTCGTCGAGCTGGCGCTGGGCCTGCTGCTGCTCCTCGGCCTGGCCACCCGCCTCTCCGCCGGGGTGTCCGCGGCGCTGCTGGTGGTCTTCATCGTCGGCATCGTCTCGGCCTGGAGCCGGGGCCTCGCCATCGACTGCGGCTGCTTCGGCGCCGGCGGGGAGCTCGCCGAGGGCCAGACCCCGAGCTACCTCCCGGAGATCCTCCGGGACCTGGGATTCCTGGCGCTGGCCGGGTTCCTGCTGATCTGGCCCCGCACCCCCGTCTCGGTGGACGGCTGGCTGGCGGGGGACGCATCCGTGGAGGACGAGGATGAGTAGTCGCAAGGGGCAGAAGGGCTCCGCCCGGGTGGTACGCGAGCAGCTGGCCCGGGAGCGGCGGCGCAAGCGGACGCTCTGGGTCTCCGTGGCCGCCGTGACCGTCCTGGTCGTCGCCGGCCTGATCGGCTGGAGCGTCTACTCCAGCCAGCGCTCCGACGACTTCACCGCACCGACCGGCTCGAACGAGGCCGGCACCGGGGTCGTTGCCGGCTCGGGCCCGGTCACCATCGACATCTACGAGGACTTCCTCTGCCCGGCCTGCAAGCAGTTCGAGCAGGCCAGCGGCCCTACCCTCGACCAGCTGATCAGCGAGGGCAAGGTCCGGGTCGTCTACCACCCGGTGGCGTACCTGAACCGCTTCTCCAGCACCCAGTACTCGACCCGCTCCTCGGCCGCCTCCGGCTGCGCGGCGGAGGGCGGCCGCTACCGCGAGTACGCCAAGGCGCTGTTCGACCGGCAGCCGCCGGAGGGCGGCGCGGGGCTCAGCGACGGGGAGCTGGCCGACATCGCGGCGGGCACCGGCATCGACCGGGACGGCTTCGCCTCCTGCCTACGGGAGGGCACCTTCAAGCCGTGGACCGAGCACGTGACGCAGGAGGCCAGCAAGGCCAACATCACCAGCACCCCGACGATCCTGGTCGACGGCGAGCAGATCGCCGACCGCAGCCCGGAGGGGATCAAGTCGGCGGTGGAGGCGGCCGGCAGGTGATCCGCAACCTGGTGACCCGCGCCGGCCTGGTGCTCGCCGGCACGCTGACGGCGACGGTCGCGTTCGCCGCCCCGGCCGCCGCGCACGGCGCGGACGCTCCCGACGGCACCGACTACCGCACCGAGGTGACGGCCGTCGCCCCGGCCCGCCCCGGGCTGAGCGTACGGGTGATCGAGGCGGGCGCGCGGCTGGAGCTGACCAACACCGGCGACCGCGCCGTCGAGGTGCTCGGCTACTCCGGCGAGCCCTACCTACGGGTCGGCCCCGACGGCGTGTACGAGAACGTCCGCTCCCCCGCGACGTATCTGAACCGGACCATCGCCGGGGACACGCGGCTGCCGGCCGAGGCGAACCCCGCCGCCGCACCGGACTGGCGACGCGTCGACGACTCCGCCACGGTGCGCTGGCACGACCAGCGGGCACTCTGGCGGGAGTCGGCACCGCCGCCGCAGGTGCGCGCCGCCCCGGACCGGGAGCACCGGGTGCGGGACTGGGCGGTGCCGCTGCGCACCGGCACGGAGACGGGGGAGATCCGCGGCACCCTCGACTGGGTGCCGCCGCCGGACGCGTACGTCTGGTGGGTGGTCGCCACGGTCGGGCTGCTGGCCGTGGGGGTCCTCGGGCTGTTGCCGGCGCGCTCCGGGCCGGGCGCGCGGGCGCTGGCCGGGCTCGGCGGGCTGCTGGTCGTCGGCGGGGTGGCCGCGGTGGTGTTCACCGTGGGCCGGGAGGTGGACGCCGGCGCGCGGGGCGTGGGCGGGGTGCTGACCGGCCTGCTCGGCGGGCAGGTCTGGGCGCTGCTGACCGGGCTCGGCGCCGTCGCCGCTGGGGTCTTCGCGCTGGCCCGCCGGCCGGCCGCCGATTTCGCGCTGGCGCTGGCCGGGGCCTGCCTGGCGCTCTTCGCCGGGGTGGCCAACGCCGCCGTCTTCGCCCGCGCCGTCGCCCCCGTGCCCTGGTCGGCGACGACGGCCCGGATCCTGGTCGCCCTGATTCTCGTCGCCGGCGCCGGCGCCACGGCGGCCGGCGCCCTCCGCCTCCACGCCGCCCGCCCCACCCCCACTCCCACCCCGCCCCCCACCCCCGCCCCGCGGGTCGATCATGGAGTTGTGGCGGGGGACGAACCGGAGCAGAAGAGGTCGGACCGGGCGCCATGAGTGCATGATCGACGCCTCGGGGTGGGGAGCGGGGGCGTCAGTGGGGGGTGGGGGTGGGGGTGAAGCCTCGGGGGAGTTCGAGACGGTGACGGGCGAGGCGGTCGGCGTCCGCCAGGAGGTCGGCCGTGGGGGCGTCGGCGACGATGCGGCCGGCGTCCAGGATGACCGAGCGGTCGCAGAGTTCCAGGGCGTACGGCAGGTCGTGGGTGACCATCAGCAGCGTCACCGGCAGGGCGCGCAGGATCCCGGCCAGCTCGCGGCGGGCCGCCGGATCGAGGTTGGACGACGGTTCGTCGAGGACGAGGATCTCCGGATGCATGGCGAGCACGGTGGCCACCGCCACGCGGCGCCGCTGCCCGAAGGAGAGGTGGTGCGGCGCGCGGTCCCGGTGCTCGCCCATCCCGACCGCGGCGAGGGCCTCGTCCACCCGGGCGGACAGCTCCGCCCCGCGCAGGCCCAGGTTGGCCGGCCCGAACGCCACGTCCTCGGCGACGGTGGGCAGGAAGAGCTGGTCGTCCGGGTCCTGGAAGACGATGCCCACCCGGCGGCGTACCTCGGCGAGCGTGGCCCGGTCCTGGCTGACGGTCAGCCCGCCGACGCTCACGCTCCCCTCGGCCGGGGTGAGGATGCCGTTGAGGTGCAGCACCAGCGTGGTCTTCCCGGCGCCGTTGGGGCCGAGCAGCGCCACCCGTTCGCCGCGCGGCACGGTCAGGTCCACCCCGTGCAGGGCGACGTGCCCGTCCGGGTACGCGTAGCGGACACCACGAACGTCCAGCGAGAGGGCGGTCTGCACGGCACCGATCATGTCAGCACGACGGCCGTGGCGGCGATGCCGGCCGCCAGGACCGGCACGGTGGCCGCGACCAGCCACTGCCCGGCGGTCGCCGCGCCCGCGCCCTGCCACACCGCCGGCATCCGCCCGGTGTAGCCGCGCGACAGCATCGCCAGGTAGACCCGCTCGCCGCGTTCGAACGCGCGCAGGAAGAGCGCGCCGACGCCGGTCGCGAAGCCGCGCAACTGCCACAGGAAGCGCGGGTCGTCGCCCCGGGACATCCGCGCCACCCGCATCCGGCGGGCCTCGCCGACCAGCACGTCCAGGTAGCGCAGCATGAACGTGGCGATCTGGGTGAGGATCTGCGGGCAGCGCAGCCGGTCCAGGCCGACGATCAGGTCCCGGGTCGTGGTCGTCGCCGCGAGCAGCAGTGAGGCGAGCACGCCGAGGGTGCCCTTGGCGACGATGTTCCACGCCCCGAGCAGCCCGTCGGACGACAGGCTCAGGCCGAGCACGTCGACCCGCTCACCGGCGCCGAGGAACGGCAGCGCCACCGCGAACAGCACGAACGGCAGCTCGATCAGCGACCGGCGGAGCAGCCAGCCGGGCCCCACCCGGGCCAGCGCCGCCACCACCGCGACCAGCAGGGCGTACGCGCCGAAGGCCCAGAAGGCCTCGCGCGGGGTGCCGACCACGGCGAGGGTGAACGCCACCATCGCCGCGATCTTGACCTCGGGCGGGAGCCGGTGCACCGGTGACGCCGCGTCCCGGTACAGCACGTGCGCGTGCCCGGCGCCCATCCGGTCGCTACTCCCGACCCGACGCCCCGACGGGGGTGCGGGCGTCCCCGACCGCGTCCTCGTCCCGGGGGCCGCGGCGGCGGACCAGCCAGAACGCCCCGCCGGCCACGGCGAAGGTGAGCAGCACGCCGAGGACGCCGGACAGGCCGGTGGAGAGGAACTCGTTGTCGATCCCCGCCACCCCGTAGTCGGCCAGCGGCCCGCCGACCTCGTGTTCGCGCTCCCGCTGGGCAGGGCAGCTGCCGCCGGTGATGTTGTCGTCGGCGTCGACGGTGCAGCCCTCGCGCAGCGACGAGTCCAGCCCGTCGGGGTGGGACGAGGCGAAGTTGCTGACCACCCCGGCGAGGAGCAGGGCCACCAGCAGCCCGCCGACGACGAATCCCCAGGAACGCTTCCTCACCGGACACCTCCGACGGCCGGGACGGCGGGCGTGGACGCCGCACGCAGCCCGCGCAGCGCGTAGACGAGATCGGGCCGTACCTTCGCGACGGTGACCACCGTGGTCGCGGTGATCAGGCCCTCGCCGATGCCGATCAGCAGGTGCACGCCGGCCATCGTGCCGGCCAGACCGCCCAGGTTGCCGCCGAGGTCGGTGGTGCCGCCGAGCTGGTACTGGAGCACGAAGCCCATCGACGCGACCACCACGCTGACCAGCGCGGAGACGAAGGCGGTCACCCCCAGGCCGGCCGGGCTGCGCGGCAGCACCCGCAGCAGCAACGCGATCAGCAGGTACGCCGCGGCGGTGCCGAGCACGGCCATGTTGGTGATGTTGAGCCCGAGCATGGCCACGCCGCCGTCGCCGAAGACGAGCGCCTGCACGACCAGCACCACGGCCACGCAGAGCGCGCCGACCCACGGGCCGACCAGCATCGCGGCGAGCGCCCCGCCGAGCAGGTGACCGCTGACGCCCGCGGTGAAGATCGGGAAGTTGAGCATCTGCACGGCGAAGATGAAGGCCGCGACGAGCCCGGCCATCGGGGCCAACCGGTCGTCCAGGTCGCGCCTGCCGCGCAGGACGCAGAACGTCATCGCGAGCAGCGCCACCGCCGCGAACACCGCCGCGACGGGACCGTCGACGATCCCGTTCGAGATGTGCATCGCCAGGTTCTCCACGCGGCCTCCCACGCGTCGCCCGGCCAGGCCTGGCCGTTGACGTCAGCCTATTTCCCAAGCTTGGCTGTTGCCAAGAGTTGGCAACTGGCGTGCGCCCGATTGCGCGTCCGCCGCCGACCCGACGTGCCGGCCGGGGCGGCGTTCCGGCCAGGCCGGCGCGCCACCCGGAGGCGGCCGGGACGCGCTCCGGTCGGGGTCGGCGTGCCGTCCGGGGACGGCCGGGGCCGGCGGTAGGGTCGTGCCATGACCGCGCCCGACCGCCTCTCCCCCGGTGACCCCGCGCCCGAGTTCAGCCTCCCCACCGACACCGGCGAGACGCTCTCGCTGACCGACCTGCGCGGCCGCAAGGTCGTGCTGTACGCCTACCCGGCGGCCATGACACCCGGCTGCACCAAGCAGGCCTGCGACTTCCGCGACTCGCTCGCCTCGCTCCAGGCCGCCGGCTACGAGGTCGTCGGGATCTCGCCCGACAAGCCGGAGAAGCTGGCGAAGTTCCGCGAGCGCGACGCCATCACCTTCCCGCTGGTCGCCGACACCGACAGGTCCGTGCTGACCGCCTACGGCGCGTACGGCGAGAAGCAGTCGTACGGCAGGACGGTGACCGGCGTGATCCGCTCGACCTTCGTCATCGACGCGGACGGCAAGATCGAGCGCGCGCTCTACAACGTGAAGGCCACCGGCCACGTCGCCAAGCTGCGCCGGGATCTCGGGCTGGACTGAGGTCGCCGCCCGCGCCGGGACCGAGCCCACCACCGGTGCGGCGCGACACTCTAGACTCAGCGGGTCGGCGGGAGTGGCGTAACGGCAGCCGCGGTAGGTTTAGGTCCTATTGTCCGAAAGGACGTGGGGGTTCGAATCCCCCCTCCCGCACCGAGCGCCCTGTCACGCGCGTCACGATCGCGGGTCGGCGCGAGGCCCGCGCGGTCAGGATTACCGGGTGAGCCTGCGCTTCGTCCTCGATCCCGAGCTGACCCCCGAGTTGCGGGAACGGATCGTCGCCCTCTGGGTCGACGTCACCAACGCTGGCGGGGCGGTCGGTTTCGTGCCACCGGTCACCGTCGCCGACGTCCAGCACACGGCGGACCCCACCTTCGCCGGCGTCGCGGAGGGCCCGGACCGCCTCCTCGTGGGATATTCGGGCGAGCGGCCCGTCGCCGCGCTGATCTTCTGCGACAACCGGTTCGACCTGAAGGCCCACTGGTGCGTACTGAAGCGGGTGATGGTCCACCCGGACACCCAGGGCAACGGGTACGGCGCCGCGCTGATGCGCGAGGCCGAGCGCCTCGGCCGTGGGATGGGGTGGGAGGCGCTGCATGTGACCGTCCGGGACGGGCTGGGGCTGGACCGGTTCTACCGGGGCCTCGGTTACCGGGAGATCGGTCGGCTGCCCGGGGCGCTGCGGGTCGCCCCCGGCGACGACCGCGACGAGATCCTCATGTGGCTGGACCTGACCGCCCCGCCGGCAGCCGCGCGCTGAGCCGAGCCCGCCCTCAGTCCCCGCAGCCGCGCGGCGACGTGGACCCGAGCGCGGAAGGCTCGACCGCAGCCTCCGCCACCGGCCGGCCGGAGGACCGCACCGCCGACGGGGTCGCCGGGGTCGTGCCGGTCGGATCGGGCCGGGCCGAGGGGGACCGCGTGGGCGACGGTGGGCGGGTCGCGGCGGCGCCGCCCCGGCCGTACATCCGGACCGTGCCGCGTTGGACCTGCCCCGGCGCCATCCGGACGCCGGTGGCGGTGACCCGGTGACCCCGGGTGTCGGTGACCCGGATCTCGTACGGGCCGGGCCCGGCGCCGGACGGGACAAGCCAGTAGTTGTAGTCCTCCCGGGCCGCCGAGCGCCAGCCACCGGCGCCGGCCGGCCGCACCTCGACGGCGCGCAGCGGGTTGCCGTGGCCGGCGACCAGGACGGCGAACCACCACCGCGACGAGCCCTCCTTCATCCGGAAGGTGAGCGGGCCGGTCAGCGGCGGGTCGACCACCGCGCGGTAGCTGACCCGCACGACGCCCTGCACGGGGTCGGCGATCCGGGCGAACGCCTCCCGGGAGAGATCGAGGTGCCCGTCGGCGCACTCCGGACACTGGTCCATGACGAGGACCCGCACGGTGCCCCTCGGGCCGGTCACGTCGAGGTACCCGCCGCAGGCCGCGCCGGCCGCGTACTCGCCGGGGCCCAACGCGACGTAGAGCCGGTTCGCGGGCGCGGCCGGGTAGGAGCAGTTCCCGCCGGCGCCCTTCGAGTCGTAGAAGGTGGCTTGTCCCTTGTGGACGATGCCGGCGGCGGGCGGCGCGGCGAGGGCGGGCGGCGCGGCGCAGGCGGGGGTGGGCCCGGAGCGCAGGGCCAGGATGAGGCCGAGCACTGCCGCGAGCACCGCGACACCGCTGACGGCGAGCAGGCGGGGGCCCCGGGAGCGTGGCGCGCGGCGGCGTCCGGGGGTGCGCACTTCTGCGGTGGGAGCGGTACCGTCGGTCACGCCGGTCGATGCTGCCGTACCGCCGCCGCGGCGGACAAGTCCGCCGGACCGACGCGCCGCGACGAGGCCCGCCACGCGCGAGGGTCCACCCGTCGGCATGCGAAGCGGCCCGTCGGGTCGCCGGTCAGTCCTCCACCACCACCTCGTCGCCGAGCGCGACGCTGCCCGTGGCCGCGGGAACGAGGTGGAGTCCGAAGAGGAGCTTCTGCCGCACCTTGCGGTGCCGGGCGAGGGTGCGCAGCGGTTCCTTCCCGCGTACGCCCGTCTCCTGGTCGGTGGTGGTGACCACGCAGCGGTCGCACGGCCCGGCGGCGCGGAAGCGGAGGGCGCCGATGCGCAGCCGGCGGCCGACCCAGTCGTCCTCGGCCCAGGCCGGCGCGCCCTCCACCACCAGGTTGGGGCGGAACCGCGCCATCGGCACGGGCTCCTCGCCGGCCTCGGCGAGCCACCCGTTGAGCGCGTCGAGCGAGGCGGCGGTGGCCAGCAGCAGCGGGTAGGCGTCGGCGAAGCTGACCTGCTCACCGGTGTCGTGCTCCCGGTCCCCCGACGGGATGTGCCGGGTCGGTCGGGCGAGCCAGACCAGCCGGACGGCGCGGCCCAGGAGCGCGCCGATCCAGGCGTCGGCCGCCGGTCCGGCGGCGAGCGCGGGGACGGGCAGCTTGCGGTTGCGGAAGGTCCGCACCGCGACGGGTTCACCGCCGACCGGCTCGGGCACGGCCAGGTCGTCGTGCCCCTCGGCGCGCAGCAGCAGGCCGCCGTCGTGGGGCGTGGCGTGCAGGCCGACCAGGCGCGTGGTCTCCCGCTGGGTGACGCCGACGCCGTCCGCGTCGACGATCATCCAGCGCCGGTCGCCGGCCAGGCCCCACGGCTCGACGCCCGCGACGTCGTGGTCGAGCCGGCGACAACCCTTGACGGGGTACGTG
This sequence comes from Micromonospora sp. DT62, assembly GCF_049847285.1. NCBI lineage: Bacteria > Bacillati > Actinomycetota > Actinomycetes > Micromonosporales > Micromonosporaceae > Micromonospora > Micromonospora sp. DT62. The sequence continues at coordinate 42,047 of NZ_JBNCOB010000004.1, forward strand.
TGGATGGCGCTCAACCGCATCCGGCAACCCTGTCATGACGATGGATTCCCGACCAGCCAGTTGCCGAACGGCCAGGGACGATCGCGGGCACCCACCCGGGGTGGGTGCCCGCGAAGGTTCATCGTGCCGTCATGCCCAACAGGGGCGGGTAGTCGTCGGTGTCGTACAGCGCATCGACGTGCGACGCCGCAACGGTCATCGCCTCGTCGAAGCCCAGTCCTTCCGATCTTCGCTCGTACAGCACGTGCGAACCCGGCCCGAACCTGCCCAACTGGTCCTCCAGGTGAGCCTCGACGAAGGACTCGACCCGCGCCTCGTCCGCTTCGAACGTCAGCACGAGACGGACGACGAAGACGTTGGGAAGATCCGCATTCGCCGCCGAGGACGCCTGGAGATAGCTGCGGATGTCCACCGACGATCTCTCGGTCTCCACCTCCGTCGTCAGATAGGGCAGGTGCTCGGCGTTGGCTCCGAAGTCGTACTTGAGCCAGATGTGGCGCCCGTACTCAGCGATCGAAAGCTGGCACTGGTGCACGACGGCTATGAGCGTCATGGCCAGTCGGTGGTCTGATACCACGCCAATCTCCGATCAGTCACGAGCCAGACGATGTGAGCTACTCAGACACCTTGATGGTGAACAGTACCCATGGGCCGCCCTTGTGCTTGCCGGGAACCTTCTTGATGACGAGCTTGACCGCGTAGGCGTCTTTTACCCGGTAGCCGTTCGGCGCGCTCGCATCCTTGTACGCGATACGCCCGACCGGAGTGGGGAACCGCTTGGTGATCTCCCGCTCCGCCCCCGGATGAACGCCAGGCTTACCGGCCCAGGCGGTGAGCGCCTCGCGCTGCGGATCGATCATCGCGTCGATGGTGTCCTGGGCGTTGTGGCCGAAGAGGCTGGACGCCTTGTCGGGCGCCTTCGGATCATCCTTTGCCCGTTTGCCGAGGTCCTCGTCCGACTTGCCGATGTGGTCCTTCGGATGGGCCCCGTAGACGTTGTTGTCGAGGTCCACCTTGCCGCAGTTGTGCACGAGCAATGGGGTGTCCCCGGCCAGGACGTAGTACGTGCGCAACTCGGAGACGCTCAAGTTGTACACACGGGTCTGTTCCCGGCGCGGCGTCACCTTCTCGATCTCGACCTCGCGACCCCCGGACGTCAGGAGACGCTCCCCCGGCCGGAGGTCTTCCGCCTCGACCCAGGCATCGGCAGCCGGCACCCAGAAGCGGTGTTTCTCGGTTGCGGTGACCTTCGCCGTAGCCGATCCGGCATCTCCGTCGGTGTCGACGGTCAGATCGATGAGGACCTTGGCGCCCGAGCTGGTCAGCGTGGCGATCACCTTCCGAGCCCCGGTGACGCCTCCGACAGGGTCGGTGGCCATCACCCGATCGCCCACCCGCAACTTCTCGATCGGCTTCCGAGCACCATTGGCAAGCAGCACGCGAGTCCCCGCCGTGAAGCTGCTACCCGGAACCCGGCATTTCTTCTCCAGTTCCTCGAACACCCTGACGGCGTCTCGGAACTTGTCACCGAGCCTGCCCAGGTTGACACCGGCGGGTATCCATCCGATGAAGGGAATGGTGCTGAGGGCCGACAGAGCGCCCCCCACGTAGTCCCCTCGGGCAAATGAGATTCCCGCGTCCACCGCGTCGCAAGGCTCTCCGTAGGCCGGCGCCAGCCCGCAGAGGATGAGAACGAACTGGACGATGTCGAGCATCAGCTCGGCGTTGTCCCCGACGAACTCATGGACATCCTTGAGCATCGCGCACCCCGGACCGACGTTCAGCGCAGGATTGCTGCACTTCGCAGGACGCACCAACGCGTCACCGAAGTCCACGTACACCTTGAGGCATTCGGGCGTCATCTGGGGCTTGGAGACGAAGCAGCCCCAGGTCATGTGCTCTTCCAGCGCGGTGCTGTCTCCGTTGCTGCCGCTGCCCGGAGCGTTGCTCCGTTGCGCCGCCTCCCACTCCTTGAGCTTCGTGTTGTAGATGAGCTCGGCTTCCTTCGCCGCCAGATCGGCAGCGGCCGCGTCGGCCCCTGCCTGTTTCGCGGCCTTCCGGGCATCCCGAGCCGCCTGCGCGGCCCCTTGGGCCTCCCTCCGAGCCCGCTGCGACGCTGCCGTCGCGGTTGCTGCGGACTGCGCGGCCTCGTTGGCGCTGGCCTGGGCGCTGTTGGCGGCGTTCCGGGCGGTGGCTGCGGATTGTGCTGCCTGGTCCGCCGATGCCTTGGCCGCGGTCGCGGAGTTGGCCGCGTTGTCGGAATGCTGTTGTGCCAGATTGGCTGAATTGATCGCGTCCTGTGCGTACCGTTGCGCGTCCGCAGCATTACCTGCCGCGATCGCGGCGACGCGCCGAGCCTCGGCCGCGTCGGCCATCGCGGTCTGGGCGTACTGCTGTGCCTCGGCGATGAGCGTCTGCACCGCCTTGACGTGTGCAGCCTGTTCGAAGTCCCGCTGCGCCGCCTGGTAGCGCGAGGCCCTCAAGAAGTAGGAGATGTAGGACGGCGGTCCGGCCAGAGCCACCTGCCCGGCGGCCTTCACCTGTGGTCCACCGGCGTCCATCGCCCGGTAGACCTCGAGCCGCTCATCGGCGGTCCGGGCCGGGTACTGCCCCTCCCGCAGGAACTTGTGCATGTCCGCACCCGTCCCGGTGAGGGCCCTCTCCGCCGCGGCCCGCACCGACGGGCCGGCCGTTTCCAAGATCCTGTAGATGGCCAGCCGGTCGGCGGAGTACTTACCCGAGTAGTTGCGCGTACGAAGGAACTGCTGTACCGCTGCGTCATCGCCGGCCAACGCCTGCTGCGCTGCGGTCTGTTCATTCCCGTCGGGCAACTTGTCGATCAGATGCCACACCCGGGCCCGGTCGTCCTGGCCCGCGGCGATCCGACGCCCCTCGGCCAGCCACGAGCGCAACTCCACCTCGCCGCCGGTCAGGGCTTCCCCCGCCGACTTCTTCGTCCGCTCTCCCCCAACGGTCATCAGGGCGATGGCGGCACGACGCCCACGGTCGAGCACGACCTCGGCCGGCGCCCCTGGCGCACCGGCCTCGGTGAGCAGTTGGCGGGTCGCCGGATCGACCCGGTCCTCCTCAGCGGTGTCCCACGACAATTTCCGATTCCATGCGACGACGTCACCCACGGCACGGTTCTCGGCCTGCTCAGCCGCGAGCGCCTCCTGCGCCGCCAGGACCCCCTGCTCGGTCGCCTCGGCGAGCCGCGCATCATCCTCTTGGCGGGCCAACTCCTCCAGATCGACGGCCTTGTTCGCCGCCTCCACCGCGGTGTTCGCCGCCGTCACCGCCGCCGCCGCGTGCTTCGCCGACTCCGCGGCCGCCACCGCAGCCACACCCGCGGCCGCAGCCGCCTCCTCCGCCGCGGCCGCAGCCGCCTCCGCGTGATCCGCAGCCCGCGCAGCGAACGCGAACGCCTCGTCCGACGCCTTCGCCGCCGACACCGCGAACGCGTACGCCCGGTCGGCCGCCCTGGCCGCAGCGGCAGCCAACCGCTGCGCCCGCGCCGCCGCATCCCGCGCCCGCTTCGCCTCAGCCTCTGAGACTCCCGCCTGGTTACTGGCATTCGCGGCAGCAGCGGCCGCCTGATCCGCGTTCGCGCTCGCGCTCTTGGCCGCCGTCGCCGCTGCCTTCGCCTGCGCCAACGCCCGGTCACGCTCGGCCTTGACCGCGCTCAGCTCCCTCGCCTTACGAGCCGCGTCCCGAGCAGCCTGTGCCGCCTGCCGCGCCGCAGCAGCCTTCCCCGCATCCGTCCGCGCGTCCGCTGCCGCCCGCTGCGCCCGCGACGCCGCCTGCGCCGTCAACGACGCTGCCGTCGTCGCCTTCCGCGCCGCGTCCGCAGCCACCCGAGCCGCCCGCATCGCCGCGTTCGACGCACCGACCGCGTCACGCGCCGCCTCCGCCGCGCCCTCCGCCGCATCCGCAGCACGGCCCGCCGCCGCCGACGCCTTTGCCGCCGCGCCACCAGCCGCAGCCGTCTCCGCCGCAGCCTTCTGCGCCGCCTTCTTCGCCTCTTCAGCCGCGGCCGCCGCCCGATTCGACGCCTCCGTAGCCGCCAACGCCTCCCGGGACGTCGTCTCGCTCGCCTCCTTCGCCTGCTCCGTCAGGCTTCGGATCGACGCCAGCTCCTTGTCCCGCGCCCGTGCCACGAACTGCCCCGAGACGATGAACTCCCGAAGTTCCTCCGCCGAACCCGCCAACGCCTGCGACGCCGCCGTGTCCAGCACCGGACCGCTGTTGTTCACCCCACCCGACAGCATGCGCGTCGCCGCCAGACGATCATCCGCGTACGCCGCCGCATCCCGGCCCTCCGCCAGGAACCGGGTCAACTCCTCGGGTGTGCCCGCCAGCGCCTGCGTCGCGGCAGCCTTCGTCGTGGGGCCGCCCGACTCCACCAACCGGTACGCCCGCACCCGCTCGTCAGAGGCCCACGACGACCGCCAACCGCCCTCGACGAAGGTGCGCACCTCGTCCTGAGATCCGGCCAGCGCCTGCAACGCTGCCGCACGCATCGACGGGCCATCCATCGCCGCCAACGCCTGGGCCGCCGCACGCTCGTCCGCGTTGCGTGCCTCGACGACGCCTGTGTCGAGGAACGCCTTGATCTCATCGTCGTTGCCGAGAAGCGCCTCGGCGGCCGCACGTCGGACTGAAGGAGTTCCTTCAGTCATGTAATAGACGACGCCTTCGCGCGCGAGAGCCGGATCCCATGGGGGAATCTCGAAATCCTCCGCCAGCGCGGGCGCGCCCGGCTGCAGTAAGGAGCAGACAAGAACCGCCGCCATCAGGACAGCGACGCGCCTCACCCAACCTGAGACAAGGCGATATTTTCGGACATGGTCAGCATGCATCGACCGTGCGGTCACAGCAACCCCCGTGGATGCGAGACAGGACGGCTAGACGCTATAGACAGGCGTGATCTTCCACAAGGGGCGATCGTCGCGTTACTCAATGCCAGTCAGAGTCGCCCGCCGGCTGTGATCCTCGCCATGGACGGCAGCGATTCGATGCTTACCAGGCGATGCCGATGCCGTCTCCCGGGTACCAGTGGTTGGCGGGGGTCTCCCGGTAGGCGAGGAAGCGCCGCCCGGTGCGCTCGGCGTGCTCGGCGAGGACGTTGGTGGCGGTGACGTTGTCGGTGAGCAGGATCGCGCCCGGGGCCAGTCTCCCCTCGACCGCCTCGAACTCGCGCTTCTCGTGGGCCCGGCTGTGGTCGCTGTCGTGCAGGAAGAGGTCGACCGGCCGGTCCAGCGCGGCGATGGAGGCGATGGAGTCGCCGATGACCAGGTCGACCACCTCCGACCAGGGCGCGGTGCGGGCGAGGTAGCCGGCCTCCGGGTTGATGTCCAGCGAGGTGACCCGGCCGGGCTGCCCGTCGGCGGCGTTGCGCAGCAGCGCGGCGGCGAGCACGCAACTGCCGAGCCCCTTGTCGACGCCGGTCTCGACCACGTGCGTCGGCTTCGTGGCGCGCACGATGGCGTACCAGCCGATGCGGCGGGCGTAGCGGACCTGCCGGTCGGCCAGGCCCCGGCGGGCGGCGCCGGCGGTGGCGGACTCGATGTGCCGGCGCAGCACGTCGTCCGACTCGATCTCGGCGAAGTACGCGCGGACCTGCTTGACGGGCACGTCGCAGACCACGCTGACGAACCAGGCGAGGTGGTGGCGGCTCAGCTTGGTCAGCTCGTACGTGTAGTTGTGGTGCTCCCGCGAGGTGACCAGCCAGCGGGCCGAGGTGCGCAGCACCTTGGCGTCGTGGCGGACGACGCGGGCCAGGCGCTTGGGGAAGGCCGCGACGGGGGCGAGAGGGGTGCGGGCGATGGCCCGTCGGAGCTTCGTTGCGTCCACGGAAGGGTTCTACCAGCCGGGAGAAGGCTTTGGGAGGGGAAGTTTTCAGACGACGAGGGAGAGCGTCACAGCGGCTGCCGCAGCGCCCTCCCTCGGGCTGGCTTCGTCAGGCGGCGGCTCCGGTGAGGCGCAGCTCGACCAGGATCGCCTGCGGGAGGTCGTTACCCGTGCCGGGGCTGATCGCCACCGGCCTGTTCGGCTCGATCTGGAAGGTCTTCTGCCCCTCCGGCAGGTTCGCGGTCGCCTGCAACGGCCCACTGCCGCCACGCACGCCGAACGTTCCGGGCACCTCCAGCGTGAGGTAACCCTGGGTGCCCTTCGTCTTGAAGCAGTACCACACGCCGTACGGCGCCACGTCGAGCTGCTTCTCGACCTGGATCTGGCCGACGGGACACTGCTCACCCGTCTCGAAGGAGCGGGAGGTGTCGAACCAGATGTGACCGTCCCCCTTGAAGACCTTCAATCCGTGGTCGAGCAGGATGCGCTCGGCTGCCGGATGGTTGAAGTCCTCCTCGATGGATGGCGGCGTGTCGGATGCGAACGAACCGGAGTGCGCCACGAACACGGTGGCGCCGGTCAACACGACGGCCGCACCGATCCCTGCCCAGACCTTCATCTGCTCTCCTGCCTCACACCGGACGGCTCCCCGCCCGGACCAAACAAGCAGGACGACTGGCCTGCCCAGCCGTCCCCCCGCGGCCGGGTCGGCGACCCGGCTCCTGCCGTCATCTGTCCCAGACGGGACCGAGCGACGCCACATCGATCGGCATGCTCGCTCCTCCGGCGCGTACACCGTAGCGAAGCCGCGTTCGTCGCACTGCCCCATCGTCAGCTGACAATCGGTGGGGGTGACGCGAGCAACTCGAGCAGCCAACTGGCCGGGGCCGCGTCCGGCAGGCATGCGACACGTGCGCGCGGCGCTGCCTCCAGCCTCGACCGCGGTACCGGCACCTGCGGCCATCGGCGGCAGGCACCAGCCGACCCGGACCGGCACGGACGGGGGCTGTCACCAGCCGGATGAGGGTACGCGAACTCCCTTACGGATAAGTAGCATCGCCGCCATGCCAGTTCCACAACAGTCCGTCGAGCCGGACCCGGTCGCTGACCAGGCGGGACCCCAGCCGGGGGAGCGCACGAAGCCCCGTCGCCGCTGGCGGCGCATCGTCCTGGTGAGCCTGCTGGTGGTGGCGCTGCTCGGGGTGGGTGGCGTGGTGGCCGGTGGGCTCTACCTGCGCTCCGTGGAGTCGGACATCGAGCGGGTCGACGCCTTCACCGGCGTGCCGGAGGAGTCCCGCCCGCAGGCGGTGACCAGGGGCGCGATGAACATCCTGATCCTGGGCAGCGACACCCGCGACCCGGAGAGCACGTCGGGGTCGCGCACCGACACGATCATCCTGGCCCACCTGCCGAAGGACCGGTCGAGCGCCCAGCTCATCTCGATCCCCCGGGACACCTGGGTCCCCGTGCCCCGGTCCCGGGACGGCGGCCACGGCGGCCGGGACGCCAAGGTCAACGCGGCCTACGCGTGGGGCGGCGTGCCGCTGATGGTGCAGACCGTCGAGAAGTTCACCGGGGTCCGCGTCGACCACGTGGCGATGGTCGACTTCGCCGGGTTCAAGGAGATCATCGACGCGCTGGGCGGGGTCCGGATCACCTCGGAGAAGACCTTCACCTCGATCCACCCGCCGTTCCGGACCTTCGCGCAGGGCCCGCAGGAGATGGACGGCGAGGCCGCGCTCGACTACGCCCGGCAGCGCAAGCAGTTCGCGGACGGGGACTTCGCCCGGATCCGCCACCAGCAGCAGGTGATCAAGGCGATCCTGGACAAGGTTTCGTCGGGCGGTGTCCTGACCAACCCGGGGAAGTTGAACTCCTTCCTCCAGGCCACCTCGGACTCCGTCTCGGTGGACAAGGACCTGTCCCTGTTGGACATGGCCACCGAGCTGCGCGGCCTGCGCAGCGGGAACCTGTTCTTCCTGACCAGCCCGACGAAGGGCACCGGGCGGGTAGGCACCGAGAGCGTCGTCTTCGCCGACGTGGATCGGGTGAAGTCGTTCTACGACTCGGTCCGCCGGGACGCGGTGAAGGAGATCATCAGCGGGGGCAAGCGATAGTGGGCGGGCCGCCACCCGCCCGGTGCGTGGCCCGAACTCAGTAGGCGCCGCGCCGCGCGAGCACCACGCTGACCGTCTTCCACAGGATGCCCAGGTCGTAGACGAGCGACCAGTTGTCGACGTAGTGCAGGTCGAGCCGGACCGCGTCCTCCCACGTCAGGTCGGAGCGGCCGGAGATCTGCCAGAGCCCGGTGATGCCGGGCCGGACGAGCAGGCGCCGCCGGACGTCGCCACGGTAGTCGTCGTCCTCGGTGGGCAGCGGGCGCGGGCCGACCAGCGACATCTGCCCCATCAGCACGTTCGCCAGTTGGGGCAGCTCGTCCAGCGACAGCCCGCGCAGGTGCCGGCCGACAGGCGTGACACGGGGATCATCCTTGATCTTGAAGAGCAGCCCGTCGCTCTCGTTCCGGTCGCGCAACGCCTCCAGCCGCTGCTCGGCGTCGGTGTACATGGTGCGGAACTTCCAGACCTTGAAGGCCCGCCCCTCCTGACCGATCCGCGTCTGCCGGAACAGCACCGGTCCGCGGTCGGTCAGCTTGATGGCCAGTGCGATCCCGGCCAGCAGCGGGCTCAGCAGCAGCAGCCCGACCAACGCGGCGGCCCGGTCGAGCATGCTCTTGACCAGCAGCGAGAGGCCCGAGATGGTCGGCTCCTCGACGTTGAGCAGGGGCAGGCCCTCGATCGGACGGACGTGGATGCGCGGGCCGGTGACGTCGGTGACCTGCGGCACCACCACGAGGTCGAGCCCCGTTCCCTCCAACTGCCAGGCCAGCTTGCGCAGCTCGTACGACTCGAGGCTGGCCGGACCGCAGACGGCGATGGTGTCCGCGCCCAACTGCTGCACCAGCGGCACCAGGTCCCAACCGACGTAGACCGGCACCGGCGCCGTGACGCGCTCCCCCGGCCGCGGATGGTGCGGCAGGTGGATGGCGATCGGGCGCAGCCCGGCACCCGGGTTGCGGGTCACCACCTCGTGCACGGCCAGGGCGTCGGAGAGCCGCCCGACCAGCAGCACCCGCTGTGACGCCCGCTGGCTGACCCGGCGGATCCGCCGGAGCACGACGCGGGCGCCCGCCCGGGACACCAGGGCGTAGAAGAGCAGGCAGAGGATGATGGCGGCGACCGTCGCCCGGGACAGGTCCTTCTTGAAGCCGAGCGCCAGGAACGACACGGTGGCGGCCATCGCGACGTTGGCCCGCACCACCCGCTTGAGTTCCTCGGTGCCGCGCCCCAGCGCCCGCCGGTCGTACGCGCCGGCGGCGGCCAGGATGGTCATCCACATCAACGGCACGCCGAGGTTGGCCACCAGGGCGAACGCGCTGACCGTACCGCCGAACACCCGCTGGTCCCAGAAGCCGGCGTCGGCCTCGTCGAGCAGAGCCACCACGGTCCGGCTCGCCGCCAGGGCGGCGACGAAGTCGATCAGGACGAGGCAGGCCACGTACCGCCGGCGCCACCTGACCCGTGGGGCGACCGGTCGGCCGAAGGCCGTCCGCGGCATGCCGTTGGAAGGGGGTGTGATCACCCCGAGATCGGGATCGAACCTCGGTGCCTGCTGCGGCGCCACAGTCGAGAGGAACTGAGTCTGCCCGGACACGACCTTCCTTTCCACATCGCCCCGTCGGGAGATCGCGACGTGCACCTTATGCCTCGGACTGTGCCCTGCCTAGTACCGATCCGGTCCCGGGACGGAACAGATCAACTCGGGGAGGGTGCGACCCGGCTACGCAACTCGTGCAGCAGCGCGTCACGGGCCGGTTTGGGTTTCATGCCGCTGTCGTAGAGGCAGGCGGCGCCGTATCCCGGGTAGTGCGACGAGATCCAGCTGCTGGCGTCGGTGAAGCCCCACACCGTGAAGGACTCGCAGGTCGGTACGGCGAGACAGGCCCTGAGCATGTGCTGGTAGAGCAGCGCCTGGTCGAGGAGCTTCTCCGTGGTGGCGGGCAGGGCGATCCGGACGTCGAGCTCGGTGACCGCCACCGACACGCCCAGCGCGGCGAAACGGCGCAGGTTGCCGGTCGGATCGTTCGGCGCGTTGTCCGAGCGCAGGTGGGCCTGGAACCCGACACCGTGTACGGGGACACCTCGTGCCCGCAACTCGCGGACCAGCTTGAAAAGCCCATCGGCCTTCCGGGTGCGCCCCTCGGTGCCGTAGTCGTTGATGAAGAGCCGGGCGTCGGGATCGGCCTCGTGCGCCCACCGGAACGCATCGGTGAGGTACCCGGGCCCGAGCTTGCGCAGCCAGATCGAGTCGCGCAGCTTCCCGTCCTCGGCCAGGACCTCGTTCACCACGTCCCACGCCCAGACCTTGCCCCGGTAGCGCGAGACCGTGGTCGTCACATGCTGGCGCAGCACGGACCGCAGTCGCTCCCGGGACCAGGATTCGGACACCCAGGACGGCACGCTGCTGTGCCAGACCAATGTGTGCCCGTACACCGCCTGCCCGTGGGCCTGCGCGAGCGCGACCACCTGATCGCTCGCGGTCCAGTCGTACCTGCCCGGCTCCGGCTGGAGGTTCGCCCACTTCATGGCGTTCTCGGCAGTGACCGCGTTGAAGTCCGAGGTAAGCGCGGCCCGGTACCGGTCGTCGGAGGCGTACAGCCGGTTGTCGACGGCCGCTCCGATCCGGACGTTGGCCGGCATCAGATCACGCAGGGTGGGGTCGGCGGTGGCCTGCCCGGACCCGACGACGCCGGGTTCGGCCTGCCCCACGCCACCATCCCCGCTCACGTATGCTGCGCAGACGGCGAGGACCACCGCCGCGACCGACAGCAGTACCGTTCCCACCCGCCCCACGCGAACGGCCCGGCGACGCGGCTGCCCGGCCCCGCTTTCCCCGGTCGGCGGTGGGGGAACCGGCCCACCATACGGGCGGGCGGCGGCGCAGACGGCACCGACGTGGACCTCTTCGGCCATTACCACCTCAGATGAAAGTAGCGACGCCAGCGTGACGAGGTCCAACTGATGCGCCTGAAGGATCCTACGGCGTCCGACGACGGGACCCCACCCACGCCGGCACCGCCGGCAAGCTCCGCCGCGGGCGCGCCGCGAGGCGGCACCTCCGTCGTCCGGGCCGGAGCGCTGTCGATGCTCGCGCTGGCGGCGGTCGGCGGCACCCGGCTCGTGCACGGATCGCTCACCAGCCACGCCACCGATCGCGCCACCTACGGTCTGATCGGCATCATGCTGGCGGCGAGCATGGTGGCCAGCCTGCTGCTGCCCGGCGGCGTGTCCAGCGGCCTCGCCAAGTTCGTCGCCTTCCACCGGGGGGCCGGTGACCCGGGCGGAGCCTGGGCGGTGCACCGGTTCCTGTCCCGGCTGGGTCTGGTGGCGTCGCTCGTGCTCGGCGCCGGCACCGCGCTCCTGGTGCAGCGGGTGTACGCCCTCGGGCCGTTGGACACCGCGTCGCTCGCCCTGCTCACCACCACGTACTCGCTGTACACGACTGACAAGGCGGCGATGTACGGGCACGGGCTGGTCCCGCAGTACGCCCGCATCGAACTCGGCACGTCGCTGCTGGCCGTCACCACCACGGTCGCCGTCATCGTCACCGGCGAGACCGGCTACCTGCTCCCGCTCTGCCTGGGATACGGGCTGTTCGTGCTGCTGAGCCGGCGTCGGCTGTGGCTGCATCGTCGCGCGGAGGGGGCACCCGCCGGGGGGCGGTTCCACCGGCGTGAGGTGGTCGCGTTCATCTTGCTCGGCAGCGTCGGCACGCTGGCCAGCGCCGGGTTCCTCCAGGGAACCCAACTGCTCGCCGGGCAGTTCGCCGATCCGGCCGAGGTGGCGTACCTGGTCGCCGCCGTCGCGCTGATCGCACCGTTGTACTTCCTGCCCAGGGCCCTGGCCCTCGCGCTCTTCCCCGCCATGGCGGGTGCGCACGGCGCCGGGGATGCCGGGTCCGTACGCCGACAGGTGGACGCCGCCACACGCGCCCTGGCGGTGACGATGACCCCGGTGTTCCTGCTGGGCCTGCTGGTCGCCCCGGTCGTCCTCGTCCTCTTCGGCGGCGGCCCGTACGCCGAGGGGGCACCGGTGCTCCGCCTCATGCTGTTCGCCTCGTTCTTCGGCATCCTCCAGGTCCCGTCGGTGAACGCACTCGCCAGCGGATCCCACGCGCAGGCCCGCATACCGGTCGTCTCCGCGGTGCTGGGCTGTCTGGTCGGCCTCACGCTGGTGTGGCTGACGGCACGACCGATGGGGGCGACCGGAGTGGCTCTCGGCTATCTGGTCGGCACGGCGGTCACCGCGACGATCCCGGTCGTCGCGGTCGCGCGGATCCACAGGCTGGACTGGGCGCCAGCCCTGCTGCGCTGCGTCGTGCTGCTGGCTCTCGGCGGGCTGGTGGCGTACCTCGAGATCATGCAGAGTTGGTCGATGGCCGCCGGCGCGCTCGGCGCGGGCCTGCTGTGCGTCGCCGTGGTGGTGCTGTACAACGATCTCCGCCGGTTGCTCACACTCGTCCGTGCCCGTTCCGGGCAGCACCCGGTCCGGTAGACCAGCGGAGACGATCGCGTGTCACGAAAGGATGCCGTGAAGGCAACGCCTGCACCCGGGCCGTCGGCTGGCAGCCTACGGATCCTGGCCGTCACCAATCTCTGGCCCGAGAACGGCAGCTACCGGGGGATCTTCGTATACCGCCAGGTGGCAGCGCTGCGGGCCCAGGGCCACCACGTGGACGTGGAGGTCGTCGCCCAGTCGCGGGGCAAGCTGGACTACTTCGCCGCGGCCCCCCGCATCCGCCGGCGCGTCCGTTCCGGCAACTACGACGTCGTACATGTGCACTACGGCATGACCGCACCCGCCGCCCGGTTCGCGGGTCACCCGGTCCGGGTGCTGTCGCTCTACGGCAGTGACGTCAACGCCCCGCGCCAACGGCTGATGACCCGAATGGGCTGGGGCGGGACCCGGGCGCGGATCTATGTCTCACAGCGGCTCGCCGCGACGGCCGGGGACGCCGCCGGTCACGTGGTCGCGAACGGCGTGGACTTCCGGCTGTTCCGACCCGGTGACCGGCTCGCCGCCCGGCAGGGACTCGGCATCCCGCCCACGGCCAGGGTGGTCCTGTTCGGCGCTGATCCGGCCCGACCGGTCAAGGGCTACGACGTGTTCCGCGACGTGCTGGCCGAACTGTCGCGGCGCGATCCCTCCGTGCGGGAACTCGTCCTGTCGGCGCCCGGGCAGCCGGAGGCCGACCTGGTGCGCAAGTACGACGCCGCGGACGTGCTGCTGTTCACCTCCCGCCCGGGCAGCGAGGGCTCCCCCACCGTGGTCAAGGAGGCCACGGCGATGGGACTGCCCGTCGTGTCCGTCGACGTCGGCGATGTCACGGAGATCCTCGACGGCGTACAGCCGGGCTCGGTCGTCCGGTTTCCACCCGGCCCGGTCGACGGCCCCGCCCGCGCCGACCTGGTGCGCGAACTCGCCGACCGGGTGAGCGAGGTGCTGGCCACCGGGCAGCGGGCCGACGGCCGGGAGAAGAGCGCCTGGCTCGACGAGCATCTCGTGGCGGACCGGATCGCCGAGATCTACCGATCGGTCCTGAACCCGTGACGACCGCCCTGGTCACCGGGTCGCACGGCTGGGTCGGCAGCCACCTGCGCCGCCTGTTGAGGTCGCGCGGTCACCACGTGGTCGGGGCCGGTCGACGGCCGCGTACGGCCGCCGACGGCGAGCGCTACCTACAGGTCGACCTCCGCGACGCGGAGGCGACCTCGGCCCTGGTCGGGGCTGTCCGGCCCGAGGTCGTGTTCCACCTGGCCGCCACGGTGCCCCAGCGCGGGCCGGAGATCGACGACCTCGTCGCGGACACCGTCCAGACGACGTACAACCTGTGTCGGGCATTGCGGGCGACCGCCGGGTCCGGGCCGCCGCGACTGGTCCTGGTCGGCTCGTCGGCGCAGTACGGCGCCGTGCCGCCGGAGCAGAATCCGATCACTGAGCAGACCCTGCTCCGGCCCCTCGGGGCCTACGGCCACGCGAAGGCGGCGGCGGAGTCGCTGGCGCTGGCCATGGCGACCGACGGCCGGATCCGGGTGACGGCGACCCGCCCCTTCAACCACATCGGCCCGGGCGCCGACGCCACCACCGTGGCGGGTGCCCTGGCCGTGCGGGTGGCCGACGTGCTCGCCGGCCGTCGGGACCGGCTGCGGGTGGCCGACCTCGACGCGGTGCGGGACTTCACCGACGTCCGGGATGTCGCCCGGGCGTACGTGGAACTGGCGGAGGCCGACACAGCCGGTGGTATCTACAATGTCTGCTCGGGATCCGGCGTAGCGGTGCGGACGATTCTCGAAACCCTGCTCGACCTGGCCGGGCTGGATGATTCCGCGGTCGAGGTGGGCGACGGCGGAAGCGGCCTCCGGCTCCAGGTGGGCTCCGCCGGCAGGCTGGCCGCTGAGGTCGGCTGGAAGGCGGAGATCCCCCTCCGGGACAGCCTCCGCGACCTGTTGGCCGAGCTGACGGACGGCCACCGGCCACAGACTGACGAGGAAGGCGCGGCATGACCGGCTTGACGACACACGAGGAATGGTCGGGGCGTCGGGTCCTCGTCACGGGAGCGGGCGGGTTCATCGGCTCCCACCTCACCGAGCGGCTGGTACGCGCTGGCGCCGAGGTCCGCGCGATGGTCCGTTACACCGGTCGCTCCGACCTCGGCATGCTCGCCGACGTCGACCCGGAGGTGCGTCGGATGGTCGAGGTGGTGCACTCGGACGTCACCGACCCGTTCGCGGTGCGTCGAAGCGTCGAGGGGTGCGACACGGTCTTCCACCTGGCCGCCCTGATCGCCATTCCCTACAGCTACGTCGCCCCGGCGTCCTACGTGGCGACGAACGTCACCGGTACCCTCAACGTGCTGGAGGCGGCACGTGACCTGGCCGTTCGGAGGGTGGTGCACACCTCCACCTCGGAGACCTACGGCACGGCCCGTTACACGCCCATTGACGAGCAGCACCCGCTCCAGCCGCAATCGCCCTACTCGGCGTCGAAGATGGGTGCGGACGCGATGGCCGAGTCGTTCCACCGCTCGTTCGGCCTACCGGTCGCCATCATCCGTCCGTTCAACACCTACGGGCCACGCCAGAGCGCCCGCGCCGTCATCCCCACCGTCACCGCGCAGGTGGTGGCGGGGCGGGACAGGATCGCGCTCGGCGACCTCCGTCCGATCCGGGACCTGACCCACGTCGCGGACACGGTGGCCGGGTTCCTGGCGGTCGGCTCGGCCGACGCCTGTGTCGGGCAGGTGACCAACATCGGCAACGGGCGCGGAATCGCCATCGGCGACCTCGCCCGGCTCATCGCCGAAGTAGCCGGCCGCCCGGACGTCGCCATCGTCGAGGACGCCCAGCGCCTCCGGCCTTCGGACAGCGAGGTGTTCGAGCTGGTCGCCGCCACCGACCGGGCCCGGGAGCGGTGCGGTTGGCGGCCCACGGTCTCCCTGCGCGATGGATTGGCCGACGTCGTCGAGTACGTCCGGGCGCACCTCGGCCGCTTCGACGTGGATCGGTACGCGGTATGAGGGCAGTCATCCTGGCGGGCGGTCGGGGCACCAGGTTGCGCCCCTTCACCACCAGCTTCCCCAAGCCGCTGATGCCGGTCGGCGACATGCCCATCCTCGAGATTCTGCTGCGTCAGTTGAGGTCGCACGGGGTGACCGACGTGACGCTGTTGACCGGCCACCTGGCATACCTGCTGGAGGGCTATTTCGAGGATGGCCGCCGATGGGGCCTGAACATCGACTACGTCCGCGAGGAGCGCCCGCTCGGCACCGCGGGCCCGCTGCGTCAGCTCGCCGGAACGCTCGTTGACGACTTCTTCGTGATGAACGGCGACCTGCTCACCGATCTCGACTTCGCCGGCCTGATGGCGCAGCACCGCAAGGCCGGCGCACCGGTGACGGTGAGCGTCTACGCCCGGCCGGAGAAGATCGAACTTGGCATCCTGCAACTGGACGCCGACGGGGAGGTGGTCGGCTACGACGAGAAGCCGACCCTCAAGCTGGATGTCTCCATGGGTGCCTACGCCATGTCACCCTCGGCGCTGACCGAGATTCCCGAAGGCCCGTACGACATGCCCCAGCTCATTCTCGACCTGCTCGGCGCGGGGCGACGGGTGACCAGCCGGCGGCACGAGGGTTTCTGGCTCGACATCGGCCGGGTTGACGACTACAGCCTCGCGAACAGGATGTTCGCCGAGAACCCCGCCGGTTTCCTGCCCCCGACGTGATCCGAAGCAGGGTGGCCGGGCCGGGCACCGCCGACGCCTAGCGCCCGAGGGAGGCGACCAGCCATTTGCCGATCTCGCTCGCTGCACGGACGGTCTTGACGCCAAGCGCCACGCCCGGCACACGGGGTCGGCGATATTCGTCTATGAGCTGGAACCAGACCGTCAGCCCGGCGAAGCGCTGCCGGCTGATGCTGCCGCCGTGACGGTGGAACCGGACGACCGGATGGGCGAGGTGCTCCAGCCGGATCCCGGTGGCGAGCGCGCGCAGGACGAGCTCGACGTCCACCTTGATGGGGATCTGATCGTCGTAGCCGCCGAGTTTGGCGAGCAGCTCCCGGTCGATCGACATGCCGGAGTGCTTGAACGGCAACCGTGGCCGGGTCATGACCGACCAGAGCATCCGACGCGGCGTCGCGTACGACGGCAACCTGATCGGCCTGGCGACGTCTCCGACGATCTCCTCGTAGTCGGTGTAGATCCAAGAGGCGCCGGTGGTGGCGAGAAAGTCCCTGATCCGGGCCAGGCCGTCCTCGGTCAGCTCGTCGTCGGAGTCGAGCACCGTGATCCACCGACCCCGGGCGATCTTCAACGCGGTGTTCCGCGCGGCGCTGATGCCGGACGGCTTCTGACGTACCAGCCGGATCCGCTCGTCAGCCAACAGGCCCGCTTCGGCCAGGCAGTCCTGGGTCGGCACGCGCGAACCGTCGTCGACCACGACGACCTCGAAGTCGTCGAAACTGCTGGCCAGCACGCTCCGGATGGACTTGACCAGGAGGGCCGGACGGTCTCGGACGGCGATGCAGACGGAGATCGTGGGTGCGACCTCACGCACGGGTTCGAGGAAGGCCACTGTCGGTGCGTCGACGCTCGGCGTGGTCGGGAACCGTGGATGGATCGCCGACCGGGCCTCGCGCCCCCGGTGGACAGTTGCGGAACCCGGCGACGGGCGATCGGTCATGAGGTGCAGAGGCCGCCTGTCGGAGCGCCGCCGGTGCCCGTGCCTCGCACGTCGAACAGCGCCCGCAGGCACCTGCTCGGGTCACCCATGTCGCTCCACCCCCGTGGTACCGCATTCGACGGTCGACGGCGACGTGTCGAAGACCGCCACGTCGACAGCCGCCGACAGCGGTCGATCCGGCGGCAGATGGATTCTAACTGCGGCCTTTGGGCCACACCACCACCTAAAGTGCGACGCCCTGCTACCGCAAAGACCAGTTTGCGCAGGTCATCCTGGTCCGCCCGGGCGCCGGGCACGACGGGCCTGGGCGAGGATCTCGTCCCTCGTCAGAACCTGGGTGTCCGCCTCGCGGCGGGCGAGTCGGGCCTGGGCGAGGATCTCGTCCGTCGACAGGATCCGGGTGTCCGCCTCAGCGCCGTACCGGTCGACCGGATCACGTGACGGCCCGGCCGGCAGGGACGCGGCCGGCCCGGGTCGGCTCGCCGCCCACCACGCCACGCCGACGATCGTCCACAGCAGCGGCGGGAGCAGCGGATCTTCCATCGATGGCGAGAGGAACCCGACGAGGCAGGCGAACACCATCGCCGCGACGCCCCACACCGTCGCCTCGCTCGGAGCCCTGGTAAGTCGCCTGTCCCGCCGAATCCGCGCCACGAGCGGCCAGGTGACCATCGCCAGCCACACCAGGTAGACCGCAAGGCCGAGGAGACCGACCTCCATGACCAGGTGCAGCCAGAACGAATCGACCTGCACGGCGTGAAACCCGTAGCGGTTGAACCCCTCGGGGCCGAACTTCGGATTCTTGTGCCAGTTGGGGTTGGCCTTCTCGGCCACGACGCCACCGAACTGGCCGATACCGAAGCCGAGCACCGGCTGCCGGGGCAGGATCCGTGCGGCCTGCTGGAGGTAGAGCACCCGGATCTCGCGGACCGGCGCGGCTGGTCGGGCAGCCGCCGGGGCCGGGGCGGTCGTGGCGACCGGGCCGGAGGGCCGGGTGGACGGCGCCGGCCTGCCGGGGCCGGCCGGTCGGCTGGAGCCGCTCGGTCGGGGCGAGGTCGACGGCCGTGCCGAGGCGGCGGACGACGCGGTCGGGGCGGGTACGACGGACGGTCGCCCGCCCGCTGACGCCGTGGGCCTCGGCGACGCGCTCGGGGATCCGGTGGAGCGGCCCGGTTCGCTTCCCGCCGGGTTGTGCAGGCCGGAGAAGGCATTGCCGATTCGCCGCTCCCACTCGGCACGGTTGTCCGGCCGTACCGCGATCTGGCCGGCGGTGCAGAGCACCACGATCAGGCAGACGGTGAGAACGCGGCGGGCGCCACGGCGGACGAGCACCGCCACCACCACACCGGCGGCGAGGACGCCGATCAGCGACTCCCGGGACTGGGTCGCCGACATGGCGACGGCCACCACGGTGGCGAGGACCCACCAGAGCGGACGGACGCGGTCGCGCACCGCGACCCAGGCGACGAACCCCAGCAGGGCGAGCCCGAGCAGGTGACCGAGATGGTTGGGGTGCGGTTGGAGTCCCTGCGCCCGGCTCTGGTCGGCCCAGGTGAGATCCGCCCAGCCGAGCGCGCTGTGTGCGGGCCGCCCGGCGACCATCTGTACCAGGGCGAGCGCCACGTTGACACCCACGACGACGGTCACCGGGACGAGCATCCGCCGTACCAGCGTGCGGTCGAGGTCGGCCGCACGCAACGCGTAGAAGACGATGGCTCCCCGGAAGTAGACGAAGAGCGCCTCGCCCATCAGGGTCACCGACGAGTCGTTGACGACGCCGGCGAGCACCATCACCAGACCCAGGACGAGCAGGGCGAGGTCGGCGGCGGTCCGGTATCTCCGCCATTGCCGGTCGAGGACGACCTTGACGACGGTGAGCAGTGCCAGACCGAGGTAGAGGGCGGTCTTCAACTGCTTCGGCCACTGTGCCGCGTTCTCCAGGTTGACCCTGGGATCCTTGCTGGTCGGCCCGCTGAGAACCTGCACCCACGTCTCGAAGAGCACGTGCACCAGGAGAATGCCCACCAGCAGCACCAGCGCGACGGAGAGCAGCCGCGACACCTGCCGGACCGGCACGTCGGCCGAGTTCGAGCGTGCTGCGGGAGGCGCCGACGACATGCTGGCCATCACGCCCTCCTGCGGCGCGTCAGCCCCACCACGAGAACGATCAGGCCGGCGAGCAGTGCCGCACCGAGGCTGGCGAGCAGCACCACCGGCCAGACCGAGCGGCTGGGCCGTACACCCTCGTTCTGCTGCCGTTCGACCGCGTTCTGCCGGTATGCCTGGGCAAGCAGGTTGGCGGGCGCGTTCTGGGCCACCGTCTCGAGTCGGCTGATCGCCGCCGCATGCTCACCGGCGAAGTACGCGTCAAGGCCGCTGCGGTAGAGCTTGTCCTGCTCGCCGAGGGCGTTGCCGGCGCCGGCCTCGCCCAACAGGCCGGCGAGTGTCGACGTCGGCAGCACCACGCGGTTGGCCCGGTCCGGCCGCGCCTGATCCTGGTCGATCATGCCTGCGACACGACCGCTGGGATCCAGGGCGATGCCGCCGTGGGAGGCGGTGCCGATGTCCTCGTTGATCCGGTAGATCGACACCGACCCGCGGCGGCCGGTCCCGGTGACGGTGACCAGTTTGGACTGTGGGCGGTAGGTGGCGGTGCGGAAGTCGGTGTCGGTGGTGGCGAAGCCCAGCACCAGCAGGGACGAGCCCTCCGCGAGGGCAGCCGACGGATTGAGTTCCACGACCGGCAGGTTCTCGCGCGCGAACTTGATCAACGCGGTGTTGCCCGCCTCGGTGGGCAGCGCCCGGACGACCTGGGCCGGAATGGCCGGTTCGGTCGTCAGGTTGCCCTTGGCGTCGTTGAGTTGGCCGTACACCTCGCTGGCCGGCTCGGTACCCACGTCGACACCGGTGAACCGCACCTTGCTCAGGTTGGTCCGGACGTAGTCAGCGACCTCGCCGTCGCCCAGCGTCTTCTCCCGGACGAGCATCCGGGCCACCGCGTCGAGCGCGATCTGACGAGCGTTCTCCTCGCTGGGCTTGACGCAGGAGCTGCTGGTGAGTGCGTGCCCGTTCGGGGTCACCACAAAGGCGCTGCAACGGCGGGTGAACGTGATCGGCGACGTCCGTAGCAGGGCGTTCGTCCGCGCGTTCCGGACGTAGCCGGTGAAGACCGCCTCCACGAACACCAACGACGGCGCCGCGACCGCCAGCGCTCGCTCCTCGGGACTGTACGGTGCGGCCTGTGCCCACGGCTTGAAGCTGGGGTCGACGGCTGCGGCCGTCGGAAAGGTCGTGGAAGCGGACGTGGGGGTGGCCTGCGGCGCCTCTGCCTCACCGTCGGAGAGCACCCAGGCCGTGGCGCCGCCGGCGAGGGCCGCGACCAGGATCAGAGCGGTGGCGAAGATCCAGAATCGGGTACGCCGTTTCGGCGGCTCGGAGGGCTGGATCCGGCGTGCCTGGTCGCCGAAGGGGCTGTGCACCACCGCCCCGGCCGATGACGGAACGGTCTGGGCCGGCGAGTGGGGCCCGGCGGCGGCTGGCTCGGCTGACACGGGTTGCCCCGAGACCGGGACCCCCGAAACCGGGCCGGCCTGCACCGCCCACGGCATGACCGGCGGCCCGGACGTCGGCTGGGGTATGCCTGAGACCGGCTGCGGCGGTGTGGCGCCCGCCTGCGGAACCCCGGAGACGGGCGGTTCGGTCCTGGTGTCGGTGGCGATCGGATGGTATTCCGCGCCGAGCGCGCGCAGCAGTGTCTCCGCACCCGGCCCGGCTTCGGCCGAGTAGGCGACCCAGGGCGCGGTGGCCGAGAAGTCCGCGTACACGTAGGCCTGCGCCCCTGGCTGCATGCTGAGCGAATCCGCGATGGCGGCGAAGGCCTCCCGCCAGCGCGGGTCGGCGGCGACCGCGCTCTCCAGAACGGCGATCGTGGCGAACCGGCCCTGCGAGTCGATGGCGGCCCACGCCTTCCCGACGACCGACCCGCCAAGCATGTGGGTGAACCTGTACGGGCCAACCGGTTGCATGCCAACTCCTCTGCTCAACCGCCGTGCGGATCCTACAGAGCCGACGCTCAGCGATCCGTCCACCGTCACCGGCCGGGCACCCGTCGGGCGGTGACGGCCGCAAGGGGACGGTTGCCACTGAAAGTTTTCATGCATAGAGTCGCGGCATGAATGAGGGAGCTGTCGTGGCGCCCACCGAGCGGGTGCTGGACCTGTTCCGGGGGGTCCGGCTCACCCCCACCCAGCGCCGCATCGCGCACTGCCTCGTGCAGCACGCGCCGGCCGCCGCGTACCTGTCGGCGGCCGAGGTCGCCGAGCTGGCGGGGGTCAGCCAGCCGTCGGTCACCCGGTTCGCGGTCGCGCTCGGCCACGACGGTTACCCCGCCCTGCGCCGCCGGCTGCGCGAGCTGTCCGCCGGCGCCCCGGGCGACGCCACCGACGCCGGCAACGAGCTCCAGCAGGCGGTACGCGCCGAGATCGGCAACCTCGACCGCCTCGCCGGGCAGCTCGCCGACCGGGACCGGATCGCCGAGACCGGGAGGCTGCTGGCCGCCAGCCGCCCCCTGCCGGTGCTGGGCCTGCGCGCCGCCGCCCCGCTGGCCGCCTACTTCGCCTACTTCGCCGCCAAGGTGCACCCCGACGTGCGGGTGCTCGACGACGGCGGCAGCCTGCTCACCGACCGCCTCGAACAGGCCGCCGAGGCCGGGGCGGGCGCCCTGCTCGCCTTCGTCCTGCCCCGCTATCCCCGGGAGACCCTGGACGCGCTGCGCGAGGCGCGGGCCGCCGGCCTCACCGTGGTGGCCATCACCGACTCGCCGGTCAGCCCGGCCACCGAGCACGCCGACGTGGTGCTGCCCGCCGCCGTCGGCGCGCAGCTCGTCTTCGACCTGCACACCGCGCCGATGACCCTGGCCATGGTGCTGCTCCAGGCCATCTGCGACGCCACCCCGACCGACACCCAGCGCCGGCTGGAGGCCTTCGAAGCCTCCGCCGCCCGCCGCCAGTTGTTCCTCGGATGACCCGGAGGAGAGCCGAGATGACCCAGCCCGTCCGCGCCGCACGCGGCACCGAACGCACCGCCCGTGGGTGGCCCCAGGAGGCCGCGCTGCGGATGCTGATGAACAACCTCGACCCGCAGGTGGCCGAGCGCCCCGACGACCTGGTGGTCTACGGCGGCACCGGGAAGGCGGCGCGGGACTGGCCGTCGTACCACGCGCTGGTGCGCACCCTGACCGACCTGCGCGACGACGAGACCATGCTGGTGCAGTCGGGCCGGCCGGTGGGCGTCATGCGTACGCACGAGTGGGCGCCACGGGTGCTGCTGGCCAACTCGAACCTGGTGGGCGACTGGGCCACCTGGCCGGAGTTCCGCCGCCTCGAACAGCTCGGCCTCACCATGTACGGGCAGATGACCGCCGGCTCGTGGATCTACATCGGCACCCAGGGCATCCTCCAGGGCACCTACGAGACGTTCGCCGCGGTCGCCGCGAAGCTCGCCGGCGCCCGTGGCGACGGGCAGGAGCCGAGCGGTGGCACCCTGGCGGGCACGCTGACGCTGACCGCCGGCTGCGGCGGGATGGGCGGGGCGCAGCCCCTCGCGGTCACCATGAACGGCGGCGTCTGCCTGATCGTCGACGTGGACCGGACCCGACTGGACCGCCGGGTGCACGACCGCTACCTCGACGAGGTCGCCGACTCCCTGGACGACGCCGTCGAGCGGGTGCTCGCCGCGAAGCGGGACCGGCGGGCGCTGAGCGTCGGCGTGGTCGGCAACGCGGCCACGGTCTTCCCGGAGCTGCTGCGCCGGGGCGTCGACATCGACGTCGTCACCGACCAGACCAGCGCGCACGACCCGCTGTCGTACGTGCCGGAGGGGGTGGAGCCGGCCGACGCCCGGGACTACGCGGCGGCGAAGCCGGCCGAGTTCACCGACCGGGCTCGGGCGTCGATGGCGAAGCACGTCGAGGCGATGGTCGGTTTCCTCGACGCCGGCGCGGAGGTCTTCGACTACGGCAACTCGATCCGGGGCGAGGCGAAGCTCGGCGGGTTCGAGCGGGCCTTCGACTTCCCCGGCTTCGTGCCCGCGTACATCCGGCCGCTGTTCTGCGAGGGCAAGGGCCCGTTCCGGTGGGCGGCGCTCTCCGGGGACCCGGCTGACATCGCGGCCACCGACCGGGCGATCCTGGAGCTGTTCCCGGAGAACGAGTCCCTCGCGCGGTGGATCCGGATGGCCGGCGAGCGGGTCGCGTTCCAGGGCCTGCCGGCGCGGATCTGCTGGCTCGGCTACGGCGAGCGCGACAAGGCGGGTGTGCGGTTCAACGAGATGGTCGCCTCCGGCGAGCTGTCCGCGCCCGTGGTGATCGGCCGGGACCACCTGGACTGCGGCAGCGTGGCGAGTCCCTACCGGGAGACCGAGGCGATGGCCGACGGCTCCGACGCCGTGGCCGACTGGCCGCTGCTCAACGCGCTGGTCAACACCGCCAGCGGGGCCTCCTGGGTGTCGATCCACCACGGCGGGGGCGTCGGCATCGGCCGGTCCATCCACGCCGGGCAGGTCTGCGTCGCCGACGGCACGGCGCTGGCCGGGCAGAAGATCGAGCGGGTGCTCACCAACGACCCGGCGATGGGCGTCATCCGGCACGTCGACGCCGGCTACGACGCCGCCCGCGAGGTCGCGGAGGCCACCGGCGTGCGGGTGCCGATGGCGGAGGGGGACAACCCGTGAGCGCGAGGAGTGCAGCGCAGCGGAGCCCCGCAGTCGCGAACAACGGAGGTACCGCATGAGCGGCCTCGCCGGCCGGTTCCGGGCGCTGTGGGACGAGATCGCACCGGTCGGGCGCGACGAGGGCAGCGGCGGCTATCTGCGGTACGCGCTGACCGGGCCGGAGCTGCGGCTGCGGGAGTGGTTCCGCGAGCAGGCCGAGCGCCGGGGCATGCCGGTCACCGACGACGGCAACGGCAACCTGTTCGCCCGGTGGGGTGACCCGGAGGCCGGCGACGCGGTGCTGACGGGCAGCCACTTCGACTCGGTGCCGCACGGCGGGGCCTACGACGGGCCGCTCGGCATCGTCAGCGCGTTCCTCGCCGTCGACGAGCTGCGCGCGGCCGGCGTCGCGCCGACCCGACCCGTGGTGGTCGGCGCGTTCGTCGAGGAGGAGGGCGCGCGCTTCGGCGTACCGTGCCTGGGGTCGCGGCTGCTCGCCGGGGAGATCGCGGTGGAGCGCGCGGCCGGGTTGCGCGACGCCGGCGGGGTGAGCTTCGCCGGGGCGCTGGGCGCCCGGCCGGCGGGCGCCCGGCCCGAGCTGCTCGGCGGCTTCGCCGCCTTCGTCGAGCTGCACGTCGAGCAGGGCCGCGCGATGGTGGACGCCGGCGCGCCGGTCGGGGTGGCGAGCGCGATCTGGCCGCACGGCCGCTGGCGCTTCGAGTTCACCGGCGAGGGCAACCACGCCGGTACGACCCGGATGGCCGACCGCCGCGACCCCATGCTGACGTACGCCTTCACGGTGCTGGCGGCCAACAAGGAGGCGCGGCTGCGCGGCGCCCACGCCACCGTCGGCCGGGTGGCGGTGGAGCCGAACGCCACCAACGCGATCCCGTCGAAGGTGACCGGCTGGCTGGACGCGCGGGCCGCCGAGCCGGAGACGCTGACGGGGCTGGTCGACGCGGTACGCGCGAAGGCCGCCGAGCGGGCCCGCCGCGACGGTACGGAGGTGGCGCTGACGGAGGAGTCGGCCACCCCGCTGGTCTCCTTCGACGGCGGCCTGGCCGACCGGCTCGCGACCCTGCTCGACGCGCCGGTGCTGCCGACCGGGGCCGGGCACGACGCCGGGGTGCTCGCCGCGCACCTGCCCACGGCGATGCTCTTCGTGCGCAACCCGACGGGGGTGTCGCACTCGCCGGCGGAGTCGGCCAGCGACGCCGACTGCGCGGCCGGGGTCACCGCCCTGGCCCGGGTGCTGGAGGAGCTGGCGTGCGGCTGACCGCGGCCAGGGAAGTCCGTCGGCGGCCTGTCGAGCTGATGTCGCAGACGATTCGCCTCCGCGGTGATCGACTGATGTCGCAGACGATTCAGCTCGACAGGGGGCACACGACATGACCGGGACCCGCTGGCTGGCCGAGTACGCCTGGCTGCCCGACCACGCCGAGCCGACCGCCGACGTGCTGATCGAGACGACCGACGGGCGGATCACCGGGGTGACCCCGCTGACGGCCGGGAGCACGCCGCCCGCCGGGGTCGAGGTCATGACCGATGCCGAGCGGCTGCCCGGGCTGACCCTGCCCGGGCTCGCCAACGCCCACTCGCACGCGTTCCACCGGGCACTGCGCGGACGCACCCACGGCGGGCGCGGCGACTTCTGGACCTGGCGCGACCGGATGTACGCGGTCGCCGCGCGGCTGGATCCGGACTCGTACCTGGCCCTGGCCCGGGCGGTCTACGCCGAGATGGCGCTGGCCGGCGTCACCTGCGTCGGCGAGTTCCACTACGTGCACCACGACCCGGACGGCACCCCGTACGCCGACCCGAACGCGATGGGTGCGGCGCTGGTCGAGGCCGCCGCGCACGCCGGGATCCGGATCACCCTGCTGGACACCTGCTACCTCACCGCCACCGTCGACGGGGAGCCGCTCGCCGGGCCGCAGCGGCGCTTCGGCGACGGCGACGCGCTGCGCTGGGCGGAGCGGGTCGACGCGTTCCGGCCCGCCGACGAACATGCGCGGGTGGGTGCGGCGATCCACTCGGTGCGGGCGGTGCCGGCCGGGCAGCTCGCCACCGTCGCCGGGTGGGCGGACCGGCGTGGGGCGCCGCTGCACGTGCACCTCTCCGAGCAGCCGGCGGAGAACGACGCCTGCCGGGCCACGCACGGCTGCACCCCGGCCCGGCTGCTCGCCGACCGGGGGGCGCTCGGCCCGAACACGACGGCCGTGCACGCCACCCACCTGACCGGCGGCGACCTCACGCTGCTCGGGGACGCCGGCACGGGCGTCTGCCTCTGCCCGACCACCGAGCGGGACCTGGCCGACGGGATCGGCCCGGCCCGGCGGATGGCCGACGTCGGCCTGCCGCTCAGCCTGGGCAGCGACAGCCACGCCGTGATCGACCTCTTCGAGGAGGCCCGCGCGGTGGAGTTGGACGAGCGGCTGCGCACCCGCCGGCGCGGCCACTTCGCCCCCGCCGAGCTGCGCGACGCGGCCACCGTGGGCGGTCACGCCGCGCTGGGCTGGCGCGACGCCGGGCGGATCGCCGTGGGGGCCCGCGCCGACCTGGTGACCGTACGGCTGGACAGCCCGCGCACGGCCGGCGTACCGCCGGTGGGGGTCTGGTTCGCGGCCGGCGCGGCCGACGTCACGCACGTCGTGGTGGACGGCCGGCCGGTGGTGCGCGACGGCCGGCACCTCACGGTCGACGTGCCGGCCGAACTGACCGCGGCGATCGAGGAGGTGACCTCATGAGCAGTCTGCTGGTCGACGACATCGGCGAGCTGGTGACCAACGAGCCCGGGGGCGAGGGCGGACCGCTGGGCATCCGGCGCGACGTCGCGCTGCTGGTCGAGGACGGGCGGGTGGCCTGGATCGGGCCGTCCCGCGACGCGCCGGCCGCCGACCGACGCCTGGACGCGCAGGGCGCCGCCGTGCTGCCCGGCTTCGTGGACAGCCACGCCCACCTGGTCTTCGCCGGGGACCGGGCCGCCGAGTTCGCCGCCCGGATGGCCGGGCAGCCGTACACCGGTGGCGGCATCCGGACCACGGTCGGCGCCACCCGGGCGGCCAGCGACGACGAGCTGCGGGCCACCGTGCGGCGGCTACACGGCGAGGCGCTGCGGCAGGGCACCACCACCATGGAGATCAAGAGTGGGTACGGCCTCACCGTCGCCGACGAGGCCCGCTCGCTGCGGATCGCCGCCGAGGTCAGCGAGGAGACCACTTTCCTCGGCGCCCACGTGGTCCCCGCCGAGTACGCCGACCGCCCCGACGACTACGTGGGTCTGGTCTGCGGGCCGATGCTGGCCGCCGCCGCGCCGCACGCGCGCTGGATCGACGTCTTCTGCGAGCGGGGCGCGTTCGACGTGGACCACGCCCGCGCCATCCTCGCCTGCGGGCAGGCCGTCGGGCTGGGCGTGCGGGTGCACGCCAACCAGCTCGGCCCCGGGCCGGGCGTCCAGCTCGGCGTGGAGCTGGGCGCCGCCAGCGTCGACCACTGCACCCACCTGACCGACGCCGACGTCGACGCGCTGGCCTCCGCCCGGTTCGACTGCATGTGCGCCGACAGCATGCACACCACCACGGTCGCCACCCTGCTGCCCGGCGCCGAGTTCTCCACCCGCTCGCCCTACCCGGACGCCCGCCGGCTGCTCGACGCCGGCGTCACCGTGGCGCTGGCGACGGACTGCAACCCCGGTTCGTCGTACACGTCGTCGATGCCGTTCTGCGTGGCGCTCGCCGTACGCGAGATGCGGATGACCCCGGCGGAGGCCGTCTGGGCCGCGACCGCCGGCGGCGCGCGGGCGCTGCGCCGCGACGACATCGGGCGGCTCGGCGTGGGGGCGCGGGCCGACCTGATCGTCCTCGACGCCCCGTCCCACCTGCACCTGGCCTACCGGCCGGGGGTGCCACTGATCCGCCAGGTTCTGCGCAACGGAGTGCCGCAATGACCGTGACCATCCTGCCCACCGGGATCTCCCCCGCCGACGTGCTCGCCGTGGCGCGCGGCTCCGCCAAGGTCGTCCTCGACCCGGCCACCGTGGACGCCATGACCACCAGCCGGTCCATCGTCGACGGCATCGAGGCCGCCGGCCGCCCGGTCTACGGCGTCTCCACCGGCTTCGGCGCGCTGGCGAACACCTTCGTCGCGCCCGAACGGCGGGCCGAGCTCCAGCACGCGCTGATCCGCTCGCACGCCGCCGGGGTGGGCGCGCCGATGCCGCGCGAGGTGGTCCGGGCCATGATGCTGCTGCGGGTCCGCTCGCTGGCGCTCGGCCGCTCCGGGGTCCGGCCCCTGCTCGCCGAGGCGCTGATCGACCTGCTCAACCACGACGTGACGCCGTGGGTGCCGGAGCACGGCTCGCTGGGCGCCTCCGGCGACCTGGCCCCGCTGGCGCACTGCGCGCTGGTGCTGCTCGGCGAGGGCTGGGTGCTCGGCCCGGCCGGCGAGCGGCTGCCCGCCGCCGACGCGCTGCGCCGGGCCGGGCTGTCGCCGGTCGGGCTGGCCGCCAAGGAGGGGCTGGCGCTGATCAACGGCACCGACGGCATGCTCGGCATGCTGCTGCTGGCGATCCACGACGCCGCGCACCTGTTCACGATGGCCGACGTCACCGCCGCCCTCGCCATCGAGGCGATGCTCGGCTCGGAGCGGCCGTTCCTGCCGGAGCTGCACGCCATCCGGCCGCACCCCGGGCAGTCGGCCTCGGCGGCGAACATCCACCGGCTGCTCCAGGACTCCCGGGTGATGGACTCGCACCGCGACGACCTCGCGCACGCGGTGCAGGACGCGTACTCGATGCGGTGCGCGCCGCAGGTCGCCGGGGCGGCCCGGGACACGCTGGACTTCGTCCGCACGGTGGCCGGCCGGGAGCTGGTCTCGGTGGTGGACAACCCGGTGGTGCTGCCCGACGGCCGCGTCGAGTCGACCGGCAACTTCCACGGCGCGCCGCTCGGCTTCGCCGCGGACTTCCTGGCCATCGCCGCCGCCGAGGTGGGCGCGATCGCCGAGCGCCGGGTGGACCGGCTGCTCGACGTCACCCGCTCCCGGGAACTGCCGGCGTTCCTCTCCCCCGACGCGGGGGTCAACTCCGGGCTGATGATCGCCCAGTACACGGCGGCCGGGATCGTCGCGGAGAACCGGCGGCTCGCCGCGCCCGCGTCGGTCGACTCGCTGCCCACCAGCGGCATGCAGGAGGACCACGTCTCGATGGGCTGGGCGGCGGCCAAGAAGCTGCGCACCGTGCTGGACAACCTGACCAGCCTGCTCGCCGTCGAGCTGCTCGCCGGGGTACGCGGGCTCCAGCTGCGCGCCCCGCTCACCCCGTCGCCGGCCGGCCGGGCGGCCGTCGCGGCGCTCGGCGGGATCGCCGGGGAGCCCGGGCCGGACGTCTTCCTGGCCCCGCTGATGGAGGCCGCCCGGGCCGTGCTGGCCGGGCCCGAGCTGCGCGCCGCCATCGAGCGCGAGATCGGCCCCCTCGACTGACGGCCACCCCGGGCCGCCGTGGCGCCACGGTGGCCCGGGCGCCCGCGGGTGTCAGCCCGCCAGCACCGCCACCCCGATCAGCACGGGCACGGCGGTCACCGTCGACAGCAGGATCGAGTCGCGCGCCAGGACCGTGCCCCGGCCGTAGCGGATCGCGTAGACGAAGACGTTCTGCGCCGTCGGCAGTGCGGCGGTGACCGTGCAGGCCAGCACGAGGCCGGGCGGCAGCCCCATCGCGAAGCGGGCGACGAGGTAGGCGACGGCGGGCTGGACCACCGTCTTGAGGACGACCGCGAGCCGGACGTCGCGTCCGGTGTCGCCGGAGCCGGGCCGCGGCGCGCCGTGCAGGGAGAGGCCGTACGCGATCAGCGTGGCGGGCACCGCCATCGCGGCGACGAGCTCGATCGGCCGCAGGACCGGCTCCGGCGGCAGCCAGCCGGTCAGGCTGGCCGCGACGCCCAGCGCGCACGCGATGGTGACCGGGTTGGTGAGCGGCTGGAGCACCACCGTGCCGAGGGACGGCCTGCTTCCCGCCGTGGCCGCCTCGAGGAAGGCGAACGCGACGGGCGTCATGACGACCAGTTGGAACATCAGCACGGGCGCGACGAACGAGGCGTCCCCGAGGACGTAGACCGCGACGGGGATGCCGATGTTCGCCGCGTTGACGTACGACGAGGCCAGCGCGCCGATCGTCGCGTCCGCGACGGAGCGACGCCAGCAGAGCCGCGCGACGGCGACGAACACCGACGCCACGGCGGTGGTGCTCACCACCGTGACGACGAGGGCGGACGAGACGACCGCGGGCACGTCCGCCCGGGCCACCGTCTCGAACAGCAGCGCCGGAGTCGCGACGAAGAACGCGACACGGGAGAGGACGGTGGCCGCCTCCGGCCCCAGCACCCCGCTGCGGCCGAGCGCGTAGCCGACGGCGATGACGGCGACGATGACGGCGAACCCCGTCAGCACCCCTCCCACCGGGGCGGGTCCGTCAGCTCGCGGGCGGCAGCACCTTGGCGACCAGCTTGGCCAGCTCGCGCAGCGCCTTGCCCCGGTGGCTGACCGCGTCCTTCTCCTGCGGCGTCAGCTCCGCGTTGGTGCGGTCCTGGCCGTCGCCGAGGAAGATCGGGTCGTAGCCGAACCCGCCGTCGCCGCGCGGCGACCGGAGCAGCCGGCCGCTCTGCCGGCCGTCGACCAGGTGTTCCTTGCCGCCGGGCAGCACCAGGGCCACCGTGCAGACGAAGGACGCGGCCCGGTTCTCGTCGGGCAGGTCCGCGATCTGGTCCAGCACGAGCTGGAGGTTGACCTGGTCGTTGCCGTGCCGGCCGGCCCAGCGGGCGCTGAACACCCCCGGCATGCCGTTGAGGGCCTCGACGGCCAGCCCGGAGTCGTCGGCGATCGTCGGCAGGCCGGTGCGCCGGCAGCCCTCCCGCGCCTTGATCAGCGCGTTCTCGCCGAAGGTCAGGCCGCTCTCGGGCAGCTCCGGGTACTCCTCGACGTCGTCGAGCCCGATCAGGGCGACGCGGTGCGCGCCGAGCGCGCCGTCGAGGATCCGCTGGAGCTCGACGAGCTTCTTGCGGTTACGGGTGGCGAGCAGCACCTTGTTCATCAGAATCCACCTTTGTTCGCGACTGCGGGGCTCGCAGGCTCACTCCTCGCGCTCACGGGAGGGAGAGCGCCTTCCGCTGGGCTTCGGCCAGTTCCACGCAGCCGGCGACGGCCAGGTCGAGCAGGGCGTCGAGCTGCTCGCGGGCGAACACGCCCGCCTCGCCGGTGCCCTGCACCTCGACGAACTCGCCGGTGCCGGTGCAGACCACGTTCATGTCGACCTCGGCGGCGACGTCCTCGGTGTAGTCGAGGTCCAGCCGGGGCTCGCCGTCGATGATCCCGACGCTGATAGCGGCCACCGAGCGGTGCATGACCTTCTCCGGCTTGCCGGCCAGCGACTTGCGCCCGGCCAGCCAGGTCACCGCGTCGTGCAGCGCCACGTACGCGCCGGTGATCGCGGCGGTGCGGGTGCCGCCGTCGGCCTGGAGCACGTCGCAGTCGAGCACGATCGAGTTCTCGCCGAGGGCCTTCAGGTCGATGGACGCCCGCAGGCTGCGCCCGATCAGCCGGGAGATCTCGTGCGTACGCCCACCGACGCGGCCCTTCACGCTCTCCCGGTCGGAGCGGGTGTTGGTGGCCCGCGGCAGCATCGCGTACTCGGCGGTGACCCAGCCCAGCCCCGAGCCCTTGCGCCAGCGGGGCACGCCCTCCGTCACGCTGGCGGTGCAGAGCACCCGGGTGCCGCCGAACTCCACGAGCACCGAGCCCTCCGGATGGGTGCTCCAGCCCCGGGTCAACGTCACAGGTCGAAGTTCGTCGGGTCGCCGCCCGTCAGGTCGCGCCATCCCTGCACCCTATGCGGTGCGGTGGTCGTGCCGTTCCGGGGTGCCCCGGCCCGGGCGGCGGCGCGTCCGCCGCCCGGATCAGTCGCACTCACGGATGCGGACGTTGAGCACGAGCGGTCGGTCCCAGCCGCTCGGCACCTTGTCCAGGCCCGTCGTCGTCACGGTCGCCCGGCAACCGTTCGCCCGCCACGTCCAGGTGCAGGTGGGGCCGCCGTACTGGAAGCCGTGGGTGACGCAACGCGTCACGTCCTCGATCTTGGCGTCCTGCGCTCCGGCGGTGACGAGCCAGTCGTGCACCCGTTCGCCGAGGTCCACCGGGCACCGCCCCTGCGGGCAGGTGAACCGGTACACCTGCGACGACGCGTCGTCGCCCTCGACGAGCCCGTCGGAGGTGAAGCTGTGCGGCCGCCCCCAGTCCGCGAAGATGGCGCGCCGCTCGGCCATGTCCTGCCGGGGTTCCCACCAACCCAGGTAGCCCGCGATGCCGCCACCGGCGCAGAGCCCTGTCGCGAGCAGCCCGGCGAGCACCACGAAGAGCACCCGCAGCCCGGTGGACCGGCGCGGCGGTGCCGAGCCGGACCCGGCCGACGGTAGGCCGCCCGCCGGCGGGTACGCGACGCGTTGTCCGGGCGGCGGGTACGGCCCGGCGGCCGGCGGCGGGTACGGCCCAGCGGCCGGCGGCGGGTACGGCCCAGCGGCCGGCGGCGGGTACGCGACGCGTTGTCCGGGCGGCGGGTACGGCCCGGTAGCCGATGGCGGGTACGGCCCGGCAGCCGATGGCGGGTGCGGCGGCGGGTGGCCTGGCCAGGGGCCGGCCGGGGCCGGCGGGAACGGCGGACCAGGCGGGCCGGACGGGTTCGTGGGAGGAGTTGGCAGGTGGGGCTGCCAGCCGGCCGACCCGGAGGGGGAGTCGCTCACCGGCGAGATCCTAGGCGGACGACCCGGTTTCCGAGGCCCCGTGCGAGGCACGGAGCGGCCGGACGTCGGGTTGCCCGGTCAGATCTCGTAGCTGGCGCCGGGCCGGACCACCTCGAGCGGCCCGTCGAAGGCGGCGCCGGCCGACGCCACGGTGTGCGCCTCGCTGCCCCAGGCGGGCACCAGGTGGGTGAGCAGCAGCCGGCCCACCCCCGCCTTGGTCGCCACCTCGCCGGCTTCCCCGCCGGTGAGGTGCAGGTCCGGCGGGTTCTCCACGCCGTCGAGGTAGCTCGCCTCGCAGAGGAACGTGTCGGCGTCCTGGGCCAGCCGCAGCAGCGCGTCGCAGGGCGCGGTGTCCGAGGAGTAACAGAGCACCCGGCCGCCGTGCTCCAGCCGGACGCCGTACGTCTCGACGGGGTGGTTCACCCGGTCGACGGTGACCGCGAACGGGCCGATCGGGAAGGTGCCGGGTTCGAGGGCGTAGAACTGGTAGACGTCCTCGACCGTGCCGTCCTCCTGCCCGTACGCGGCGGCCAGCCGGTCCGGTGCGCCGGCGGGGGCGTAGACGGGCAGCGACGGGTAGGGGCCGTCCGGGGCGTAGCGGCGGACCACCACGTACGTCACCGCGTCGAGGATGTGGTCGCAGTGCAGGTGGGTGAGGATGATGGCGTCGGGGGCGTGCAGCCCCGCGTAGCGCTGGAGGTTGGACAGCGACCCGGAGCCGAAGTCGATCAGCAGCCGGAAGTTGTCCGCCTCGACGAGGTAGGCCGAGCAGGGGGACTCGGGACCGGGGAAACTGCCCGCGCAGCCCAGGACGGTCAGTCGCATCGAGTCTTCTCACTGTAACTATGCGTAGTTTCCGCGTCGACGGTCCCGCTGTGGATGATCTCTACCGACGCGTACACCACGCAGGGCAGCCTACGCGCGCCCGCGCGACGACAAGAGTCATCCACAGGAAGTTGTCACCAACGTGACACCCGTCCGGGCCGCCCGCCCGGATCCCGTGACGAGACGGCGTCCGACGGTAGCGCTGGGTGAGCGGGCCGGCCACGTCGCGGGGGCCGTGACGGGCGGCCGGGCCACCGACGTGGGTCGGCCGCCCGGCCACGGGACGTCACGCCCAGAGCTGGCCCTCCAGGGCTTCCTCCGCGTCGGCGAGGGTGCCGCCGTACGCCCCGGTGGAGAGGTACTTCCAGCCGCCGTCGCAGACCACGAAGGCCACGTCGGCCCGCTGGCCGGCGCGGACGGCCTCGTGCGCCACCGCGAGGGCGGCGTGCAGGATCGCGCCCGTGGAGAACCCGGCGAAGATGCCCTCCACCTCGACGAGCTGCCGGGTCCGCAGCACCGCGTCGCGGGTGCCGACGGAGAAGCGCCGGGACAGCACCGACGCGTCGTAGAGCTCGGGGACGTAGCCCTCGTCGATGTTGCGCAGCCCGTAGACCAGCTCGCCGTAGCGCGGCTCGGCCGCGACGACCTGGATGCCGTCGACCTTCTCGCGCAGGTAGCGCCCGGTGCCCATCAGCGTCCCGGTGGTGCCGAGGCCCGCCACGAAGTGCGTGATCGTGGGCAGGTCGTGCAGCAGCTCCGGGCCGGTGGTCTCGTAGTGCGCCCGGGCGTTCCCCTCGTTGCCGTACTGGTAGAGCATGACCCAGTCGGGGTGCTCGGCCGAGATCTGCTTGGCGGTGGCGACCGCCTGGTTGGAGCCGCCCGCCGCCGGCGAGAAGATGATCTCCGCGCCGTACATCCGGAGCAGCTGCACCCGCTCGGTCGAGACGTTCTCCGGCATCACGCAGACCAGCCGGTAGCCGCGCAGCTTGGCCACCATCGCCAGCGAGATGCCGGTGTTGCCGCTTGTCGGTTCGAGGATCGTGTCGCCCGGCCGGAGGCGGCCGGACTCCTCGGCCGCCCGGACCATGAACGTGGCCGCCCGGTCCTTGATGCTGCCGGTCGGGTTCCGGTCCTCCAGCTTCGCCCAGAGCCGCACCGGCGGCGCCCCGTCGGGCACCGTCGGGGAGAGCCGGGGCAGCCCGACCAGGGGCGTTCCCCCGCAGGCGTCGAGAAGGCTGTCGTACCGCGCCATGGTGACCGCCGCCCGTCAGCGGGCGGCGGCGGCCGACCGCGCGGCGACCGCGGCGCCGTGCTGGGCGATCGCGGCAGCCGCGGCGAAGCCGAACGCGCCACCGGCGACGGCCGGCAGGATGGTCACGCTGTCGCCGTCGTTGAGCTTGGCGTCCAGCGCGCCGAGGAAACGGACGTCCTCGTCGTTGACGTAGACGTTGACGAAGCGGTGCAGCGCACCGGCGTCGGTGACCAGCCGGGCCTTCAGGCCGGCGTGCCGGGAGTCCAGGTCGGCGAGCAGGTCGCCCAGCGTGTCGCCGGCACCCTCGACGACCTTCGCGCCGCCGGTGTAGCTGCGCAGGATGGTGGGGATGCGAATCTCGATGGTCATGGTGTCGTGCTCCTCGATGATGGTCGGGCGTGCCGAAGGGTGACGGGACGTGGACGGGTGTGACGGCGCTGGATCAGCGGCCGGAACACTCGTAGTCGACCGTCGCCGGGCTCTGCCCGAACATGTAGGACTGCACGGCGTGCGGGTCCACCCCCGCGTCCACGATCCGGACCGGCTCCTCGGTCACCACGCCGTCGACGATCCGGAAGGAGCGGATCTCCTCCGTGTCGGCGTCACGGGTGGAGACCAGCAGGTAGTGCGCGCCGGGCTCACCGGCGAACGAGATGTCCGTGCGGGACGGGTAGGCCTCCGTGGCGGTGTGCGAGTGGTAGATGACGACGGGCTCCTCGTCCCGGTCGTCCATCTCGCGCCACACCCGCAGCTGCTCCATCGAGTCGAACTCGTAGAACGTCATGGAACGGGCCGCGTTGTCCATCGGAATGTGCCGGGTGGGGGTGTCGCTGCCGGCGGGACCGGCGACCACGCCGCACGCCTCGTCGGGGTGGTCCCGCCGGGCGTGGGCGACGATCGCGTCGATGATCGACCGGTCGATGCTCAGCACGTGGTCCAGCCTAACGCGTACCTGCCGCGACGTTGAGGTGGTGCCGGTCACGCCTAGTCGATCAAGGCGTTGAGCAGGGATTCCTGGAGGTAGCCGAGGTACGCGTAGACCGACAGTTGGAACACCCGGCTGGAGGTCGGGTCCTCGGCGACCGCGTCGTCGAGCTCCTCGCCGAGGTCGGTGCCGTCCTTGATCTCCAGCCGGACGCCCATCGCCAGCCGGGCGTCGTTGAGCGCCCGCAGCCACGCCTCGGCCGCCTCCGCGTCGAGACGCACCTCGCCGCCGGCCTCGTCGGGCAGCGACGCGAGGATCGCGCCGGCCTGGTCGATCTTGGCGGTCTTGAGGTCGCCCTCGGTGTAGCGGCGGAACTCGGCCGTGCCGGACGGGTCCTCCGGGTAGACCTCGGGGAAGAGCCGGCCCACCACCGGGTCGGTGTGGTCGAAGCCGTCGGTGAGCAGCCCGACCACCTCGGATGCCACCTTCCGCAGCACCCGCACCTCGTCGACGGCGAAGGTGACGACGTAGCGGTCGCCCTGGCGACGGAACATGCTCACGACCGGTCCACCGTCGCCCACAGCCCGTACGCGTGCAGCTGCGACGCGTCGTGCTCCATCCGCTCCCGGGCGCCGCTGGAGACCACGGCGCGACCCTTGTGGTGCACGTCGAGCATGAGCTGTTCCGCCTTCTCCCGGCTGTAGCCGAAGAGCTTCTGAAAGACCCAGGTCACGTACGTCATGAGGTTGACCGGGTCGTCCCAGACGATCGTCACCCACGGCCGGTCGGACGCCGGCACCTCATCGGTGTCCGGCGTCTCGACAGGTGCAACCTGCGGAGCCGCCATGCCCCCCATCGTGCCACCGGACCCGGCGAACCGAGGAACCGGAACGCCGGCCCGGCGCGGATCGCCGCGTCCTGCCTGGTCAAGGGCGTCGGCGGCAGCGAGCGGCGGCCGCCCGGTGCCGACGCCGCAGGCGACCGGCTCGCCCTCAGGCGAGCAGGATGCCGTGGTCGACAGCATCGGAGAGCACCCCGTCCAGCGAGAGGCGGACCACCTCGAACCGCCGGGCCACCTCCCGGCACAGTTCCAGTTCGACCTCGCGCAACGCGCGCTGGGCCCAGGCGCGGGCGGCGTTGGGGTCGTGGTTGCCGGGGCTGCGCCAGTGCTGCCAGCAGCCGCCCGAGAGGGCCACGGCCACCGGCGGGAGCACCTCCACGCGCGCCACGCCCGGGTAGCTCGCCAGCGTGTCGGTCGCGCCGGTCCCGATCAGCCCCGCCACGCCGCCGGTGCTGGTGACGAGCAGCACGCGGTCCAGCTCGTGCTCGCCCCGGTGCTCCGTCAGGCCCCAGCACACCGGGTCGTGGAGGCGCCGCCGGACGCCCGCCGGCAGCGGCGCGCCGAAGACCCGGCCGGCGGCCTCCTCGACGAGCCCGCGCACCGCCTCGTCGCACTGGGCGGTGGCCAGCAGCGACAGCGCCTCCATCTCGCGGTCGAGCAGCTGCGGCAGGCCGGCGCAGCCGACCCCGAAGACGATCTCCTGCACGACGCGGAGGTGGATGTTCGCCACCTCCAGGGCCAGGTGCTGGCGGATGCGCCGCGAGGAGGACCGGGCCTGCCGGTCGAGCTGCTCCGACCAGCCGCCCGGGTCGGCCACCACCGGCACCCGGCCGTGCGATCCCGGCAGCACCGGCGGTTCGGCGCTCGCCCGTCGCAGCCCCTCGTCGGCGGCCCAGCCGACCAGCGCCCGGCGCAGGTCCGCCCCGTCACCCGCGGCGTCGATCGGGAACCAGCGGGCGTCGGCGAGCCCGGGCACGGCGGCCAGCAGGACCGCCCGGTGCGCCTCGACGGTGACCGCGACCGGGTCCACCGGTGCGGGAGCCGACCCGACGGACGCTCCCGTGCCCTCCGTCGTGGCCGCGCCCTCCGGCACCGGGGCCCAGCCGCCCGCGCCCGGGGTGACCGCGAAGACGACCCCGACGCCGGCACGGGCCAGGTCGGCGAGCAGGTGGAGCTCAACCGCCGTGAAGGCCTGGTCGGCGGCGATCACGAAGAGCACCGCCCCGGCCCGGCCCGCCGCGTCGAGCAGCAGCCGACCGCCGGCCGCCCCGAGGGCACCCGTGTCCGGCGTGTCGACGAGGCTGAAGTGCCGCAGCAGGGGCTCGGGCAGGCTCAGCTCGACCCGGCGCGGCGGGCGCGCGAGCGCCGGCCCGGCGGCCAGCCGGTCGGCACCGTAGGAGTGGGGCTGACGGTAGCCGGGCACGTACGCGGCCCGCGTCGGCACCTGGGAGTGGCGCACCACGAGCCAGCTGCCGGCGGGCACGGCGAGCATGGCGGGATCGAGCTGGAGCAGGCGGGCGAGCACCTCGCGCCGCCCCGCGGCGGCCGGGCCGACGCCGATCACGGCCAGCGGCTCCTCCGGGCGGGGCTCGGTCACCCCCAGCCGGACGGGCAGCCGGTCGCGACGGGGCAGCTCGGCGGCTCCGGCCATGTCGTCGGGCCTGTCGACGGCGGGGAGAGGACCGGGCTTCATCGAAAGCGGCCTCCCGTGGCAGGCGACCGGCAGTGGCCGGCCGCATGGAATCGTCCGGTGACGGCACCCGGATGCCGGAAGAGTACGTGCGGCCGGGCCCCGGAGCCGAACACTTCGAATACTCAGAGGTAACCACGAGACTACTCAACTTCGGTGCGTGACGATGTGCACGCGGACGGATTCCGATCGATATGCTGCCCCGATGAGTCGGTGGGGGTTCGTCGGCCGAACGGATGAGCTCAACCGTCTGCTGTCGGCGGTGACCGGCGCGGAGCGGCGGGGCATCTTCTTCAGCGGCAACGCGGGCATCGGCAAGAGCCGCCTGCTGCGCGAGGGGATGGCGGCCCTCCCCCGCGATGGGTACGCCGTCTGGACGATCGCGGCCAGCGCCACCACGGCCGCGCTCCCCTTCGGCGGTCTCGTCCAGGTGCTCCCGACGGAGCAGCCGCAGGGCCTGTCCCCCGCCGGCATCCTGCGCTGGGCGGTGGACGTGCTGCAGCAGCAGGCGGCCGGCCGCCGGATCGTGCTCGCGGTCGACGACGCGCACCTGCTCGACCCGCCGTCGGCGGCGCTGGTGCACCTGGTGGCCCGCTCCGACAACGCCACGGTCGTCGGCACGTCACGCGACGGCGAGCAGCTCCCGCTGCCGATCCGCGCCCTGTGGACCGACGGCCTGGTCGACCACGTCGAGCTGAGGCCGCTGCCGCCGGCCGAGACCACGCGGCTGCTCTCCGCGATCCTGGAGGGACCGGTCGACGCCACCACCGCCGACCGGCTCGGCCGGCTCTCCGAGGGCAACCCGCTGCTGCTGCGCGAGCTCGTGTTCGCCGCCGACCGCGGGGAACTGACCCGCACGTACGGGATCTGGAAGTGGACCGGCCGGCTGGAGCTGGCGCCCAACCTGACCGACCTGATCGACGTCCGGATCGGCCAGCTCACCTCGGGCGTACGCGGGGTGGTGGAGCTGGTCGCCTTCGGTGAACCGCTCGGCCTGCACCTGCTCAACCAGGCCGCCGACCCGGTCGACGTGGAGACCGCCGAGGAACGCGGGCTGATCGCCGTGGAACACGACGACCGCCGGGCGAACGTGCGGCTGGCCCACCCGCTCTACGGCGAGGTGATGCGCCGCC
Source organism: Micromonospora sp. DT62 (assembly GCF_049847285.1). Classification (NCBI taxonomy): domain Bacteria; kingdom Bacillati; phylum Actinomycetota; class Actinomycetes; order Micromonosporales; family Micromonosporaceae; genus Micromonospora; species Micromonospora sp. DT62. Next base: position 81,358 of record NZ_JBNCOB010000004.1, read on the forward strand.
GCTGCCCCGTCAGCCGGACGCGACGGTTGCAGGCCCGCCTCGCCGAGCTGCTGGAGCTGGTCGGCAAGCGACGCCGCGACGACCTGCTCCGGGTGGCCGTGTGGCGGCTCGACTCGGGCACCGCGCAGGATCCGGCCCTGCTGCTCGACGCGGCCCGGCAGGCGTTCGCCCGCTACGACGTACCACTGGCGACCCGGCTGGCCCGCGCGGCGCTCGACGCGGGCGGCGGCTTCGACGCGGCGGAGCTGCTGGCCACCATCCTGATGTTCGCCGACCGGCCGGACGAGGCGATCGGGGTGCTGGACGCGGTCGCCACCGACATCGAGGACGACCGGCGGCTGAGCCGCTGGCTGACCGTGCGGGGCATGGTCAGCTACTGGGGCCTGAGCCGGGAGTCCACGGTGGAGGAGATCGCCGCCCTCCGGTCGACCCTCGCCGACTCCGCCGACCAGGCCCGGGTGCTCGCCTTCGAGGGCATCATGCGGCTGCACCGGCTGGACACCGGCATCGCGCTGCGGCTCGGGCAGACGGTGCTGGACCGGCCGGCCGCGAGCGTCGCCGCCCGGGAGCTGGCACGCAGCACGATCGCCCACCTCCAGGCCGCGCAGGGGCAGCTGCACCGCAGCGCCACCGCGATCAACCGGGTGCAGGCCGAGGCGGGCCGGTGGCGGGCGGACATGCCGTACCTGCAACTGGCCCTGGAGCTGGCCCGGGGCACCCGGCTGGCGCTCGCGGGCGACCTGGCCGGCATCGACGCGATCGTGGCCGACGAGTTCGCCGACCTGGCCGGGGCCGGCGACTTCCGGCTCGGCACCGGTTACCTGGCCATCCTCCAGGCGTACGCGGCCCGGCTGCGCGGCCAGAGCGACGCGGCGCTGCGGACCAGCCTCGGCGCCTGCGCGGTGCTCGCCACCAGCCGGGTCTACGCGGGACTGGCCCAGGCCGAGCGGGCCCAGGCGGCGGCGCTGCGGGGCGACGCCGCGCAGGCGGCCGAGGCGATGGCGGAGGCCGACCGCACCCACGCCCCAGGCATGATCGTGCTGTACCCGTGGCTGGAGCAGGCCCGGGGCGCGGTGCTCGCCGCCGGTGGCGACGTGTCCGGCGCCGTCAAGCACCTGAGCGGGCTGGCCGACCGGCTGCGCGCCGACGGCTTCGCCGGCCACGAGGTGCACGTGCTGCACGACCTGGTCCGACTGGGCCAGGCGACCGCGCCGCTCGGCCCGACCTGCTCCGACGGCGGCCGGCGCACCGTCGCGCAGCGGCTCGCCGAGCTCTCCGAGCGGGTCGACGGGCTGCTGCCCCCGCTGCTCGCCCGGCACGCCCGGGCCACCGCGGGCGGCTCCGCCGACGAGCTGCTGGCGGTCGCCGACGGCTTCGACGCGCTCGAGCTGACCGTCTACGCGGCGGAGGCCACCGCCACCGCCCTGGACCGGCTGCGCCGGCGGCGCTCCCCGGCGGCGGCCGCGGCCCGGGAACGTCTCGCCGCCCTGCTCGGCCGCTGCGACCTGGTCCGTACCCCGGCGTTGCAGGCCGGCTCCCCGGCGCTGAGCGAACGCGAGTGGCAGGTGGCCCGGCTCGCCGCCGACGGGGTGACCAGCCGGGTCATCGCCCAGCGGCTCTACCTCTCCGCCCGCACCGTGGAGAACCACCTCCAGCGGATCTACGGCAAACTCGGCGTCGCCGGCCGGGCCGAGCTGCGGGCCGCCCTACGGACGATCCCGGGCCACGACGGCAGCGATGACGGGTGAACCCTAGGCTGGGGCGGTGAGCACCCTTCGCCCCGCGCTGCTGACCGACCACTACGAGCTGACCATGGTCAGTGCCGCCCTCCGCGACGGCTCCGCCGACCGCCGCTGCGTCTTCGAGGTGTTCAGCCGCCGGCTGCCCGCCGGTCGTCGCTACGGGGTGGTGGCCGGCACGGGCCGGCTGATCGAGCTGATCCGCGACTTCCGCTTCGACGCCGACGAGGTCGACTTCCTGCGGCGTACCGGGGTGGTCGACGAGCAGGCCGCCGCCTGGCTGCGCGACTACCGCTTCACGGGCGACATCGAGGGCTACGCCGAGGGCGAGCTGTTCTTCCCCAGCTCGCCCATCCTCACCGTCTCCGGCGGCTTCGCCGAGTGCGTGGTGCTGGAGACGCTCATCCTCTCCGTGCTCAACCACGACAGCGCCGTGGCCGCCGCCGCCGCGCGGATGGTCACCGCGGCGCGCGGGCGGACCCTCATCGAGATGGGCTCCCGGCGCGCGCACGAGGAGGCGGCGGTGGCCGCGGCGCGGGCCGCGTACCTGGCCGGTTTCCGGTTCACCTCGAACCTCGCCGCCGGGCTGCGCTACGGCATCCCGACCGCGGGCACGGCCGCGCACGCGTTCACCCTGCTGCACTCCGACGAGCGGACCGCGTTCGCCTCGCAGGTCGCCACGCTGGGCAAGGACACCACGCTGCTGGTCGACACGTACGACATCAGCCAGGGCATCCGCAACGCGATCGCGGTGGCCGGGCCCGACCTGCGGGCGGTGCGGATCGACTCGGGCGACCTGGCGGTGATCGCGCAGCAGTCCCGCGAGCTGCTCGACTCGCTGGGCGCCACCGAAACCAAGATCATCGTCTCCGGTGACCTCGACGAGCACGCCATCGCCTCGCTCGCCGCCGAACCGGTCGACATGTACGGCGCGGGCACCGCCGTGGTCACCGGCTCCGGCGCGCCCACCGCCGGGCTGGTCTACAAGCTCGTCGAGGTCGAGGGCCGCCCGGTGGTCAAGCGCTCCGAGCACAAGGCCACCATCGGCGGCCGGAAGGTGGCCGTACGCCGGCACAAGCCGACCGGCACCGCCACCGAGGAGATCGTCGTGCCGCAGGGCGTGCCCGATCACCGGCCCAACGACCGGCTGCTCCAGCACTCGTTCCTGGCCGGCGGCGAGCCGGTCGACCGGCCGACCCTGGACGAGTCGCGGGAACACCTGCGACAGTGCCTGATCTCCATCCCCTGGGAGGGCCTCAAGCTCTCCGCCGGCGACCCGGCCATCCCGGTCACGGTCGTCCCGGCCGACTGACGAAGGAGCAGCAGGTGAGCAACGCGCTGATCATCGTGGACGTGCAGAACGACTTCTGCGAGGGCGGCTCGCTGGCCGTAGGCGGCGGGGCCGGCGTGGCCGCCGGGATCACCCGGCTCCTCGCCGCCGAGCCGGACCGTTGGGACCACGTCGTCGCGACGAAGGACCACCACGTCGACCCGGGCGCCCACTTCGGCGACCCGCCGGACTTCGTGGAGTGCTGGCCGCGGCACTGCGTGGTGGGCACCCCGGGCGCGGAGTTCCACCCCGACCTGGCCACCGACCGGATCGAGGCGATCTTCCACAAGGGCGAGTACGCGGCCGCGTACTCCGGCTTCGAGGGGCACGCCGAGGGCGGCGAGAGCCTGGCCGACTGGCTGCGCCAGCGTGGCGTGGACCGGGTCGACGTGGTGGGGATCGCCACCGACCACTGCGTACGGGCGACCGCCCTGGACGCCGCCCGGGAGGGCTTCGCCACCACCGTCCTGCTGGACCTCACCGCCGCCGTCGCCCCGCCCACCACGGACGTCGCGCTGCGGGCGATGGACGGCGCCGGGGTGACCCTGCGCGGGGAGCCTGTGATCAGGGCCGCATGAGGCCGTAATTCGTTGGCGGGTGTCGTACCTCCGGCCGAGGATGTCCGGCGGAGGTACGCACCGACATGAACCTGAAGCCTTACCGGGAGGCGCTCGCCCTGCCCGGTCTCCGGTCGTTGCTGCTGGTGTCGGTGCTCGCCCGCGTCCCGCTCACCGCCACCGGGGTGACCCTGACGTTCTACGTCGTGCTCGACCTCGGGCGCGGCTACGGAGCGGCCGGGCTCGTCGGCGCGGCGATCACCGTGGGAGCCGCGATCGGCGGCCCGCTGCTCGGCCGCCTGGTCGACCGGCGCGGCCTGCGGCCGGTGCTCGTGCTGACCGGGATCGCCGAGGCCGTCTTCTGGTCCACCGCGCCGATGCTGCCGTACCCGGTGCTGCTGCCCGCCGCGTTCCTGGCCGGCTCGCTCGCCCTGCCGATCTTCTCGGTGATCCGGCAGTCCATCGCCGCGATGGTGCCGCCGGAGCGGCGCCGCCCCGCGTACGCGCTGGACTCGATGTCGGTGGAGCTGTCGTTCATGGTGGGTCCCGCGCTGGCCGTGGCGGCGGCCACCGCGATCTCCCCGCGCACCACGCTCTATCTGGTGGGCGCCGGCATCGTCGCCGCCGGCGTCGCGTTCTGGGTGCTGAACCCGCCCGTCCGGAGCGGTGGCGAGCCGGCCGGGCCGCAGCCGCGGGTGCCCCGCCGGTCGTGGCTCACCCCGCGCCTGCTCGCCGTGCTGGCGGTCAGCGCCGCCGGCATGCTGGTGCTCGGCGGCACCGACGTGGCGGTGGTCGCCGTGCTGCGGGAGAACGGCGACGTCGGGTGGACGGGCGCTGTCCTCGCCGTCTGGGCGGTCGCGTCGCTGGTCGGCGGATTCGCGTACGGGGCGGTCACCCGATCCTTCCCGCCGCTGGTCCTGATGGCCGCGCTCAGCCTCTGCACCATCCCGGTCGGGCTGGGCGGGGCACACTGGTGGCTGCTCTGCCTGGCGCTGATCCCCGCCGGGGCGCTCTGCGCGCCGACCATCGCGGCCACCTCGGACGCGGTCAGCCGGCTGGTCCCCGCCTCCGTACGCGGCGAGGCGATGGGCCTGCACGGCTCGGCGGTCACGATCGGCATGGCGGTGGGCGCGCCCCTCGCGGGCGCCGTCATCGACGCCTCCGCACCGGCCTGGGGCTTCGCCGTCACCGGGGCGGTCGGGGCGCTGGTGGCGCTGGCCGTGCTCCCGATCGAGCTCCGCCGCCGCACCGCCGCCACCCTCGCGTCCGCCCCCGAACTCGTCCCGACCCCCGCCACCTGAGCCCGGCGCCCCCGGCTCGACGCCCTTGGCTCGACGGTCCTGGCTGAGCGGCCCTGGGCCGGTCCCGGCAGTCCGGCGGGGCACCGGGCAGGCGTACACGATCGGTTGATGCCCAGCCGGTGTCCATGCGCCGTCTGGCCCGGCCACGGGGCGTACCCCTCCGCGCAACGGCGACGGGCGCCGCCCCGGGTGGGGTGGCGCCCGTCGTACGTGGTGCGGAGCGTCAGCGCCGGTCGGCGTCGCTCGCGGTGTCCTCGCGGTAGCTGGCGCCGCCGTCGGACTCGCTGGTCAGCGGCTTGGCGCCGCCCTCCGGCGGGCCGGCCAGGCTCTGGCCGCCGGCCGCCAGCTCGGGGAACTTGAGGTCGAACGCCGGCCGCTCGGAGCGGATCCGCGGCATCCGGTCGAAGTTCCGCAGCGGGGGCGGGGAGCTGGTCGCCCACTCCAGCGAGTTGCCGTGACCCCACGGGTCGTCGACCTCGACCACCGGGCCGGCCTTGTACGACTTCCAGCAGTTCCAGATGAACGGCAGGGTCGAGATGCCGGTGATGAACGCGCCGATGGTGGAGACCATGTTCAGCGTGGTGAAGCCGTCGCCGGGCAGGTAGTCGGCGTACCGGCGCGGCATGCCCTCGTTGCCCAGCCAGTGCTGCACCAGGAACGTGGTGTGGAAGCCGATCATGGTCAGCCAGAAGTGCACCTTGCCCAGCCGCTCGTCGAGCATCCGGCCGAACATCTTCGGGAACCAGAAGTAGATGCCGGCGAAGACGGCGAACACGATCGTGCCGAAGAGCACGTAGTGGAAGTGCGCCACCACGAAGTACGAGTCGTGCAGGTGGAAGTCGATCGGCGGGCTGGCCAGCAGCACGCCGGTGAGACCACCGAAGAGGAAGGTGACCAGGAAGCCGATCGAGAAGAGCATCGGCGTCTCGAAGCTGATCTGGCCGCGCCACATGGTGCCGATCCAGTTGAAGAACTTCATACCGGTCGGCACGGCGATCAGGTAGCTCAGGAAGCTGAAGAACGGCAGCAGCACCTGGCCGGTGGAGAACATGTGGTGCGCCCAGACGCTCATCGACAGGCCGGCGATGGCGATGGTCGCGGCGACCAGGCCCTTGTAGCCGAAGATCGGCTTACGGGAGAAGACCGGGATGATCTCGGAGATGATGCCGAAGAACGGCAGCGCGATGATGTACACCTCGGGGTGGCCGAAGAACCAGAAGAGGTGCTGGTAGAGCATCGGCCCGCCGGTCGCGGGGTCGTAGACGTGGGCGCCCAGGAGCCGGTCGGCGGCGAGCGCCATCAGCGCGGCGGCCAGCAGCGGGAAGACCAGGATCACCAGGAGACCGGTGACCAGGATGTTCCAGGTGAAGATCGGCATCCGGAACATCGTCATGCCGGGCGCGCGCAGGGTCAGGATCGTGGTGATCACGTTGACCGCGCCGAGGATCGAGCCCAGACCCGAGATGACCAGGCCGACGACCCACAGGTTCGCGCCCACGCCGGGCGAGTGCTCGACGGAGCTCAGCGGCGCGTACGCGGTCCAGCCGAAGTCGGCCGCGCCACCCGGGGTGAGGAAGCCGACCATGGTCATCGTGCCGCCGAAGAGGAACAGCCAGTAGGCGAAGCTGTTCAGCCGGGGGAACGCCACGTCGGGCGCGCCGATCTGCAGCGGCACCACGTAGTTCGCGAAGGCGAACACGATCGGCGTCGCGAAGAACAGCAGCATGATCGTGCCGTGCATGGTGAACAGCTGGTTGTACTGCTCGGGCGACAGGAACTGCAGCCCGGGTCGGGCCAGCTCGGCCCGCATGATCAGGGCCATCAGGCCACCGATCATGAAGAACGCGAACGCGGTGACCATGTACATGATCCCGATCTGCTTCGCGTCCGTGGAACGCAGCAGCCGCGCGATGGCCGACCCCTTGACCGGCGCTCGGACCGGCCAGGGCCGGGTCACGACCGGCTTGGGTGCGACGGTGGTCACGAGTGGCCTCCGGTTCTGGGTTGTCCCGCTCGGCACGCGCTGGTTATCTGCGGGCCGTCATCCGCAAGGAGGATAGTCCCCGGCAGGTGGCTACGCCGCGTGGGGTGGTCGGGTAGCCTGCACCGCCCCGGCGCACCGGGCCCTCGGCCGCCGGCCGCTACAGCGGGCCCAGCAGCAGCCGGTAGTGCTCGCCGAAGATCCGGTCGCCGCGCCCGCGCAGCAGCGGGTCGCGCAGCGCCGGCGGCACGTCCCTGGTCCGGTTGCGGTCCCGGGTCCGGTCCCGCACCCATCGCGTACGCGGGCGACGACGACTCTCGTACGCCGCCAGCGCCGCCTCGACGTCGCCTCCGGCCGCGCGGAGGGAGTCGGCGAGCACCACGGCGTCCTCCAACGCCATCGCCGCGCCCTGGGACAGCGTCGGTGCGGTGGCGTGCGCGGCGTCCCCGACGAGCAGCACCCGCCCCCGGGACCAGCAGCCCAGTTCCACCTCCTCGGTGACCGCGACGTGCACCCGGTCCAGCGCCTCCAGCACGGCGGGCACCGGTCCGCCGTAGTCGCCGAAGAGCTCGCGCAGCCGGGCCGTCGGGTCGGCCGGCGCAACGGTGCCGGCCTCGTCGGCGTAGCAGTGCAGCCGTCCGGCGCCGATCGGCACGACCAGGAAGCCGGCGCGCTGGCCGAGCAGGGCGGTCCACTCGGCGACCGGGGGCCCGTCGCGCACCACGCTGCGGTAGACGACCTGGCCGGCGGGCCGGGGCGGACCGCCGAGCGCGGCCAGGGCCCGGATCGAGGAGCGCGGCCCGTCGGCGCCGACGACGAGGTCGTACTCGGCGGCCGTGCCGTCGACGAAGGTGATGCCGACGGAGTGCGGCAGCAGGTCGACGGCGCGCACCTCGGCGCCGTGCCGGACGGCGCCGCCCGCGCCGGTGAGCAGCACCCGGTGCAGTTCCGTCCGGGGCAGCGCCCGGCACTCGCCGACCCCGGACCAGAGCGCGTCGAGGTCCACCTCGCAGAGCGGCGCCCCGGCCGCGTCGAGGAACCGCTGCCGGTGGATGACGTGCCCGAGCGGGCGTACGGGCCCGTCGAGGTCGAGGCGGCACAGCGCCCGGGCCGCGTTGCCGGGTAGGTAGAGACCGGTCTCGGCGTTCTCGCCCGGGGGCAGTCTCTCGGTGACGTCGGGGCGGAAGCCCGCCATCCGCAGCGCCCGGGCCACGGCCAGACCGGCGATGCCCGCGCCGACGACGAGGATGCGCAGGGGAGAGCCACCCATGGTGGTGTACGCCTCCGGAGGGGTTCGGCACGCGTTGGAGGCAAGACACTACTCGGCGCAATCGGCACACACCAGAGTCAATCGTCCCAGGCGAAACACTCCTCGGCGCCCGCCGCGCCTGCTTCGGGGGACCACCTGCCCACCGAGCGACCCGGGCGTGACAAACCTCACTTACCTCTCCAATACCCCAGGCCCGTTGCGCTGTGGTTTCAGAGATGTAAATGTATCGAAGGGTTGTGGGAGCGCTCCCGCGTCCACTGGCCGACTCCGTCCGGCGTTCCGCGCCGAAGCCGAAGGAGCATCATGAAACGTCCACTCCGGGCCCTCGCGGCAGCCGCGCTGCTCGCCGCCGGCTCGATCGTCGCCGTGGCCCTCGGCGGCACCGCCAGCGCCGACACGCAGATCTGCGAGCAGTACGGCTCCACCACCATCCAGGGCCGCTACGTGGTGCAGAACAACCGCTGGGGCACCACCGCCCAGCAGTGCATCAACGTCACCGGCAGCGGCTTCGAGATCACCACCCAGAACGGCAGCAACCCGACCAACGGCGCGCCGACCGCGTACCCGTCAATCTTCCTCGGCTGCCACTACACCAACTGCTCCCCCGGCACCAACCTGCCGATCCAGGTCAGCCAGATCAGCAGCGCCACGAGCAGCATCGCCTACCGGTACGTCAGCAACGCCGTCTACAACGCCTCGTACGACATCTGGCTGGACCCCTCGCCGAAGCGGGACGGGGTGAACCAGATGGAGATCATGATCTGGCTCAACCGGCAGGGGTCGATCCAGCCCATCGGCTCCCCGGTCGGCACCGCCACCATCGACGGGCGCAGCTGGGAGGTGTGGCGGGGCAACAACGGCGGCAACAACGTCATCTCCTACCTGGCGCCGTCGGCGATCAGCAGCGCGAACCTCAACCTGCTGGCGTTCATCAACGACACCCGCAACCGGGGCGCGATCACCAACTCCTGGTACCTGACCAGCATCCAGGCCGGCTTCGAGCCGTGGCAGGGCGGCGCCGGCCTCGCGGTGACCTCGTTCTCGGCGGCGGTCAACGGTGGCGGCAACCCGCCGCCCACGACCGCGCCGCCCACCACGCCCCCGCCGGGCGGCGCCGGGTGCGCGGTGAAGTACACGCCGAACTCGTGGAGCAACGGCTTCACCGCCGACGTGCAGATCACCAACACCGGGTCGAGCCCGATCAACGGCTGGACGCTGGCCTACACCCTGCCCGCCGGGCAGCAGATCACCAGTTCGTGGAACGCCACGGTCAGCCAGAGCGGCTCGGCGGTGACCGCGCGGAACATCAGCTGGAACGGTTCGCTCGCCCCGGGCGGCACGGCCAGCTTCGGCTACCAGGGCACGCTGAGCGGGGCGTACGCGTCACCGACCAGCTTCACCCTCAACGGGACCGCCTGCTCGCGCTCCTGAAACGCCGGACGCGACGTCCGCCGGGCCACCCCGGTGCCTGGCGGACGTCGCGTGTCTCAGGGCCGGCCGGGTCAGACCCGGGTGAGCCGGACGGCGTCGGCGATGACGAGGCCGGCGGCGGAGCTCCACCGGCTGACCGCGACCCGGTTGGCGTCCCCGGCCGGCAGCGTGAACGTGCCGAGGGAGCGCCACTGCCCGCCGGTCGCCGCCTGGTTGACGATGATCGTCCGGTTGCCGGTGGTGGTGGCCACGATGTACGGCGTCGCGGTGTTGTAGCCGGCGACCGCCGGCCACCAGGCGTCGACCCGGTAGTTCGCGGTCGCCGGGACGTTGAACTTGTACCAGGCGGCGTCGCTGGCGGCGACGGGCTGGGCGAAGCGGTAGTCGGTCCCGTAGCGCTGGGCCGAGTACGCCGAGGTGCCCCAGCTGGCGCTGGCGGTGAAGCGACCGGCGGTGGAGTTGTCCACCACGGAACTCCAGGTGTTGCCGCCGCCCGCCATCTTCGCGGCGACGTCGGCGCGCATCGTGTTCAGGTCGATGAAGGACGGGTCGATCTTGCCGCTGGTGCTCGTCTCGCGGTGGCCCCGGGCGTAGCTGGCGTCCCTGCCCAGCCGCTTGAGCACGGCGGCGGTGGCGGCGATCGACGCGTTGTACTGCGCCGCCGTCATCTCCTGGTTCACGCCGTTGTAGTCGATCTCCCAGCCGATCATCAGCGTGTTGCCGTCACCGGAGGGGATCGGCCCGCTGCCCCGGCTGACGCCCGCGTGGTTGCAGCGGCCGGCGGAGATGACGTGGAAGACGCCGTGGTAGTCGACGAGGGCCTGGCAGAGCGGGCCGGGCAGGTCGGACCGGCCGTTGATGCAGACGTTGAGCGCCGGGTGCGGGTTGCTGGCGCTGGAGGTGGCGGCGGTGTGGTGCCAGAGCACACCGATCGGGTCGAACGAGCCGGGACGCATGCGGTTGACCCAGTCGCCGTGCGTGACGACCTGGACGCCCGCTCCCCGCAGGACGTCCACCAGCCAGGGAATCGTGGCCATCAGGACTCCCCGAGCAGGTCGGCGAGGCACTCGGCCTTCGGCGCGGCGAGCGGCGCGGCGCTCGCCGTGGCGGGCTTGGCGGCTACGGCCACCGCGGTGGCCACCAGGGCCGACATGCCCAGCACTCCGCGTCGGGGGAGGCGGGCGGGTCGTGACGCGTTCATGGCGCTCCTTCAGACAAGGGCGGAGGGGTTCCGACTCATCGATGAACTGGTGACGCGCACGGTATATCGTCACGAGCATCTATGTCGATACCCTTCATCGCCCCTATTCAGGCTGAAGGAATTTGGCAACGGCGGACCCCGGACCGGGCCCCGCTCCGGGTGCCGGAAGGGGTTCGTCAGGGGTTGCCGAGGGCGTCGATGTCGCGCATCTCCTCGGCGGTCAGCGAGAAGTGGAAGATGTCGGCGTTCACGCGGATCCGCTCCGGGGTCACCGACTTGGGGATGACCACGATCTCGTGGTCGACGTGCCAGCGGAGCACCACCTGGGCGGGGGAGACGTCGTGCGCGGCGGCGATGCGGGTCAGCACCGGGTGGGCGAGGTCGCTGGTCTTGAACGGGCTGTAACCCTCCAGCACCACTCCCCGGTCCCGGTGCTCCTTGTGTCGCTGCCGGTCGTACAACGAGGGGCTCCACCGGATCTGGTTGACGGCCGGGTTCTCCTCGGTCGCCTGGATCAGCTCGTCGAGCTGGCCGGTGCCGTAGTTGCTCACCCCCACCGCGCGCGCGAGCCCCTCGTCCCGGGCGGCGAGCAGCTCGCGCCAGACGGGGATGTTGTCCGCCGGATTCTCCGGCGGCCAGTGGATCAGCCACAGGTCGACGTGGTCGGTGCCGAGCGCGGTCAGGCTGGCCTCGAGCGTCTCCCGCTCCCGTCCGACCCGGTCCGGCGGCAGCTTGGTGGTGACGAAGACGTCCTCGCGGCGCAGCCCGCTCTCCTGGACCGCCCGGCCGACCTCCTCCTCGTTGCCGTACATCGTGGCGGTGTCGACGTGGCGGTAGCCGGCGTCGAGCGCGGCGAGCACCGCGTCGTACCCGGCCTGGCCGGTGGCCTGCCAGGTGCCGAAGCCGAGCAGGGGCATCCGCACCTCGCCCGGGAGCGCAACGGTGGGCTGGTCCTCGTGGTCCATGCCGCGGTCTACCCGTGATGACCCACGACATGCCCGTGGAACCGGACACCCGGGCGGCCGGCGGGCCGGCGCGGATTGCCGGAGAATGCGGATGTGGCTGACCCGCTGGAGGAGTACCGGCGCAGACGGGACGCGGCGCGCACGCCGGAGCCGGTGCCGAAGCGGCCCCCGGGAAGGAAGCGGCCCGCCGACGGCACGGCCCGGTTCGTCATCCAGCAGCACCACGCCCGGAGCCTGCACTGGGACCTGCGCCTGGAGCACGAGGGGGTGCTGGCCTCCTGGGCGGTGCCGCGCGGGCTGCCCCGCGACACCGGCCGCAACCATCTCGCCGTGCACACCGAGGACCACCCGATGGAATACCTCGACTTCCACGGCGAGATCCCGGCCGGCGAGTACGGCGGCGGACGGATGACCGTCCACGACCGGGGCACGTACCACTGCGAGAAGTGGCGGGACGACGAGGTGATCGTCGTGCTGGACGGCGAGCGCACCTCCGGGCGGTACGTCCTCTTCGCCACCGGCGGCAGGGGCGGGCGGGACTGGATGGTCCGGCGCACCGACCCGCCGCCGGAGGGCTGGACGAGCATGCCGGAGCTGGTCCGCCCGATGCACCCGACCCGGGCGGCGAAGCTGCCGGCGGACGAGCCGGAGTGGGGCTACGAGCTGCGCTGGGACGGGGTGCGCGCCGTCGCGTACGTCTCGGGTGGGCGGCTGCGGCTGCTCGCGGAGGACGACGAGGACGTCTCCGGGACGTACCCCTGGCTGCGGGAGCTGGCCGAGGAGCTGGCGCCCACGGAGGCCGTGCTGGACGGCGTCCTGGTGCGCATCGACCGGGCCGGCCGGGTGCGGCCGGCGCGCGGCGGACGCCGGACCCCCGACGCCCAGTACCTGATCTTCGATCTGCTCTGGATGGAGGGCGTGACCAGCCTCGACCTGCCGTACGCGCAGCGCCGGGAGCTGCTCGACGGCCTGGCGCTGGCCGGTCCGCACTGGCAGACTCCGCCGTGGTTCCCGGGTGCCGGCCGGGAGGCGCTGCGGACCGGGCGGGAGCAGGGGCTGCCCGGGGTGGTGGCGAAGCGCCTGGACTCGGTCTACGAGCCGGGCGGGCGCAGCCGGCGCTGGCTGAGCATCGACGCGAGCCGAGACACGAGCTGAGACGGCGAGGAGCATCGTGTACCTGACGCACCTGGAGTGCCCGCGCTGCGGGCGGGAGCACGACGCCGCCAAGCTGACCAACCTCTGCGACTGCGGATCCCCGCTGCTGGCCCGCTACGACCTGGCGGCGGTGGCGAAGGTGCTCACCCCGGAACGGTTCCCGCTGCGCCCGGCCGACCTGTGGCGCTACCGCGAGCTGCTGCCGGTGGCCGACCCCCGGCACGAGACCACGCTGGGCGAGGGCTGGACGCCGCTGCTGCGCACCCCGACCTACGGCGCGGAGATCGGCATCGCGGACCTGCTGGTCAAGGACGAGGGGCTGACCCCCACCGGCTCGTTCAAGGCGCGCGGCGCGGCGGTGGGCGTCAGCCGGGCGCGCGAGCTGGGCGTGACGCGCATCGCCATGCCCACCAACGGCAACGCGGGCGCGGCCTGGGCCACCTACGCCGCGCGGGCCGGGCTGGGCGCGACCATCGTCATGCCGCTGGACGCGCCGGCCATCTGCCGGCGCGAGTGCGTGGCCGCCGGGGCCGACCTACGCCTGGTCGACGGGCTGATCGGCGACGCCGGGCGGCACGTCGCGGGGCTCATCGCCGGCTCCGGCGGCGCGATCTTCGACGCTGGCACGCTGCGCGAGCCGTACCGGCTCGAGGGCAAGAAGACGATGGGGTACGAGATCGTCGAGCAGCTCGGCTGGCAGGTGCCGGACGTGATCATCTATCCCACCGGCGGCGGGGTCGGCCTGATCGGCATCCACAAGGCGCTGCACGAGCTGCGCGAGCTGGGCTGGATCGAGGACCGGCTGCCCCGCCTGGTCGCGGTGCAGTCGACGGGCTGCGCGCCGATCGTCCGCGCCTTCGCCGCCGGTGAGCAGCGGGCGCGGCCCTGGGCCGACGCGCACACCGTGGCGTTCGGCATCACCGTGCCGGCCCCGCTCGGCGACGAGCTGATCCTCGACGCGCTGCGCGCCAGCGCCGGCACCGCGATCGCCGTGGACGACGCCGAGATCCTGGCCGACCTGCGGGACTTCGCCGCCCGCGAGGGGCTGCTGCTCTGCCCGGAGGGGGCCGCCTGCCTGACCGCCGCCCGGCACCTGCGCGCCGGCGGCTGGATCCGGGCCGGCGAACGCGTGGTGGTGCTCAACACCGGGGCCGGCGTGAAGTACCCGGAGACGGTGGACGTCACCGACGTGCCGGTGCTGCCCGCCTGAGGTGTGCGGAAGGGACCCTCGTCAGTCCGTGGTGGGGTCGGTCAGCCGCCAGGCGGCGCTGACCAGGCCGATGTGCGACAGCGCCTGCGGGGTGTTGCCGAGCTGCGCGCCGGAGCGCGGGTCGATCTGCTCGCTGAACAGGCCGATGTCGTTGGCGTGCCCCAGCAGCCGCTCGAAGAGCGCCTCGGCCCGGCCCTGCTCACCGGCCAGGACCAGGCACTCCACCAACCAGAACGAGCAGGGCAGGAAGCCCGCCGGGTCGGTGTCCCAGCGGCGGAGGAGCCCGTTCCCGGCGCCCAGCCCGCGCTCGACCGCCTCGATGGTCGCGCGCATCCGCGGGTCGGTCGCCGGCAGGAACCCCACCAGCGGCAGCAGCAGCACCGAGGCGTCCAGCTCCGGCGAGCCGAACGCGCCGCCGTACGCGCCGGTCGGCTCGTGCCAGCCGTCGCGCAGCACGGCGGTCCGGATCTCGTCGCGGATCCTCGCCCACCGCCGGGCGTCGGCCCGGTCGCCGAGCCGGGGCGCGAGCCGCACCGCCCGGTCCAGCGCCACCCAGCAGAGCACCTTCGACGTGAGGTAGTGCCGGTCGGTGTCCCGGGTCTCCCAGATGCCCCGGTCGGGCAGGTGCCAGGTGGCGGCAACCTGCTCGGCCAGGCCGAGCACCATCTCGCGCAGTTCCGTGTCGAGCGTCTCCCCCAGGTGGTCGCGCAACCGCCAGACCGCCGAGAGCACCTCGCCCGGCACGTCGAGCTGGCGCTGCCGCCAGGCGTCGTTGCCGACCCGCACCGGCCGGCTGCCGCCGTAGCCGCGCAGGTGGGCGCACTCGTGCTCGGAGACGTCCCGCTCCCCCTCCAGGCCGAAGAGCACGGGCACGGGGTCGGGACCGACCCGGCCGATCGAGCGGGCCGCCCAGGCGAAGAGCCGGGACGCCTCGGACGGGCAGGCGGCCACCCAGAGGGCGCGCAGCGTCATGGCGAAGTCGCGCAGCCACGAGTAGCGGTAGTCGTAGTTGCGGTCGCCGCCGATCCGCTCCGGCAGCGACGTGGTCAGGGCCGCGGCCACCGCGCCGCTGCGGGCGTACGTGAGGCCGGTGAGCACGGTCGCGCTGTGCCGGACCTGCTCCCGGTAGCGGCCGTCGTAGTGGTGCGACTCGCGGTAGGCCTGCCAGGCCCGCACCGTCTCGGTGAGCGCGGCCACCGGCTCCAGCCGGGCCGGCACCGTCCCGTACGCCTGCCCGTACGCCACGTCGAAGCCGACCACCTGCCCGGCGGAGACCTCGAACTCCTGCCGGACCCGGTCCCGGTCGACGCGCGGCAGCACCCCGCCGGTGTGCAGGGCCAGCACCACCGGGCCGGCCGCGGCCAGCACCCCGCCGTCGGGCTGCCCGTGCAGGTACGGGGTGAGCAGGCCGTACTCCGGGCGGGGGCGGAAGTCGAGCGACATCCGCACCCGCCCGGCGAGTCCCTCCACGACCCGTAGCAGCACCGCCGGGGAGTTCATCCCCAACTGGTGGCCACGGGCGCCGAACTCGGCGGCGAGCGCGTCGGTGACCGCGACGCTCCCCTCCGGCGTGTGGTGCACGGTGCGCAGCACCAGCGTGTCGGCCACGTACGCCCGCTCCACCCGGTGCCCGGGAAGCCCGGCGGCGGTGGGCGCCAGCCGGAAGTGCCCGGCCTCCGTGTCGAGAACGCGGCCGAAGACCGACGGGGAGTCGAACCGGTCCGGGCACCACCAGTCGATCGAGCCGTCCCGACCGACCAGGGCGCCCGAACGGCAGTCGGAGAGGAACCCGTAGTCGGAGATCGCCAGTTGGTCCACCCGCTGCGGGTACCCCGTTCCGGCAGCCTCAGGCGGCGGCCCGACGGTCAGGAGGTGGGCGGCTCGTCCTCGCCGGCGGCCTCTGCGGCGTCGGCCTCCTCCTTGGTCCGGTGCACCGCCTGGTCGGCGTGCTCGGGCGGGCCGTAGACCGTGTAGAGCACCAGCGGGTTGGGGCCGGTGTTGACGAAGTTGTGCTTCGTGCCGGCCGGCACCACCACCAGGTCGCCCTGCACGACCTCGCGCTTCTCCCCCGCCACCTGCGCCTCGCCCGTACCGCTGACGAAGGTCAGGATCTGGTCGATGCCCTCGTGGACCTCCTCGCCGATCTCGCCACCCGGCGGAATCGTCATGATCACCAGCTGGGTGTGCTCACCGGTCCACAGCACCCGCCGGAAGTCCGGGCTCTTCTCGGCAACGGTCGCGATCGTGAAATGCTCCATGCCGACGCACATACCCGCTGCGGCCCGACACCACGCCGGGACTCGCAGATGGTGGAATTCGCCACTCCTCGGGGGTTTCGATCCCTGATGGACGGGGATCGAGGGAGTAGCCGGCGCACGGTGGCCGGTCGAGCCAGGTCCCCGCTGGCGTACCGCCGTACGGCTGCGGTGGTGGGAGACGGCCAGAGCGCGGCGACGTTCCGATCCCCCGGGATCCGAACGGCGCCGCGCGCTCGTGTCCGGCTCAGTCGTCGTCCTCGACCGACACCGGCTCCAGCCCCACGCAGCGCAGCTTCAGCTCGAACTCCCCGGACGGGCCGGCGAAGGCGACCTCCACGTCGTCGTCCGGCCCCGGCTCCGCGTCCGAGACCCGGTAGCCCGGCGCGGGCGTCCAGGAGACCAGCCGTACCCCGCCCGGCCCGCACTCGACCACCGCGCTGCCACCCGTCGTGGCGAAGGCCCGGCGTGCTCCCGCCGGGGTCGAGCCCGTCGCTCCCGGCGACGACGGCCCGCCGGTCCCGCCCGCCGCCGGAGCTGACGGTCCGCCGGCCCCGGGGACCGCGGGCCTGGGCGAGGCCAGGGCACGCTCGATCTCCTCCTGGCTGAGCACCCCGCCCGGGGTGCCGGCGATGCTCTCCCCCACCCACCGGATCGCGGCCACCCCGATCAGGGTGGCGAGGGCGGCGGTGGCCAGCCACCCGGCGACGGCGAGGAACGAACGGCGGCGCATGCCCCGAGTCTGACCGATCCGAGGTTGGGACGAGCACCGGACGAGGCTAAGGGAGGGTTAACGTCCGGGCCGGCGCGCCGCGTGACGGCTAGCCTGCCACCTGTGGCCCGCCTGCTGCTCATCGAGGACGACCTGACGATCCGTACGCCGCTGCTGCGGGCACTGCGCGAGCGGGGGCACGCGGTGGCCGCCGCCTCGACGGCGATGACCGGCCTGCGCGACGCGCTGGACGACCGGCCCGACCTGGTGGTGCTCGACCTGGGACTGCCCGATCTGGACGGCCGCGAGCTGCTGCGGATGCTCCGCGCGGTCAGCGCCGTGCCGGTGATCGTCGCCACCGCCCGCGACGACGAGACCGAGATCGTCGGGGTGCTCGACGCCGGGGCGGACGACTACGTGGTGAAGCCGTTCACGGCCGCGCAGCTCGACGCGCGGATCCGGGCGGTGCTCCGGCGCGGGAGCGGGTCCGCCCCGGAGGAGGACCCGGCACTGGTGGTGGGCGGGCTGCGGGTCGACCCGCGGTCGCGGCAGGTCACCCTGGACGGTGCGCCCGTCGAGCTGACCCCGCGCGAGTTCGACCTGCTGCACCACCTCGCGGGCCGGCCCGGCCAGGTGGTCACCAAGCGGGAGCTGCTCGCCGAGGTGTGGCGGGTCCCGTACGGCGGCGCCGACAAGACCGTGGACGTGCACCTGTCCTGGCTGCGGCGCAAGCTCGGGGAGAGCGCGCAGGCGCCCCGCTACCTGCACACCGTGCGGGGCGTCGGGGTCCGGCTCGAAGCGCCGGGGAGCACCGGATGAGGGCCCGGCTGGCGCTGCTGGTCGCCGCGGTCAGCGTGCTCACCCTGGTCGCTTTCCTGGTGCCGCTGGCGCTGCTGGTGCGTACGGTCGCGGCGGACCGGGCCACCCTGCGGGCCACGGCCGAGGCGCAGAGCCTCGTCACCGTCGTCGGCACCGCCGACACCGCGACGATCCGGCTGACCGTCGACCAGCTGGCCACGGAGTCCGCGCGGCCGGTGACGGTGTTCCTGCCCGACGGCACGGTGCTCGGCGCCCCGGCCCCCCGTACCGCCGCCGTGGCGCTGGCGGAGCGGGGGCAGAGCCTCACCGCCGAGTCCGGGCGGGGGCGGGAGGTGGTGATCGCCGTGCAGGGCCGTCCGGACGGCACCGGCGTGATCCGTACGGTGGTCCCGCCCGCCGAGCTGACCGCCGGGGTGACCCGGTCCTGGCTGGTCCTGGCCCTGCTCGGCGTGCTGCTGGTGCTGATCGGGCTGGCCGTCGCCGACCGGCTGGCCCGCACCCTGGTCCGGCCGATCGGTGAGCTCTCGGCGGTGTCGCACCGGCTGGCGAACGCGGAGCTGGCCGCGCGCGTCACGCCCGCCGGGCCGCGCGAGCTGCGCGAGGTGGCCGGCGCCCTCAACCACCTCGCCGGCCGGATCCAGGTGCTGCTGGTGCAGGAGCGGGAGGAGGTCGCGGACCTCTCGCACCGCCTGCGTACGCCGCTGACGGCGCTCCGCCTGGAGGCCGAGGCGCTGCGCGACCCGGAGGACGCCGCCCGGGTGACCGCGGCCGTGGACGGGCTGGAGCGGGCGGTCACGGGCCTGATCCGACAGGCCCGGTGGCGGGTGCCGACGGCCGGGGCGGTCAGCGCCGACGCGGCGGCGGTGGTGGCCGAGCGGGTGGCGTTCTGGTCGGTGCTGGCCGAGGACACCGGGCGGGCCGTGACGCTCGACCTGGCGCCGGGACCGCTGCCGGTGGGCGTACCCGCCGACGAGCTGGCGGCGGCGGTGGACGCCCTGCTCGGCAACGTCTTCGCGCACACCCCGGACGGCACCGCGTTCGCCGTCCGGCTGACGGCGGAGGAGGCGGGCCGGGCGGCGCTGGTCGTGGCGGACGAGGGCCCGGGGATGCCGCCCGGCACGATCGGCCGGGGCGCGAGCACCGCCGGCTCGACCGGCCTGGGCCTGGACATCGCCCGCCGCGCCGCCCAGTCCAGCGGTGGCCGCCTCACCCTGCACGCCGCGCCCTCCGGGGGCGCCGAGGTACGCCTCGAACTGGGCCCGCCCCCGTCCTGACCCGTCCTCCGGCCCGGGCCCGGACAGGCTTAACCCGGCCTTAGCGTTCGGGCAGCGTGGCGCTATCCGGGCGGGCGCGATCCTGGGGACCAGCAACCGAGGAAGGGTGAACGAGATGAAGCGCAAGTCCCTGATGCTGGCGTCGCTCGGAGGCGCGGCCGTGCTCGTCGTGACCGGTGCGACCTTCGGCGTCGCGGCGGCCGACAACGGCGCGGCCCGGGCGACCACCCTGGCCGCCGCCACCACCGCCCCGACGACCCCGGCCACGCCGGGCACCCCGAGCGGCACCGGGAGCAGCGCCCCGGCGACGAGCGGCACCCCGACCACCAGCGGCACCCCGGCGGCGCCCGGCTCCCCGTCGGGCAGTGGTGCGCCGGCCACCGGCGGCGACGCGGTGACCGAGCAGCGGGCCGGCGAGATCGCGCTGGCCCGGGCGGGCGGCGGCAAGATCGTCGAGGTCGAGCGCGAGGACGAGGACGGCCGGGCCGTGTGGAGCGTCGAGATCGTGGCCGGGCAGACCGAGCACGAGATCGACGTCGACCGGGGCGACGGCACGGTGGTCAAGGCCGAGCAGGAGCCGGTCGACGACGATGACGACGACGACCGGGACGACGACGATGACGACGACTCGGACGACGACGATGACGACTCGGACGACGACGGCGACGACGACTGACCCGTCGCCGGTACCGCCGCCGTCCCGCAGCGCGGGGCGGCGGCGTCGTCGTTGCGGGCTGCGCGGCGACGATCTGCGCCGCCGGATGCCGCCCGCCCCGGCAGGCGGTACGGGCCGGTCGGCCCTGTGACCGACACCGATGTCTGGCTACATTGGGGTATGGTGCCCGCCCACGAGGGCCGGGCGGCGGAACCGGTCTACCGCCCCATCCTCGCCAACCGGCGGGGTGAGCTGGAGGCGCTCGGTCATCTCGACGACGTCGTCGCCCCCCTGCTCGCCCCGGTCCTCCAGGTGTCCGTCCTCGACCAGTTCACGCTGGACGTGCTCCGTCGGCTGCCCGACGGGCTGCTCACGGCCGTCGACGTCACCGGCCTGCCCGACGCCCCGGAGGCCGAGCTGGTCCGCTGGGGCGTACCGCTGGTGCCGGTGATCGGGCTCGCGGACAGTGACCGGCGCCTGGTGGCGCACGGTGCCGCGGCCCGGGCCCACGCCCAGCGGGCGGTCGTCCGGCTGCGGGTCGGCCACGATCGCGCCGGCCCGGACGCGGCCACGGCGGCGGCGGAGCGGGTCTGGCGGCTCACCGGCCTGGTGCCGGAGCAGTGCGACCTGCTCCTCGACGCGGGCGACGTGTGCTGCCGGGCCGACGTACGGGTGGCCGAGCCCCGGGTCCGCCGGTTGTGGGAGTGGGCCCGCCGGCACGCCTGGTGCTCCGTGAGCGTGGCGGCGGGCGGGATGCCCCCGGCGGTGTCCGCCCTGCCGACCGACGAACCGGTGCGCGTCGACCGCTGGGACTGGCAGCTCTGGCAGCGGCTGGCCGACCTCGGCGTCGGGTACGGCGACTACGGCGTCGGCTCCGCGGTGCCCGGCGCCGACCAGGCGGGAGACCGGCTGCCCACCGTCCGCTACACCACCGACGGCGCCTGGTGGGTGTACCGCTGGTCGCGGCGGGGCGGGCGCGGCGACGACCGGTTCGCGGACCTGTGCCGCACCGTGGTCTCGGCGCCGCACTGGCCGACCACGGGCGCGGCCTTCTCCTGGGGTGACCACGAGATCCTGCGGCGGGCCCGCCGGGGCGCCGGCGCCGGGTCCGCCAGCAACTGGGCGGCGTGGAGCACCTCGCACCACCTGGCGCACGTGCTGGCCGCGCTGCGGCAGCGGGGGCGGGAGTCCCGGCCGTGGCGATCCGATCAGGCGCCGCCGGAGCGGGGCCGTCCCGCCCGGCCGCACCGCAACGGGGAGACCCGCCGGGCCGGCTGAGCGCCTCCCCGCCGGGCACGGGCGAGGAGGCGACGCCCGGCCGTCACTGCTTCTCGGTGAACCCGAACTGCACGATGCCCTCGTCGTCGACGCTCGCGTCCACCGACGCGTCGCCGAGCAGCTCGGCGGCGTCGGAGTCCAGGAAGATGCGGGCGCCCTGGTTGTCGACCACGTGGTCGCCCTCGATCGGTTCGGCGACCAGTTCGACGGTGAGCGAACCCGCGTCGGTGTCGGCGGCGATCCGCACTCCGCCGTCCTCGGCGACGTCCTGCTGGTTGGCGAGGTCTCGGATGACCAGCACGGCGTTGTCGGTCATGGTGAGCATGGCGGAACTCCTCGTGGATTCTCGGATTCGCGGTGCGGGACCGGGACTCGGCCCGCGGGCGAGCACACGTGGGAGGCGATGGAAGGGCGACACGCACATCGCCGTCGCGCTTCGGGGCAGCTCAGGGCCCCTCCTCGGCCTACGGTGCCCCCTGCCGGGGCATCCGTCAAATAGAGCGGGGTCAGTGTGCGGCACGGGCCGGGGCGAACCGGGCCCGGATCTCGCGTACCGCCGCGCGGCCCGCCCGGTTGGCGCCGATCGTGCTCGCGGAGGGGCCGTACCCGATCAGGTGAATCCGCTCGTCGGCGACCACCCGGGTGCCGTCCATCGTGATACCGCCGCCCGGCGCGCGCAGGCGCAGCGGCGCGAGATGGTCCAGCGCGGCCCGGAAACCGGTGCACCACAGGATCACGTCGGCGGGCACGAACCGCCCGTCGTCCCAGGCCACCCCGTCCGGCGTGATCCGGTCGAAGACGGGTAACCGGTCGAGCACGCCGCGCTCGCGCAGCCGGCGCAGTTCCGGCGTGAGCGGCAGCCCGGTCACCCCGACCACGCTGTCCGGCGGGCGGCCCGCGCGTACCGCCGCGTCGACCAGGGCCACCGCCGCACGGCCACGCTCGGGGGTGAACTCCTCGTCGCGGAAGTCGGGCGGGCGCCGGGTCACCCAGGTGGTGCCGGCGGCCACGGTGGAGACCTCGGCGAGCAACTGGACGGCCGACGTCCCGCCGCCCACCACCACGACCCGCCGGCCGGCGAACTCCGCCGGTCCCCGGTAGTCGGCCGTGTGCAGCTGCCGGCCCCGGAAGCTCGACCGGCCGGGGTAGTGCGGCCAGAACGGTCGGGTCCAGGTGCCGGTGGCGTTGACCAGGGCACGGGTGGTCCAGGGGCCGTGGTCGGTGTGCACGGTGAGCGGGCCGTCGGCCCGGTCGCGCACCTCCCGGACCCGCACGGGCCGCCGCACCGGCAGGTCGAACTCGCGCTCGTACGCGGCGAAGTAGGCGCTGACCACCTCGGCCGCCGGTCGGTCGGGCCCGGCCACCGGGAAGGGCAGGCCGGGCAGGTCGTGGAAGCCGTGCACCCGGTCGAGCCGCAGCGTGGGCCAGCGGTGCCGCCACGCCCCGCCCGGCCCGTCGCCCCCGTCGAGGATCACGAAGCCGTCCCCGGGGGCGAACCCGGCGCGGCCCAGGTGGTGGCCGGCGGAGAGGCCGGCCTGCCCGGCCCCGATCACCAGCACGTCGACGGAGGGCTCGTCCATGCCGGGTACAACACGGGCGGGCCCGCCCGGCTGCCCGCCGGGAGCGTCTCGCCGGTCACAGCCCGCCGGCCCACGGAAAATTTCTTTCCATCGACGCTCTTTTCTGGCAGATACCTGCATGGCAGCATCACCCCATGCATCGTCGTCTCTTCCCCCGGACGCTCGCGCTGGTGGCACTCGTCGCCGCCGCGGCCACGGCGGGCGCGCCCACCGCCACCGCCGAGTCCCCGACCCCCGCGGCGACCCGGCTGAACGCCACCATCGACGCGATCCTCGCCGACAGCCGGCTGGCCGGGGCGCAGGCCTCGGTGGTGGTCAAGGACGCGGCCACCGGAGAGACGGTCTACCACCGCAACGGCGACCGCCGCCTGGTGCCCGCCTCCAACACCAAGCTGCTGACCTCGGCGGCGGCGCTGGAACTGCTCGGGCCGGGCCACCACTTCAGCACCGAGGTGCGGACCAGCGGCGCCCGCCGGGCGGGCCTGGTCTCCGGCAACCTCTACCTGCGCGGCGGCGGCGACCCCACCATGCTCGCCGCCGACTACGACGCGCTGGCCGCGCGGGTCGCCGC
Organism: Micromonospora sp. DT62; assembly: GCF_049847285.1. Lineage (NCBI taxonomy): Bacteria > Bacillati > Actinomycetota > Actinomycetes > Micromonosporales > Micromonosporaceae > Micromonospora > Micromonospora sp. DT62. The sequence goes on from NZ_JBNCOB010000004.1 coordinate 104,642, forward strand.
CGCGGGCGTCCGGGTGGTCACCGGCGACCTGGTGGCCGACGACACCCGCTACGACAGCACCCGCCTCGGCCCCGACTGGACCTGGGACGACGAGCCGTACTACTACGCCGCTCAGGTCTCCGCCCTGACCGTGGCACCGGACACCGACTACGACGCGGGCACCGTCATCGTCCACGCCGCCCCCGGCGCGACCGCCGGCGCGCGTCCGGTCGTCACCACCACCCCGGCCACCCGGTACCTGAAGATCGACAACCGGGCCGAGACGGTCGCCGGCGGGGAGACCTCGGTCTCCTTCGAACGCGCGCACGGCAGCAACACGGTCGTGGTGACCGGGCAGATCGCGCTCGGCGCCGCGCCGGCGAACGACTGGGTCAGCGTCTGGGAGCCCACCGGCTACGCCGCCGACGTCTTCCGCTCGGCGCTGCGCCGGCACGGCGTACGGGTGCTCGGTCAGACGGTGCTCGGCCAGGCCACCCCGGAGGGCGCGGCCGAGGTGGCGCGGCACCGCTCGATGCCCCTGGCCCAACTGATGGTGCCGTTCCTCAAGCTGTCCAACAACGGGCACGCCGAGGTGCTGACCAAGGAGATCGGCCGGGTGCTCTCCGGCTCCGGCACCTGGTCGGCCGGGCTGACCGCGATCAGCGAGTACGTCGCCGACGCCGGGATGGACACCGGCACGCTGCGCCAGCGCGACGGCTCCGGGCTCTCCCGGCGCAACCTGATTCCCGCCGACGAGTTCGTGGACCTGCTCATCGCCGTGCGCGACGAGCCCTGGTTCGACACCTGGTACGCGGCCCTGCCCGTCGCCGGCGAGGCGGACCGGTTCGTCGGCGGCACGCTGCGCAGCCGGATGCGGGGCACGGCGGCGGCGGGCAACGTGCACGCCAAGACCGGCAGCCTGACCGGCGTCTCCGGCCTCTCCGGCTACGTCACCGACGCCGACGGGCGGGTGCTGGCGTTCTCGATCCTGCTCAACAACTACCTGGCCTCCTCCGTGAAGACGCTGGAGGACCAGATCGCGATCGCCCTGGCCTCGTACACGGGCAGGGGCGTGACCGGCGCGCGGGTCGCGGCCCCGACGGCGCCCGACGCCCCCCGGGTCCCGGAGGGCCTGGAGTGCGCCTGGGTCAAGCCGAACGCCTGCTGACCGGCCGGCGGGGCCCGGTGCGGGGGCCCCGCCGGCACTCAGGCGCCGGGGCGGTGCGGCAGCTCGGCCGCCGGGTCGCCGCGCTCGATCAGCGCGGCGATCTCGGCGGGACGCAGGCCGCGCTGCGCCAGGACCTGGGCACCCCAGCGGTGCAGCCGGCACGGGTGCGGGCTGGCGTCGCTGCGGCAGACCGTCCCGCCGGACCAGATCCTGGGCGCGTGCACCACGACCGCCCGCACGGCGAACTGGGCGTCCTCGACGGTCACGTACGGCGGCAGCGGGATCTCCCGGAGCACCTCCCCGGACGGCTCCCCGGCGCCCCGGGGGGCGGTCGGACGGACGGTGCGGGTGGTGACGCTGCTCATCGGTGGGGCCTCCACAAGGGATGGTCGGAGATGGACAGCAGAAAGTTACGGCAGGCGCGACGCGGCGCGACGGACAAACTGTCCCGCAGGGTGGACACGGATCCGTCCACCGGCACCGGACGGCGGTCCGGGCGGGACCGCCGTCGGGGCGGAGCCGCCGGTCAGCCGGCCGCCCGCGCCCGCAGCCGGGCGGCCGTCCGGCGGGGGTCGTAGTCGGGGGCGACGCCGTCGACGATCAGCGCCGCACCCGGGATGTGCCGGGTGCGCAGCGGCAGGATCTCCTGGTACGCCGGCGAGTCGTACCAGGCCCGGGCCCGGTCCAGGTCGGGGAACTCGATGATGACCACGGTGCCCGGCCAGTCGCCCTCCCTGACCTCCACCTCGGCGCCGTGCACCCGGAACCGGCCGCCGAACGGGTCCAGCGTGGCCTGGATCCGCTCGATGTAGGTGAGGATGTCCTCGTTGGCCGGGGTGTCGTGCAGGTGGGCGAGCGCGAACGCGGGCATGGTGCCTCCCGGGAGCCGGTCCGCCCGGCCGGACGACCGGGGCGGTACGCCGAGTCTCCCGCCGGCGCGTGCCCGGCGTCGATTACCCGTGGGGTAACGACGGCGGCTCGCCCCGCTCAGACGCGGTCGAGCACGACGACGGGGATATCCCGGTCGGTCTTCTCCTGGTACTCGTCGTACGCCGGCCAGATGGCGGCCATCGTGGACCACATGCGCGGCTTCTCCCCCGCCGTCGCGGTACGCGCCCGCGCGGTGAACCGCTCGGCGCCCACCTGCACCTCGACCAGCGGCTCGTCGAGCAGGTTGAGGTACCAGGCCGGGTGCTTCGGGTCGCCGCCCTGCGAGGCGACGACCAGGTAGGCGTCGCCGTCGCGGCCGTAGATCAGCGCGGTGCGCCGCAGCTTCCCGCTGCGCCGGCCCCGGGTGGTCAGCAGCAGCGTGAAGACCCCGGGCTGCCACTCGTGCCCCTCGGCGCCGCCGGTCTCGACGTACCGCCGGATGTGGTCGGCCACCCAGCCCTGCGGGCTGTCCAACACCTGCTCGCCCATCGGCCCTCCCGTTCGCCCTCGCGCACCCGGTCGTCGCGATCACGCTACTCCGGGCAGCGGCCGGTCGCCGGGCGAACGGGGCCGCCCGGGCGCCCGGGTCAGCGCAACGCGACCGCCTGGACGCCGACGTTGCCGCAGTCGTCGCTGAACGCCTGCTCCACCGTCCAGGTCAGCACCAGCCGGCTGCCCTTCGGCGCCTGGAACCGGATGGTGAACTCGGTGGACCGGCTGGTGTGCCGGTCCTCGATCCGCAGGGTCCGGCTCGGACCGCCGACGGAGAGGCGGGCGTCCAGCCGACCCCGGGCCATCCACACCCCGCCGTACAGCCGGACGGTGCGCGCCTGGCCATCGGCGGCCACCGCGAGCGTGAAGCCGCTGCCGGCACCGCACCGGTACACCCCGTGCGGCGAGCCGCTCGCCGACGCCACCGGGCTGCCGTCGCGCCAGCTGAAGCTCTCCTGGTTGTCGTCCCAGCCGCCCCGCCGGCCGGTGCCGCCCTCGTCGCGGATCTCGCCGGAGCCGCCGCGCTTGCGGACCGTCGACGCCGCGCCGCGCAGGCCCCAGTGGACCCAGTCGCGGCGGCCCACCGTGGTCAGGTCGACCTCGCCCGGCGCCTCGGCCATGCTGGCGGCGAGCACCGCCCGCACCGGCGGCGCCGACGTCGGTGGCGGTGGCGTCGGTGGCGTCGGGGACGGGCTCGGCGGACGCTGCCGGGGCCGCAGCCCGGGCGAGACCAGGCCGGCGTCGAGGTCGCGCCCCTCCGGCCCGGGGAAGCCGCTCGGCCGGCCAGCGTCCGCCGGCACGCCACCGGCGGTCTCCCCGCCCGGCTCGGGGTCGCCAGCGGTCAGGTACGACACGAGGGCGACCAGGCAGGCGACCACGGCGATCCCCTCGACAGCCCACCGGCGGCGCTGCCGTGCCCGGGCCAGCCGCCGCAGGCCGGTGCGGGTGTGCCCGGCCTGCGGAAGGAGCGGATGCCGGGTCCCGGGCGGGGCTGCCGGGTCGCCGTACCGCGACGGCCGGATGTGCTGTCGGGTGAGGTCTTCCTCCGCCACCGGCCCTCCACTCCCCACCGGCCCCGGCCGGACGCGGCCGTCCGTCGTGGGCGGCCCGCGCCCGCACCGCCTCGTCCGTCGCGCCGGACGGACGGGCGTGTCCAGTTCGTCACCGGACGGTAGCGGACATCGATCAGGACGGTGGTCTCGGGTCGTGCCGCCGGCCCGCAGGCGATCGGGACGCCCGAGGTCGGCTGCCTCAGCGGATCTCGAAGCCCAGCGCCTGCGCGATCACCATGGCCTGCGTGGCGTCGACGATCGCCCCGGCCCGCTCCACCGCCGTCGGGTCGAGCGCGGTGAGGTCGCTGCCGCGCAGGTCGGCCCCGGTCAGCCGGCAGCGGTGCAGCTGCGCGGCGGAGAGGTCGACGCCGGTCACCGTGGCCCCGGTCAGGTTGGCCCCGGTCAGGTCCGCCTCGCGCATCCGCACGTCGGTGATGCGGACCCCACGCAGGTCGGCGCCGGGCAGCGCGACGAACGACCAGTCGCCGCCGGCGACCGTCAGCGGTCGCAGGTCGCACTGGGCGAAGGTGCTGCCCACGAGCTTGCAGCCGGTGAACTCCGCCTCGAAGAGGTTGCACCGCTGGAAGGTGCAGCGGGTGAAGGCCGAGTCGGTGTGCCGGGAGGCGTTGAAGCGCGTGTTGCCGAAGGTGCAGCCGTCGAAGACCGCGCCCCGGCTCACCGCCTCGGACAGGTCGACGTCGAAGAACGTGCAGCGGACGAAGTGCCGGTCCACCAGCTCCTCGCCGTACCAGTCCTCGTTGCGGAAGGTCTCGTCCTCGGTCAGCTCGGGCATCGGGCCAGGCTATCGAGGGGATGGGACAACGGCGGGCAGCCCCTTCCGGCGGGGCGTACCGGCTAGTAGTTTCGGCGACGTGAGTGTGGCACGCAGCATCGACCCGGACCAGATCGGCTTCGACCCGGCGCGGTTGGCGCGCATCGACGAGCACTTCGGCAGGTACGTCGACGACGGTCGCCTCGCCGGCTGGCAGGTGCTGGTCACCCGCCGCGGCGAGATCGCCCACTCGTCGACGTACGGGCTGCGCGACGCGGAGGCGGGCAGGCCCGTCGAGGCGGACACGCTCTGGCGCATCTACTCGATGACCAAGCCCGTCACCTCCGTCGCCGCGATGATCCTGTGGGAGGAGGGCCGCTTCGAGCTGACCGACGAGATCAGCCGGTGGCTGCCCGAGTTCGCCGACCTGCGGGTCTACTCCAAGGGCTCGGCGCTCAAGCCCTTCACGGTGCCGGCGGTCGAGCCGATCCGGGTGTGGCACCTGCTCACCCACACCGCCGGCCTGACGTACGGCTTCATGCAGACCTCGGTGGTCGACGGCATCTACCGGGCCGCCGGCTACGACCTGTACCCGCCGGCGGACGTCGACCTGGCGACGGCCTGCCAGGCGTTCGGCGAGCTGCCGCTGCTGTTCCAGCCCGGCACCGCGTGGGGCTACTCGGTCGCCACCGACGTGCTCGGCCGGCTCGTGGAGGTGGTCTCCGGGCAGAGCCTGGACGCCTTCTTCGCCGACCGGATCTTCCGCCCGCTGGGCATGACCGACACGCACTGGTGGGCCGAGGGCGACACCGCCGACCGGCTCGCCGCCCTCTACGCGCCCGACCCGCGCACCGGCCGCGCGTTCCGCTACGACAAGCTGGGCGCCCTGGCGTACGAGAAGCCGCTGCTGCTCTCCGGCGGCGGCGGCCTGATCTCCAGCGCCGCCGACTACCACCGGTTCACCCAGATGCTGCTGCGCGGCGGCGAGCTGGACGGGGTCCGCCTGCTGGGGCCGCGCACGGTGCGCTTCATGACCCGCAACCACCTGCCCGGCGGGCAGGACCTGGAGACCCTCTCCGCCGGTGGCTTCGCCGAGACCACCCTTGACGGGATCGGCTTCGGGCTCGGCTTCGCCGTGGTCGACGACCCCGTGCCGAGCCGGGTGCCGAGCAGCCCCGGCGAGTACTACTGGGGCGGCGTGGCGAGCACGGCCTTCTGGGTCGACCCGGCCGAGGAGGTCACGGCCCTGTTCTTCACCCAGCTCATGCCGTCGAGCACCTACCCGATCCGGCCGCAGCTGCGGCAGCTTGTCTACTCCGCCCTGGTCGACTGAGCCGGGTCACCGCTGCCGGCACTCCTCCGTCCCGTCCGGGGACGTCCAGCACTCCGTGCGCACCCCGGCCGCGCCGGTGACCCGGAAGGGGCGTCCCGCGTCGTCGACCGTGACGGTGCCGATGCGTCCCTGCGCAGCCCAGTCCACCTCGACCTTCCAGTCGCAGTCGCAGTTCTCCGTGTAGCCGATGACAAGGAACGTCTCGGCGTCGGACAGGGACACCCGGTACGGGAAGCGGATCTCCCTGCGCTCGTGCTCGGGGACGAACTTCTCACCATCCTCGAACAGGCCGGCCGTGAGCAGCGGAGGGTCCTCGTCCAGGGTCGCGTGGACCCACCGGTAGGCCGTCGGGCCGCCTCCGCCCGGGGCGGCGAACACGCCCCGCAGGGCGGGACGCCGCGCCACCACCCGCACCCGCAGGTCGGTGAGGGTCACCTGGGCCTCGTCGACCCCCTGCACCGTGAAGGAGACGTGCTGCCGGGAGGCCGGCACTGCGGCGGCATCCCTGGCCCACCGCGACCAGTCTTCCGACCAGGCCGGTCGTGCGGGGACGTGCGCCAACGGCGCCTCGACCACCCAGCCGTCCGGCGTGTCGTGGCCGACGCGGACCGCGACCGTGAACGGCAGCGCGTCGGGGTCGGGCGGAGGCGGCGGGGGCGTGACGGGAAGGAGTCCCCAGGCGAGGAGCCAGGCGGTCAGCATCGCCGTGACGACGGCCGCGAGGACCCCGGCGAACCAGCGGCCGGCGGGCGGCCCGGCGGGCGAGAGCCGGCGCACCAGTGCCCGCACCCGATCGGACCGGGCCGGCCTCGGCCCCTCCGACTGCCCCTCCGCCGGACCGGGACGCCCGGGCGGCGCTTCGGGCGGGTCACGTTGCTCCGTCATGGCGCCACCCCCGCCTCCAACGTCACGGTCCGACACCAGTGCACCCCGAAGCGTGCGACGACGCAAGGGGCGGTTGCGCCGCGCGGGATCCACGGTCCGCCAGCGCGCGATGTCGCCGGTCAATAGCCTGGAGACGAGCCACGTCCGCCGGGCCGGACGGGCCTGGCGGGAGGCGGTATGAGCAACATCGTCGTGTTCGGCGCGGGCGGCACCGCGGGGTCGCGGATCACCGCCGAGGCGGTCGGCCGGGGGCACCGGGTCACCGCGGCGGTACGCCGGCCGGAGGCCACCTCGTACCTGCCGCCGGCGGTCACGGTGGTGACCGGGGACGCCACCAGCGAGCGGAGCGTACGGGAACTGGCGCCCGACACGGACGCCATGGTGGTGGCGATCGGCGGCGGCGAACACGCCCTCTGGCTCGACGCGGCGCGCAACCTGGTCGGCGCGCTGCGCGGCATGCCGGCCGCGCCCCGGATCATCCACGTGGGCGGCGGTTCGACCCTGCTCACCCCGAAGGGCACCCGCTACCTCGACGAGCCGGACTTCCCCGAGGAGTACCGCGAGGCGGCGCACGGACAGGCCGACGCCCTCGACTTCTACCGCTCCTCGGCCGACGGGGTGACCTGGACGTACGTCTCGCCGCCGCCGCTGGAGTTCCACCCGGGCGAGCGCACCGGGCACTACCGCACCGGCGGCGACCAGCCGGTGACCGACCACGAGGGCCGCTCGGTGCTCAGCTACGAGGACCTGGCGGTGGCGATCGTGGACGAGATCGAACAGCCGCGCCACAAGAACGCCCGCTTCACCGCCGCGTACTGAGCGGCGCGGGGCGGCCGCAGCGGTGCCCTGGGCGCGGGATCAGTCGGCGAGGCGGGCGGGGAAGCCGCCGGTGGCGATCGGGCCCCAGGCGTCGATGGTGACCCGGATCAGCGACTTGCCCTGGCGGACCATCGCCGCCCGGTACTCGTCCCAGTCCGGGTGCTCGCCCGAGATGCAGCGGAAGTACTCCACCAGCGGCTCCAGCGCCGCCGGCAGGTCCAGCACCTCGGCGGTGCCGTCGAGCTGCACCCACGGGCCGTTCCAGTCGTCGGAGAGCACGCACGCCGACACCCGTGGGTCGCGGCGGATGTTGGCGACCTTGGCCCGCTCGGGATAGGTGGAGATCACCAACCGGCCCTCGCCGTCCACCCCGGCGGACACCGGGGACGACTGCGGCCGACCGTCGGCGCGGGTGGTCATGAGCACCACCCGGTGCCGCGGCCGGAGGAACTCGGTCAGCCCGGCCCGGTCGACCCGGGTGTTCGTCGCGATGCTGCGTGCCATCGTTCGTTCCTACCAGGGCTTCCGTCGCACGGCGACCGCACCGGCCGGAACGGGCTCGACGCACACCGGGATCGCGCGGCGGCGCGGCGGCCGGATCGCGGCGCGGCGGCCTCAGCGGGGTCGCGGGGCGGCGCGGCCGGCGGCGGGCTGGGCCGGCACCCGGGGGCGGACCGAGGGCCGCCAGGCGCGGCCGTTGGCGTAGATCACCCGGAATCCGAGGTACGAGGCGAGGGGCGCCCAGTGCGCGGAGCCCATCCGCAGCTCGGCGGCGTTGTGGCGCTGCCCGTTGGCCAGCACGTCGAGCAGGACGGTCTCGAAGGCGGCCGACTCGACCCAGTCCACCTCCCGGGTGTACCCGCAGATCAGGGCCGCTCCCGTGGCGTCGAGGAAGTCCCGCAGCACCGCGTCGGAGGCGCGCAGCACCGAACAGCTGCCGAAATAGAGCCGCCGGCCCTCGCAGCGGCCCGCCATCAGCTCGGCGACGTCGGCGAGCGCCACCGATTCCCAGTCGGTGAGGCAGAGCCGGCTCGGCTCGCCGTGCATGGCGAAGAAGCCGACCCGGTGGTCGGCGTACTGCTTGAGCAGCCAGCGGTCGACGAAGTAGAAGAGTTCGTCGCGGGTGGCCGCGTCCTTGTGGATGAAACGGATCTTTCCGAGCCGTTCGAGCAGTTCCAGGGTGGGCAGGACGGAGCCGCGCTCGTTGAGGTCGCGGTGCCACTGGCCCTCGATGCAGAAGACGCCACCGCGTGCCATGTCGCCCCCTCCCCCGGTCCCGCCGGCGCTGACGTTACCGGGTCGGGCCGGCCGGAGAACATCACCCGGCGCGTGCCGGACTGCGGCTTTGCGCGCCGTTCGCGCTTTCCTGTGGCCTGTTGCCGATCAATGGGCGTTTCGCAATTCGCGTAATGCCCAGGCAACACTCAGGAACGGCGAATCGCGAGGACAATTCTTGTTAATCGCCGCGAACCACCCGTCGGCCTGCCAGGGTGGAAATGCGGGACGGGCAGGCCGATGTCCCGGATGCCACCCCATTCCCACTCCTATCGGGAGGACTTCTGTGCGCGTTAACACCCTGAAACGGGCGGCTGTCGCATTCGCCCTGGCGTTGCCGGCAGCCGCTGTCGCCACGGTGGTCGCCGCGCCAGCGGCCCATGCCGACGGCTGCTACACGTGGAAGCGCAACCTCTACCAGGGGCGCTCCGGCGACGACGTCCGCCAGTTGCAGATCCGGGTCGCCGGGTGGGCCGGCAACCGGAACATCGTGGAGAACGACGGCCGCTACGGACCGAAGACCGCCGCCGCCGTCAAGCGGTTCCAGGCCGCGTACGGGCTGCGCGCCGACGGCATCGCCGGACCGCAGACGTACGGCAAGCTCTACGACCTCCAGGACGACGACTGCACGCCACGGCACTTCAGCTACAGCGAGATGGACGACGGCTGCGGTCGCGGGGGCTGGAGCGGCGGTCCGCTCTCCGCCGCGCAGACCCGGCAGAACGCGCTGCGCACGATGTGGAAGCTGGAGGCGTTGCGGCACAGCCTCGGCGACAAGCCCCTCCTCGTCAGCAGCGGTTTCCGCAGCCGCACCTGCAACGACCGGGTCGGCGGGGCGTCCGACAGCCAGCACCTCTACGGCAACGCCGCCGACGTGGTGTCGCGCACCAGCTCGCTGTGCCAGATCGCCCGCGACGCCCGCAACCGGGGCTTCAGCGGGATCTACGGTCCCGGTTACCCGGACCACGACGACCACGTGCACGTGGACTCGCGGCGGGAGAACAACAGCGACGACACCTCGAACACCACCAGTTGGTCCGCGCCGGACTGCGGCATCGGCGCCGGCCGCGACTGAGCCGGTCGGGACGGGCCACGCCGAGCCGGGCGGACAGGCCACGCCGAACCGGTGCGCGGGTGCCACCCCGCGCACCGGGCCGGCGTCGTGTCCCCGGGTCCCGCCGAGCGGGCGTACCCCCGCCCGGCGTGCCGGGGACCAGCGGTCCCGCCGGCCGGCGTACCCCGCTCAGCTCGCCCTGGGCCAGCGCGGCGCGGTGGCGGGGGGAACCACCGGCCGGGCGGAGGCGGCGGGACGGGCGCCGGGCGCGACCGCGCGCGGGCCGCCCGGGTGCCCGGCGGTGGTACGTGGTGCGCGGGTGGTCGGCGCGGCACCGGTCACCGTGAACGGGAACGGCACGTGCACGAAGGGGTTGCCGTGCCGCACCAGGGCGTCGATCTGCCGCTCGTTGAGCCCGTGCCGCGTCAGCACCCGCCGGCCCCAGCGGTGCAGCCGGCACGGGTACGTCGCACCGTCGTTGCGGCACAGCGGCCCGGCCGGCCACTCCTCGGCGGCGTGCACCACCACCGCCCGGACCGCGAGCCGGACGTCCTCGGGGGTGAGGGGCGCCGGCACCGGCACCTCACCCAGGATCTGGTCGATGGGATCCGTCGACTGCTCACCAATCCGCACGGCAGGCCTCCCGCGGCTCCGGCAGCGGTGCGGCTGACCCGCCGCACCGCATCCTCGGCGACTGGTACGGCCCCCGCCCCCGGAAGGTTCAATCGCGCCTCAGACGAGGCCGGCGTCGTGCACCAGCAGGGCGACCTGGACCCGGTTGTTCAGGCCCAGCTTCACCAGCAGCCGCGACACGTACGCCTTGACGGTCGCGACGCTCATGAACAGCTCGGCGGCGATCTCCGCGTTCGTCCGGCCCTGCCCGAGCGCGACCGCGACCTCGCGTTCCCGCTCGCTGAGCCCGGCGAACTGCCGCAGCGCCCGCTCCCGGCGCGGGTCGGGGCCACCCGCCGCGCCCGGCGCGGTCACGTGGTCGATCAGCCGCCGGGTCACCGCCGGGGAGAGCGTCGCCTCGCCCGCCGCCACCCGGCGCACCGCCCGCACGATCTCGGCCGGCGGGGTGTCCTTGAGAAGGAAGCCGCCGGCCCCCGCCCGCAACGCCCGCAGCACCTGCTCGTCGGCGTCGAAGGTGGTCAGCACCAGCACCTCCGGCGGATCGGGCGACGCGCGCAGCGCCTCGGTGGCCGCGAGACCGTCGAGCCGGGGCATCCGGATGTCCATCAGCACCACGTCCGGCGCGCAGGCCGCCACGGCGGCGGGCACCTCGCTGCCGTCGGCGGCCTCCCCGACCACGAGCAGGTCCGGCACCCCGCCGAGGATCATCGACAGGCCGGCCCGCACCAGCGCGTCGTCGTCGACGAGCAGCACCCGTACCGGCCGGCCGGGGTCGGGGCCCGGCCCGCTCACGCCGGCCACGGCAGCCAGGCGGCCAGCCGGAAGTCGCCCACGTCGTCCCGCCCGTACTCCAGCCGGCCGCCGGCCAGGCTGACCCGCTCCGCGATGCCGACCAGGCCGGTGCCCGCGCCGGGGATCTCCGGGCCGGCGATGCCGCCGACCGGCCACCGGTTGCGGATCTCCACGGTCAGCCCGTCGCCGGGGGCGCCGGCCACGTCGACGGTGACCGCCGCGCCGGCGGCGTGCTTGCGGGCGTTGGTGAGCCCCTCCTGCACGATCCGGTAGACGCTGCGCCCCACCGCCGCGGGCACCCGCTCCGCCGAGGTGACCACCTCGCGGACGCCGATCCGCGCCCCGGCCGACCGGGACTCCTCGACGAGCGCCGGCAGATCGCCCAGCGTGGGCTGCGGGCGCTCGGGATCCTCCTCGGCGGTGGTCTCCGCGCGGAGCACCCCGATCACCTCGCGCAGATCCTGCAACGCGGCGTGGGCGCTGCCCCGGATCACCCCGGCCGCCCGCGCCACCTCCTCCGGCGGCGCGTCCGGCCGGAACTCGAGCGCGCCGGCGTGCAGGCTGAGCAGCGAGATCCGGTGGGCCAGCACGTCGTGCATCTCGCGGGCGATCCGGGTGCGCTCCAGGTGCCGGGCCTGCGCCACCCGCAACTGCTGCTCCGCCTCGGCCCGCTCGGCGCGCTCGCGCAGCGACACGACGAGCTGCCGCCGGGCCCGGACGAACATCCCCCACGCCAGCACGGAGAGGCTAAACACCACCCCCCAGAGGGTCGTCGCCCAGTACGGCATCTGCGGGTCCGGGCGCAGGTAGCTGAAGGCGAAGTTGGTGACCAGGCCGGCGGCGGTCAATCCCAGCGCGACGGCCGTGCGCCGGTGCACCACCACGGTGAAGTAGAGGATCAGCAGCGGAACCGCCGCCGCCATCGAGAACAGGGTCAGCGGCACGGTCGCGACGGCGAGCCCCACCGGCCACCGGCGCCGCAGCCAGATCAGCGCGCAGCAGACGAGCCCGAGCAGGGCGTCGACCGGGACCATCCAGCGCTGCGGCAGCGGCGTGGCGAACTCCGGGTCGGCCGAGGCCGCGTCAGCCGTGGCGAGCAGGACCCAGCCGAGGGAGAGCAGGAAGCAGAAGCCGTCCACCACCCAGTCGCGGGTCGTGCGACGCGGCCCCCGCCCCACCCGCGCCGCCGGATCGACGCTCAGCGCCCCCGGCAGCAGCCAGGGGTGCTCCGGTACGGCGGCACTGGTCACGCGACCATGCTAGGCAGCCGCCCGGCGGACCGACCAGCTACCAAAGTCGAGACCCTGGCGTCGACCAAGGTAGCCGCCGGACGAGACCGTCGGCCGCAGCGCGCGACCGGGTGGCTCCGGCAGCGTGGCCGGCATGATCAGCGTGGAACACCTCACCAAACGGTACGGGCGGCACACCGCCGTCGACGACGTGTCGTTCCGCTGCGAGCCGGGCACCGTCACCGGCTTCCTGGGGCCGAACGGCGCCGGCAAGTCCACCACCATGCGGATGATCTGCGGACTCACCCCGCCCAGCGGCGGCGGCGCGACGGTCGGCGGCCGGCCGTACCGGGAACTGCCCAACCCCGGGCGGGAGGTGGGCGTGCTGCTGGACGCCTCGGCCCAGCACGCCGGGCGCACCGGGCGGGAGGCGCTGACCGTGGCCGCGGCAACCATGGGCGTGGACCGCCGGCAGGTCGCCACCAAGCTCGACCTGGTCGGGCTCAACGAGGTCGCGGCGAAGCGCCGCCTCCGGGCGTACTCGTTGGGGATGCGGCAACGACTCGGCCTCGCGCACGCGCTGCTGGGCGACCCCCGGGTGCTGATCCTCGACGAGCCGGCCAACGGCCTGGACCCGGAGGGGATCTTCTGGATGCGCGGCCTGCTGCGCGACTTCGCCGACCGGGGCGGCACCGTGCTGCTCTCCTCCCACCTGCTGCGCGAGGTGGAGGCGGTCGCGGACCGGCTGGTGGTCATCGGGGGCGGCCGGATCGTGGCCCAGGGCGACAAGGCCGAGCTGCTGGCCGGCGGCGGGACGCTGGTGCGGGCCCGCGACGGCGGGGCGCTGCGCGGCGCGTTGGAGCGGGCCGGGCTGGCGGTCACCGAGGGCGCCGAGGGGCTGCTGGTCCATGCCGACGCCGAGGCGGTCGGGCAGGCCGCCGCCGACGCCGGCGTCGCCCTCACCGAACTGCGGTCGGCCGGCAGCGGCGGCCTGGAACAGCTCTTCCTCACCCTGACCGCCGGCGCGTCGACCCAGGAGGCCGTCCGATGACCACCACCGCCACCACCGCCAGCCCGCCCGCCACCACCGCGCCCCAGCGCCATTCCGGCGTACGCCGACCGTCGCTGCTCCGGCTCACCGGCGTGGAGCTGCGCAAGCTCGTCGACACCCGGGCCGGGCTCTGGCTGCTGATCACCATCGGGCTGCTCGCCGCCGCCCTCGTGGTGGTCCAGTTGATCTGGTCGGACGACGCCGCGCAGACCTTCCCCAACTTCTTCCTCCCCTCGATGCTGCCGATCGGCCTGCTGCTTCCCGTGCTGGGCATCCTGTCGATCACCGGGGAGTGGTCCCAGCGCACGGCGCTCACCACGTTCGCCCTGGTGCCCCGGCGGGGCCGGGTGATCGTCGCCAAGCTGACCGCGATGGTGCTGGCGGCCCTGGCGTCGGTGCTGGTGAGCCTCGGCGTGGCCGCCGCCGGCACGCTCGTCGCCGCGGCCACCGGCGGCGCCGGCACCTGGCGCATGGAGTGGGCCCTGGTGCTGCACGCCGTGGTGCTCCAGGTGGCCAACGTGCTGATGGGGGCCGGCTTCGGCCTGCTGCTGCTCAACACCCCGCTGGCGATCGTCGGCTACCTGCTGCTGCCGACCGTCTGGTCGATCCTCGGCGAGATGATCCGGCCGCTGCGCGGCCCGGCGGGCTGGCTGGACACGGGCCGGACCATGGAGCCGCTGCTCACGCCCGACGTGACCGCCGGGCAGTGGGGACGGTTCGCCGTGTCGCTGCTGGTCTGGCTGGCCGTGCCGCTGGTCGCGGGGCTGGTCCGCACGCTGCGGCGCGAGGTGTCCTGATGGTGGACGGCTACGGTGCCCCCACCGTCGTCGACGGCGGCGCGGCGGAACTGGCGGTCCTCTGGGGCGGGTTCCCGGCACTCGGCGCGGGCGCCGGATGGCTGCTCGTCACCGGCGCGGAGTGGGTCGCCGGGCTGTCCTGGGCTCCCGCGCAGGACCTGTTCGAGCTGGTCGCCCGGCTGCCGGACCCGCAGGCCGGCATCGGCGGCCTGGCCGTCGGCACGCTGGGCGGCCTGCTGGTCGCCGCCGTCGGCACCGCCGAACGGCTCGCCGTCACCATCGACACCGAACGGGTCCGGCTGCGCCGCGACCGCACGGACCGGCAGGTCGGGCGGCGACCGGTACGCGCCGTCTTCGTCGACGGCAAGGACCTGGTGCTGCTCGGCGCGGACGACGAGGAACTGGTCCGGGAGCGGTCGGACCTGGCCGTCGACCGGCTGCGCGACGCCTTCCGCGCGCACGGCTGGCCGTGGGCCGACGGCGACCCGCACCGGGACGCGTACCGGCGGTGGGTGCCGGGCCTGCCGGGGCTGCCGACCGGCGCGGACGCGCTGCTGCGGGCCCGGCAGCGGGCCCTCGACGCCGACCGGGGCGGCGAGGCCCGGGAGCTGCGCGGCGAACTGGGCCGCACCGGGTTGGTGGTCCGCGACGACGGGCGGCGGCAGTACTGGCGGCTGACCCGCGCCGCCCCGCGCCCCCGGCCGGAGGACGCGACTTCGGCTGAGCCGGAGGTCGAGGGCCGGTAGCGTTGCTCCCGACGGGGCCCGGGGCACGGGGAGCGCGCGATGACCGAGCAGCAGTCGTACCGGGTGGTGGCCCGGCACCCCGGCTTCGAGCTGCGCCGCTACCCGGCCCACCTGGTCGCCGAGGTGCGAGCGGAGGGCGCGTTCGAGCAGGCCGCCCGGGACGCCTTCCGGCCGCTGGGCGCGTACCTGCGCGGCGCCAACCGCGCGCGGCGGGCGACCGCCCGGGAGACGGGCCCGCAGACGATCGCGATGACGGTCCCGTTCGTGCAGGAGGAGGGGGACCGGCCGGGCCACTGGCTGGTGTGGCTCGTGATGCCGGCGGGCCTCACCCCCGACACGCTGCCCGAACCGGCGGACCCCCGGGTCCGCACCCGGTTGGTCCCGGAACAGCTCGCCGCCGCGACGCGCTTCGCGGGCCGCTGGACGGCCGTGGCGTTCGACCGGCGGGCGACCGCGCTGGGCCGGGCGGTCACCGCGGCCGGGCTGCGCCCCACCGGCGCGGTCCGGTACGCGCGCTTCGATCCGCCGTGGAAGCCGTGGTTCCTGCGCCACAACGAGGTCGTGCTGCCGATCGCCGAGTGAGCCGGGTGCCGCGGCCCGGCACGGGGTGCTCCCGGCCGGACCGGCGCGGCTACCCCCGCCGGGGTACGCCCGCGGGCCGGGGCCGAGGGCTGGTCACCGACGCCAGCAGTTCGTCGAGGGCGTCGACCTCGGCCCAGCCGTTCACCGCGATCCGGCCGGCGGCGTCGACGGTCACCTCGACCCGGTCCGGGCTGTGCGACACCTCGTCGAGCAGTCCCGGGAAGCGGTCGCCGAGCAGCACGAACTCCTGATTGGTGGAACCCACCCAGGGCCGCCGGGTGTCGATCCGATCGGCCAGGAACGGCCCGGCGACGAGGAGGTCGGTCGCCGCCAGCAGCGCCGCGACGTCGTCCCGGCCGGCGTCGACCGCCCGGTGCAGCTGCGCCCGGGTGTAGCCCGTGAAGGTCATCACCGAACGCCCGGCGGCGCGTACCCCGGCGGCGACGGCCGCCAGCGGGGCGGCCTGGTCGAAGGGCTCGCCGCCCAGCAGGGTCAGCCCGTCGGTGCCGGCGTCGAGCGCCCGGCGCACCAGATCGGCGGGGGCGACCCGTTCCCCGCCCCGGAAGCTCCACAGGTGCGGGTTGAAGCAGCCGGGGCAGCGGATGGCGCAGCCCTGCACCCAGACGGCCGTCCGCTCGCCCGGGCCCTCGGCGCGGGTGGCGGCCAGGAAGCGCGCCACCGCCGCCGTCTCCACCCCCACCGGCGGGCGCGGCCCCGGACCGTCGTCAGACATCGAGGACCCGGCCGGGCGGCGGCCGGTCGGGCGCCGGCCCGGCGGGCGGGACGCACTCCACGGCGTCGCGCAGGCGCGCGTACTCGTGGGGGGCCAGGTTGGCGGCGGCGGCGAACTCGGCCAGGCTGCCGAAGGACCCGCGCCGCTCCCGCTCGGCCAGCACCTGCCGGGCGCGCTGCGGGTCGAAGCCGGGCAGCGCCGCGAGGTCGCCCGGCCCGGCCGCGTTGACGTCGATCGGCGGTCCGGCCGGCGGCCCGGAGGCCGGCGCGTCCGGTTGCCCCGGGGCCGGCGCGTCCGGTTGCCACGCAAGCGACGTGATCGGCCCGGTGGGAAAGGGGTCGACGGCCGGCGCCAACGTCGGGTCGGCCGCCAGCGACGGATACCCAGTCGACGTGGGCGGATGTCCCGTCGGCGACGCGGGCGGGTACGCCGGCGACCCCGGCGGATAGGTTGACGACCCCTGCGGATAGGACGACGACGCGGGCGGGTAGGACGACTCGGGCAGGTAGGACGACGGCCCCGGCGGGTACGCCGGCGAACCCGGCGGATAGGCGGGCGACGTGGGCGGGTACCCAGGCGGGTAGGCCGGGGACGGGTAGGCCGCCGTCGAGCCGGGCTGATACGTCGGGGACATGCCCGGGTAGGGATGGGGGATCGGGCCGGCGGGAGCCGCCCCGGGCAGCGGGGCCAGCGGGTACGCGCCGCCGGGCCACCCCGTCGCCGCGAACCTGGCGCGGCGGTCCGTGAGCCAGCGCAGCCACGCAGGATTGATCAGCGCGGCATGCAGGATGCTGGCGATCCACACGGCCAGGAGCACGCCGACCGCCCAGTCGCTGAGGGCGCTCTCCTGGTCCGACTCGCCGACGACGAGGAACGCCGCCGAGCCCACCACGGTGTAGAAGATGCCGGGGAGCCACCACGCCGCGCGCTGGGCCCGCAGGCCCACGTAGACGAATCCGAGGCCGCCGAGGCAGCTGCACCCGAGGACGGGCAGCAACAGCCACCAGCTCTGCAACACCTGCCACGTCGTGCTCGGCCGGGGGACGGCCGGGGGCGGCCAGCCGGGGCTAGGCGCGTTCGACATCGCGCTGCTCCTGCCGCTCGGGCACGGCGGCGCGGTCGCGGTCGGCGGTGTACGCGCTGCGTACCGTGCGGGCCGCCAGCAGGTCCTCCAGCACGGCGATGTAGTCGATGCACCCGTCGCCGAGCACGTCCCTGGTCTCGGCGCTCACGACGCCCTCGCTGGTCACGGTGACCACGATCCGCGGCTGCCCGCCCATCACGACCTGCCCTCGACGGCGAACACCAGGCGGACGCTCGCGTCCTCGGTGACCTGTTCGGACTCCAGCCGCAGCCCGGCGGCGGGGGCCTGCTCGCGCAGCCGCTCCAGCACGGCCCGCTGGACCTGCCGCCCGTACGCGGCGTCGATGGCCCGGACCGCCTCGACGGCCCGCGGCTCGTCGACCTCGCCCGTGAAGTGCGCCGACCAGATGCCGTCCTCGCCGCGCCGGAAGCCGGCCCGCACGTCGGCCCAGTCCGCGATGATGGCGTCCGGTTCGGTGGTGACCACCGCGCCGGTGTCGCGCAGCGCGGTGACGAGCAGCGTCTCGTCCCGCATCCGGGTCTGCACCTGGCAGACGACGCGGCCCTCCCCGTCCCGTCCGGCGGTCGCGGCGTGCGTCGCGGCGACGGCGGCGACGGCCAGCGGCAGGAGTATCAGTGAGACGCTCATCGGGGCCCCTCCCCTCGGTTTCGACCCACAGACTAGAACTCGACCGCTCGCCCGCCCTGCCCCCGTTGCTCTCCCGGACCGCCGGGGCGGGGGCCGCCCGGGCCGACGGGACGACCGCCGAGGTCCCAGTCCTCGGCGGCGGTGGCGGCGACGGCGCGGGCGTCGGCCCAGGAGCGTACGGCGTCGATGCGTTCCGCCTGGGTGACGCTGAGCGGCACCATGCTGACCAGGGCCCGGACCAGGTCGTCGCGGCGCAGCGGACGCCGTTCGGCGAAGGCGTCGAAGAGCCCGCCGACGACGGCCTGCTCGATCTCGGCCCCCGAGTAGCCCTCGCTGAGCCCGGCCAGCTCGCCGAGCAGGGCGTCGTCGGGCGTCAGGGCGCCGGCGACGGCCGGGTTGCGCAGCCGCCGGGCGAGGTGGACCCGCCAGATCGACGCGCGCTCCGCGCGGGTCGGCAGGTCGACGAAGAAGATCTCGTCGAAGCGCCCCTTGCGGAGCAGTTCCGGGGGCAGCCGTTCGAAGTCGTTGGCGGTCGCGATGACGAAGACGGGCCGGGACTTCTCCTGCATCCAGGTCAGGAAGGAGCCGAAGACCCGGGCGGAGGTGCCGGAGTCGTTGGCCCCGCCGACGAAGCCCTTCTCGATCTCGTCGACCCACAGCACGCAGGGCGCGGTCGCCTCGGCGGTCCGGATGGCGGTGCGCATGTTCTGCTCACTCGACCCGACGAGCCCGGCGAAGACCCGCCCGACGTCCAGCCGCAGCAGCGGCAGGCCCCAGGCCGCGGCGACCGCCTTCGCGGTCAGCGACTTGCCGCAGCCGGGCACGCCGGTGATCAGGACGCCCCGGGGCGCGGGCAGCCCGTACGCCGCCGCCTCGGCCAGCCAGGAACCGTCCCGCTTGGCCAGCCACCGTTTCAGGTTCTCCAGCCCGCCGACGTCGGCGAGGTCGACCGGGGGGTCGACGAATTCCAGCAGCCCCGACTTGCGTACGGTCTGCCGCTTCTCCTCGTGCACGACCGCGAGGTCGCTGCCGTCGAGGACACCGTCGTTGACCATGGCGCGGGCGAACGCGTTCTCCGCCTCGTGCAGGGTGAGCCCGAGGGCCGCCTTGGCGAGCCGTTCCCGGCCGAGGTCGTCCAGCGCGATCCGGATCCGGCCGCTGGCGGAGTTGGCGGCGATCATGCCGTCGAGCACCCGTCGGATCTCCGTCTCGGTGGGCAGCGGGAAGTCGACGATCGTCACGTCCTTCTCCAGCTCCACCGGGATGTGCAGCACCGGCGAGACCAGGACGAGAGTGCGCGGCACCGGGCCGGCCTTGAAGGCCGCCACCACGTCCCGCAGCCGGCGGACCACACCGGGGGTGCCCGGCCGGTCGCTGCTGCCGTGCGCCGGGTGCAGGTCCTTGAAGACCAGCACGCTGGGGTGGTCGAGGCGCAGCACGGCGCCCAGCGCGTCGTCCGGGTCGGTGGTGCCCTTGCGGGCGACGCCGTCGGGCTGCACGAGCCCCGTCGTCAGCGACCAGGTCCACACCGCCCGGGGCGTGCGGACGAGGGTGGCGTCCCGGGCGACGGCGCAGACCTCGGCGACCACCCGCTGTTCCTCGGACGACTCGACGTAGAGGACCGGGAAGCGCGCCTTGAGCATCTGCGACAGTGCGTCACGGAACGGCACCACCACCGTCGCCCCCTCCCACCCCCGACCCAAGAGCAGCGCAGACTCTAACAGCCCCGCCCACCGCCCACTCCGGCGTCGATCATGAGTTGGCGCCCACCGGTCGTCGAGGCGGACGGTGCCGGTGAAGGCGGACCGCCGGAGCGGTTGACGCGCCGGTCCGCCGGCCCGCTACCGTTCCCGGTCTGGGGAGGTGCCGGTGTACGTCGTATCAGTGATCAATTACAAGGGCGGGGTCGGCAAGACCACCGTGACCGCCAACCTCGGTGCAGAGCTGGCCAACCGCGGGATGAAGGTGCTGCTCATCGACCTCGATCCGCAGGCCAGCCTCACCTTCGGCTTCTACGACCCCGACGACTGGCGGGTCCGCCTGCGCGACGGTCGGACGGTGAAGCGCTGGTACGACGGCCTGCGCGGGGACACCCCCGCGACGACCCTGGGCGAGCTGGTCGTCTCCCCCGGCCCGGTCAACGCGCGGCTCACCGGCGCGGGCCGGCTCGACCTGATCGCGTCCCACCTCCAGCTCGTCGACATCGACCTGGCGCTGGCCCGGGCGGTCGCTGACGGCGACGAGTACGACGCCGAGCTGTTCCGGGTGCGCGGCTCCCTGGCCGAGGGGCTGCACGACGACGCGCTCGGCGGCTACGACATGGTGCTCATCGACTGCCCGCCGAACTTCAACGTGGTCACCCAGTCGGCCATCATCGCCAGCGACCACCTGCTCATCCCGGCGAAGGCCGACTACCTGTCCACGCTGGGCATCGACTACCTGCACGGCAACGTCCGGGAACTGGTCGACCAGTACAACGCCGACGCCCGCCGGTTCGCCACCACCCGCCGGCACCACAAGGTCGCCCCCGACGTGGCCGGCGTGGTGTTCACGATGATCCAGCTCATGGCGCAGCGGCCGATCGCCGCCCACCAGGGCTACATGGACCAGGTCCGGGCGCTCGGCCTGCCGGTCTTCCCCACCCCGCTGCGGGAGAACGTCACCGTGTTCGCCACGAACACCCCGCGCGGCGTGCCCGTGGTGCTCCGCGACCGGATCGCCACCCCGGCGGTCCGCGACGAGCTGCGCCAGCTCGCCACCGAGTTCCTCGACCACCTCCAGCCTGAGCGGGCCGGGGCGTGACCGACCCGACCCGCGACGTCGCCGACCTGGTGGCCGCGCTGCTCCGGGGGCTGCCCGCCGCCGACGTCGCCGCCCTGGCGGAGGGGCGGGCCCGGCTCGCGGTGGTACCGGTCGACCCGGCCCCACCCACCCCACCGCCCGCCGGAACCACCCACGCCGGGCACCCGGCCGCCGCACGCGCCGACCAACTCGGTTCCGCCGGGCACCCGCCCACCGTCCCCGCCGACCGGACCACCCACGCCGGGCACCCGGCCGCCGAATCCGCCGACCGGGGCGGGGCGCCCGCGCGCCCGGCGGCCCGGCGGGCGGCGTCCGCGCCGGACCCGGTGGCGGCCGGGGCCGCGCTGGCGGCCATGTCCCGCCGCGACGACGGTACGGCGTACCTTTCCGGCTGGACCGCCCGCGACCTGCGGGTGCTCGCCGCGAGCCTGGAGTTGCGCGGCGTCGCCGGGCTGCGGAAGGCGGACCTGGTCGCCCGCATCGTCGACCGCACCATCGGCTTCCGCCTCGCCTCCGCCGCCATCCGCCAGCTCTGACGCCGGACCGGAGCGGACGCCGTCGCCGGCATCCGCGGGGTCCCGGCCCGGCTCCGCCGCGACGTCCGGGCACCGGGCACGGCGATGGCCGGGCCTGCCCGGCCCGGCCATCGCCCACCGCTGACGCCCCGGGTACGGCCCTTCCGTCAGACGCGGTCACCGCCACCGTCGCGCTGGCATGGCGGCCGGCCACCGACCGGAGGCGGGCAGGTCGGGCGGCGGCACGACGGGCCGGTGGGTCAGCCGGTCGCGCAGGCCAGTCCGTCGAGGGTGAAGCCGACCGGGCGGTCGTTGCTCGTGGACCAACCGGCGAGGAAGCCGAACTCGACCGTCCCGCCGGCGGGCAGGGCGGAGTTCCAGGACGTGGGGGTGACCGACACGTCCGGGCCGTCCTGCCGGACCGTGCCGTTCCAGAGCTGGCTGATCCGCTGCCCGTCCGGGAACCGCCAGCGCACCGTCCAGCCGTCGTGCGCCCGCCCGCCGGTGTTGGTGATCCTCACGCTCGCCTGGAAGCCGCCCGGCCACTGGTTGGAGACGGTGTACGCCGCCCGGCAGGCGTCCGGCCCCCCGGTCGGCGAGACCGTCGGCGAAACGGTCGGGCTGACCGTCGGCGAGACCGTCGGGCTGACGGTTGGGGAAGCCGTCGGGCTGACGGTTGGGGAAACCGTCGGGCTGGCCGTCGGCGTCGGGGTCGGGTCGATCCGGGTCGGGTCGACGATGCCCCAGTACGCCGACTTGGCCTGGAGTTCCGTGTCGAACAGCAGCGGCGCGTCCTTGCGGGTCACCGGGAAGGTGTCCAGCCAGGTGTCGTCGTCCGCCAGCCCCCACAGGGTCACCGAGGTCAGCTCGTCGGCGTAGCGGCGGTAGAGGGCGAACAGGTCCCGGTACCGGTACGCCTGGGTCAGCAGCCGGTCGGCCGGCGGGGTGGGGAAGGACTCGCTGCTGTCGACGTAGATGCTGACGTCCATCTCGGTGACCTGCTGCTCCACGCCGAGCGGGACGAACGCCTGGAGCATCGCCTCGGTCTCGGCGATCGACGGCCACTGGACGTTGACGTGCATCTGGTGCCCGACGCCGTCGATCGGCACCCCTTCGGCGCGCAGCTGGCTCACCAGGTCGCGCAGCTTGTCGCGCTTGGCCGGCACGTTGGTGTTGTAGTCGTTGATGTAGAGCTTGGCCGTCGGCGCGACCTCCCGGGCCACCCGGAACGCGGTCCGCAGGTAGTCCAGCCCGCTGATCTCGTACCAGCGGCTGCGCCGCAGCCCGTCGGACTGGTTCTCGTCGATCACCTCGTTGGCGACGTCCCAGACCCCGATGGCGTCGCCATACCGGCCGACGACCGCGCGGATGTGCGCCTCCAGCCGGGACAGCAGCAGGGCCTTGTCGGCCGGGTCCGAGGTCAGCGGGGTGCCGTCGGTGTCGGTGAAGACCCAGGCCGGGGTCTGCTGGTGCCAGACGAGGGTGTGTCCACGTACCGCCAGGTTGTTGTCCGTGGCGAAGCCGACCTGCGCGTCGGCGTCGGCCCACCGGAAGGTGCCCTCGGCCGGCTGGGTGGCGTCCCACTTGAGCGCGTTGCCCGGGGTGACCGTGTCGAAGTGCCGGCGCAGCAGGGTGGCCTGGTCGCCGATGATCTGCCGGTTGCCGATCGCCGCCCCGATCGGGAAATCGGCGGCCAGCACCTCACGCAGGGCCGGGATGTCGGTCTGCACCGGCTTGGTCGGCTGGGACGCCATGGTGAAGTCGTCGATGTGCAGGTCGGCGGTGCCGCTGACGGTCTCGACGTACGCCGACAGCCCGTCCACGTCGTGCGCGAGCACGTACGTGCCACTGAGCCGGACCCAGGCGTCGGCGGTGACGGCGGTGTCGCCCACCACCTGGTCGTAGGCGGAGGTGCCGCCGGAGTCGCGTTGCACGCTGAGCCGGACCTGGCCGGGCGACTGGCCGGCGGCGAGCCGCACCCACACCGTCAGCGTGTAGCGGGTGCCCTTGACCATCTCGTCGAGCAGGTCGAGGGCGGGACCCTGCCAACTCTCGGTGCGGCCGGAGGCGAGCAGGCTGCGCGTGCCGCCGTGGGCGACGGCGGTGCTGACCGCGACGGTCTCACCGCCCCGGGAGCGGAAGCCCTGGGTGGTGCCGTCCTCGAAGGTGGCGTCGAGCACCACGACGGGGTCGGCGGCGCGGGCGGGCGGGCTGGTGAGTGGAACGGCGGCGGCCACGGCGGCGGTGGCGAGGCAGGCCAGGGCCAGCAGCCCCGGCAGAAGGCGGTGACGGCGCGTCCAGGGAGCGCGCATGGCGGTGTCCTTCCGGTACGGATGGATGCGCGCGGACCGCTGGGCGAGGTTCTCGCGGAGGCGGTCGCACGCCGGTCGACCGGCATGAGCCCGCATGCCGGTGTCCGTGGTCCCGCTCCGCTCGCGGCACCCGTTGCCGGGCGCCGCTGTCGAGAACCGATGGTACGGATCACGGACCCGGCACTCCAGCACGGTGTGGCGAGCGGCGGGCCCCGACCCGGCGCCGACGGCCGCGACCCGACGTCGACCCACGCCCTAGGCTGGCCCGTACCGGCGGGTCGAGGAGGTCGTGTGGACAGGTGGGTCGCGTTGCTGCGCGGGGTCAACGTCGGCGGTGCGAAGGTCGCCATGGCCGACCTGCGCCGGCTGGTCACCGGCCTCGGCCATCAGGACGTGCAGACGTACCTGCAGAGCGGGAACGTGGTCTTCGGGAGCACGGTGCGCGACGCCGACGCGCTGGCGCGGGGCATCGAGCGGGCCATCGCCGACGAGTTGGGGCTGACGGTGCCGGTGCTGGTGCGCAGCGGCCGGGAACTGGCGGCGGTGGCCGGCGGCAACCCGTACGCCGGGCGGGAGGACGACCCCACGCGGCTGATGGTGGTCTTCCTCGCGACCGCGCCCGACCCGGCCGCCGTGGCCGCCCTGACCGTGCCCGGCGGCGAGAACGTCGCGTTCACGGTCACCGGTCGCGAGGTCTACCTGCACCATCCCGACGGCGGCTACGGCCGGTCGAAGTTCACCAACAACCACCTGGAGAAGAAGCTCGGCGTGGTGGCGACCACCCGCAACTGGCGCTCGGTGCGGGCACTGGCCGACATGTCGGCGAGCTGAGCCCTCGCCGCCGGTCCAGCAGCCGACCTGGACGCGACGACGGGCCGGGGGCTGCTGCCCGCGGCCCGTCGTGCGTTCCTCAGAAGTGGTACGCGGTGTGATACTCCGGCACGATCACCCGGCTGCGCGGGGAGACCCGGCGGATGGCGGCGAGGAACGCGTCCAGCCGCTCGCGGTCCGTCGGTGCCATAGGCACGGGGTTGCGCAGCTCGGTCTCGAAGTTGTCGAAGTGCACCGGCACCACGACCTTCGGCCGGTCGAGCGCGTCGAGCAGCCGCTCCGCGTAGTCGGCGGTGACCGTGGTGCTCGGCAGCGCCAGCATGGCCACGTCGGGGGCCAGCCCGGTCAGGTTCCGCTCGGCGAAGTCGCTCGCGCCCATGAAGAAGACCGACGGACCGCCGGGCACCCGCAGCTGGTACGCGAGGGTGTCGCCCTCGGGCAGGTCGGCGATGGTCTCCGGCTTCGCCGGCTGGCTGACCCGTACGCCCGGAAAGGCCATCGAGTACGACTTGTTGCGGCTGTGCAGGGAGCTGACCACCTCCACGGTGTACGCGCCGAAGTCCAGCACCTCCCCGCCCCGCACCGGGCTGAGCTGCCCCGACGGCAGCCCGTACGCCAGCCCGAGGTGGTAGGCGGTCAGCGTGCCGAAGACCCGGGCGCCGGTGCGGCCGGCGATGTACGGCACGTCCATGTAGTGGTCCCAGTGGGTGTGCGTGACGAGCACCGTCTCGGCCCGGTCCACCAGGGAGTCCACGACGTCGGTGCGGACCTCCAGCTTCTTGGTCTGGTCGAAGGCGCCCCTGAACAGCCCCGTGTCGATCCGGCTGAGGAAGGGGTCGACCAGGACGGTCCGGTCGCCGACGTCGATGCGCCAGGCGGACGTACCCCACCAGCGGAAGCTGACCGGGCCGCTGCGGCGGCCGGCCGGGGCGGCGGCGACCGGCGGCGCGGCGTGCGCCGGGCCGGTGAGTGCGGTGCCGGCGAGCCCGCCGGCGGTGACCAGCGCGGTGCTGGCGGCGGCGTCGCGGAGGAAGCGGCGGCGGTCGATGTCGGGCATGCGGAACTCTCCCCGTCGTGGTGCTGATCGGTCGGTGCCGAGCCAATCAGCTCGGCCCGGGCCCGGTCCAAGATCGTCGGCCGACACGATCGATATCCGCCGGCATATCGGGCCAGCTCAGCCGGGTCGACGGCAGCACCTCGCGGCCGGAAGATCAGCCGGCACGCAGGGCCTCGACGGCCGTCCGGGCCGCCTCCCCCATCGCCAGGTCCACGTCGATGCGGCGGGTGGCGAGCTGCGTGGCGCGGACGAAGACGGCGACGGCGTACCGCCCGCCGTCGGGGTACTCGGCCACGCCCGCCTCCAGGTACAGGCCCGGCAGGGTGCCGGTCTTGCCGGTCACCCGCACGCCCGGCGGGAAACCGGCGGCCAGCCGGGTCCAGAAGAGTTGCCGGGCCATCCAGCCCCGGACCATCGCGCACGCCTCGGGCGGGCCGGCCTCGTCGCGCCAGATCAGGCCGAGCAGCCGGGTGATCTCCCGGGCGGTGCTCGACGTGGTGTGCGCGGGATCGAACATCCGCATCGCGCGGACCCGCTCGGGCGGCAGGGTGGGGAAGATCCGGGCGAAGTCCGCCTCCGTACGCGCGCCGACGTCGGCGAGCATCGTCTCGACCAGCTGCCGGGGGCCGCCGACGATCCGGGTACGCGGCAGCCCCAGCTCGGCGGCGAGCATCGGCAGCACGTCCGCCCCGACCCGGCACAGCAGCAGGTCGGCGGCGGTGTTGTCGCTGACCGACATGGCGAAGTAGGCCAGGTCCCGCAGCGACACCTCGGCGTCGTCGGCGCAGCCGGCGATCCCCCACCCGCCGAGCCGGTCGTCGGCGGTGACGAGGACCCGTTCCCGGGGGTCGAGCTGGCCGGCGACGACCTGCCGGGCGAACTCCAGCACCAGCAGCACCTTGAAGATCGAGGCGATCACCACCTGCTCGTCCGCCCGGACCGCCACCTCCCGCCGGCCGTCGAGCTCACCCGTACCGGCACCGCCGTCGACCGCGTCGAGGTCGACGACGTGCAGGCAGCCGGTGACCCCGGCCCGCTCGAAGATCTCCACGATCCGCTCCGCCACCACACTGCGCACGGTAGCCGCTGCCCCGCCCCCGCCCGCCGGACGCCCGCCGGCGCTCGGCGCTCGGCGCTCGGCGCCAGATCTTGGTAGCAAAGTGCCCCCCGAGGGGCGCTTCGGTACCAAGATCTCGCCGCGTCCACGTCCACGTCCACGTCCGCGGTCGCGGTTGCGGTTGCGGTTGCGGTTGCGGACGTGTTCGCGGTTGCGGACGCGGGCGGGCGCTGGCGTAGGGTCCCGGCCGTGGACCTGCTCCGGCACCTGCGGCACTTCGTGGTGGTCGCCGACGAGTTGCACTTCGGGCGGGCGGCCGAGCGGCTCGGCATGGCCCAGCCGCCGCTGAGCCAGTCGGTGCAGCGCCTGGAGCGGGAGCTGGCGGTCGAGCTGTTCGACCGGTCCCGGCGGCAGGTGCGGCTGACCACCGCCGGCCAGTTGCTCCTCGGCGAGGCCGAGGAACTGCTGGCCGGGGAGGGCCGGCTGCGCAACCTGATGCGGCAGGTGCGCGACGGCGTGTCGGGGGTACTCCGGGCGGGGGTGCCGCCGGAGACACCCGCCGTGACCCTGCGCGAGCTGCTCGACCGGCTGGCCGAGCGCGCCCCCGGGCTCGACGTGGACCTGCACGAGCTGACCAGCGGCGAGCAGGAGCGGATGCTCAGCGAGGGACGGCTGGACGTCGGCCTGCTGCACCATCCCGTCACCGACGACGGGCTGCGCCTCGGCGCCGCCGTCGACGTACCGCTGGGGGTGCTGTTGCCGCGCGCCTCGGCGCTGGCCCGGGGACGGGAGGTCGAGCTGGCGGCGCTGGCCGGACTGGACCTGGTGACCGCGCCCCGGGCCACCGCGCCCGGCTGGCACGACCACCTGCTGGAGGTCTGCCGCCGGCACGGGTTCACGCCGGGGCGGGTCCGCCCGGCGCGGAACCCGGAGTTCCTCTTCGGGTTGGTGCTGGCGGGCGGCGGGGTCGCCGTCGAGCCGGCGGCGACGGCGCGCCGGGAGCCCCGGATCGCCTGGCGGCCGGTGGCCGGGTCGCCGCTGGTCCGGCGCACCTCGGCGGCCTGGCCGCGCCGGGCCGCGCACCCGGCCGCGCCGATGTTCGGGCAGCTCGCGGCGGAGGTGCTGGCCGACGGGTCGGAGCCTCCGCCACCGCCGCCCGGGCCGGCGCCCCGCCCCTGGCCGGTGCTCTTCGACGAGCCGGCCTGATCACCGGTTGGAAGGCCCCCGATCAGGGGTACGCCACGGCCCGATCCGCACGTCGGTCATGAGCCGCCCCTTCCCCTGACGCCCGTGGCAGCGCACCCGCCGCCGGCATCGCGCCCCGCCAGTTCCGATCTGGCGGGGTGCTGGCCGCCGTCTCGCGCCCGACGGGTGGAACCGGAGCCGGGAGGGGGAGCCATGACGCCACTGCGCCTCGCCGTGATCATCGGCAGCACCCGGGAGGGGCGGGCGGGCGACCGGATCGGCCGCTGGTTCGTCGACCGGGCACGGCGACGCGACGAGTTGGCGGTGACGGTCGTCGACCTCGCCGACCACGATTTCCCCGCGAGCTGCCCGGCTGAGCCGACTCCCGCGGTCGGGTCGTTCGTCGCGCAGGTCGCGCGGGCGGAGGCGTTCGTCGTGGTCGCCCCCGAGTACAACCACAGCTTTCCGGGCTCGTTGAAACAGGCGATCGACCACGCGTACGACGAGTGGCAGGCCAAACCGGTCGGCTTCGTGTCGTACGGGTGCGGTTCCATCGGCCTGCACGCGGTCGAGCAGCTCCGGACGGTCTTCACCGCACTGCACGCGGTCACGATGCGCGACGTCGTCGGTGTCGACCTGCTCGACGGCGCGCCGTCACCCCCGACGGCCGACCGGTGCGAGCGGGCGGCCGACGTCCTGCTCGACCAGCTCCACTGGTGGGGCCTGGCCCTGCGCGAGGGCCGCGCCGCGCGCCCGTACGTCTCCTGAACGTGTGACACCTGAGGAAGGTAGGGAGCATGACACGCACCACCGGCCTGGCCATCGAGGCCGAGGGCCTGACCCGGTCGTTCGGGGACACCCGGGCGCTCGCCGGCATGGATCTCCAGGTCCCCGCCGGCACCGTCTACGGGCTGCTCGGCCCGAACGGCGCCGGCAAGACCACGGCGGTACGGGTGCTGGCGACGCTGCTGCGCCCCGACGGCGGACGGGCCCGCGTCTTCGGGCACGACGTCGTCACCGAGGCCAACACCGTGCGCGCCCGGATGAGCCTGACCGGCCAGTACGCCTCCGTGGACGAGGACCTGACGGGGCTGGAGAACCTGATGCTCCTCGCCCGCCTGCTCGGGCACCGCAAGCCGGCCGCCCGGGAACGGGCGGAGGGCATGCTCGCCGCGTTCGGCCTGACCGACGCGGCCGACCGGCAGGTCAAGAAGTACTCGGGCGGCATGCGGCGGCGCATCGACATCGCGGCGAGCATCCTCAACACCCCCGACCTGCTGTTCCTCGACGAGCCGACGACGGGGCTGGACCCGCGCAGCCGCAACCAGGTGTGGGAGATCGTCCGGGCCGTCGTGGCACACGGCACGACGGTGCTGCTGACCACGCAGTACCTGGACGAGGCCGACCAGCTCGCCGGCCGCATCGCGGTGGTGGACCACGGCCGGGTGATCGCGGAGGGCACCCCGGGCGAGCTGAAGTCCTCGGTCGGCTCCGGCACCGTCCACCTGCGGCTGCGCGACCCCGGGCGGCGGCCGGAGGCGGAGAAGCTGCTCCAGGCGGCCCTCGGCGTGCCGGTGCAGCTCGCACCCGATCCGGTCGCGCTGACCGCGCGGGTCGGCGGCGACGGCAGCGACCTCGACGCCAACGAGCAGGCGGCCCGCGCGCTCGGGGACCTGGCCCGCGCCGGCATCGTCGTCGACGACTTCTCCCTCGGTCAGCCGAGCCTGGACGAGGTCTTCCTGGCCCTGACCGATCACCCCGCCGTCGCGGCCGACGAGCGGGACGACCAGCTGGAGGCAGCCCGATGACCAACGCCACCACGACCGGGCGGGCCCCGTCCGTCTACGTACCCTCGACGGAGGCGCTCGCCACCGTCCTCGCGCCCGGCGCGCGACCGCCCAGGCCCGGCGCGCTGTCGGCGTCGCTCACGTTCGGCTGGCGCGCGCTGCTGAAGATCAAGCACGTGCCGGAGCAGCTCTTCGACGTGACGGCGTTCCCGATCATCATGGTGCTGATGTTCACGTACCTGTTCGGTGGTGCCCTCGCCGACAGCCCGCGCGACTACCTCCAGTTCTTCCTGCCCGGAATCATGGTGACGAGCGTCGTGATGATCACCATGTACACCGGCGTCGGGTTGAACACCGACATCGAGAAGGGCGTCTTCGACCGGTTCCGGACGCTGTCGGTCTGGCGGCCCGCCCCGCTGGTCGGCATGATCTTCGGCGACGTGCTGCGGTACGTGCTGGCGGCCGTGGTCATCCTCGGCGTCGGGCTGGTGCTCGGGTTCCGGCCCGACGGCGGGCTGCCCGGCGTGCTGGCCGGGATCGGCCTGCTGGTGGTCTTCTCGTTCGCGTTCTCCTGGGTCTGGACGTTCTTCGGGCTCGTCCTGCGCAGCGAGAAGTCCGTGATGGGGGCGAGCATGATGGTGCTGTTCCCGCTGACCTTCCTCAGCAACGTCTTCGTCGAGCCCGCGACGATGCCCGGCTGGCTCCAGGCGTTCGTCAAGGTCAACCCGATCACGCAGCTGGTGGCCTCGGTACGCGCCGTCATGTCGGGAACCTCGGACGCGTCGGCGATCATGTGGACGCTGCTGTGGACCGCCGGCTTCCTGGTGGTCTTCGGCACGCTGACCATGTACCGCTACAACCGCCGCTGATCCTGCCGACGACGGGCACCGCCACGCAGGACGGGCACCGCCACGCAGGTGGTGGTGCCCGTCGTCGTGCGGCGGCCGGCTAGGAGTCGACCCGGACGGTGCTGGCCGTGCCGCCGGCAGCGGTGACGCGTACCTCGGTGGCGTCGGCGGGTAGCAGCGCCGCGCCGCGCCCGGCGTCGTGCCACTCCCCCGCACCGACCCGGTAGCTCAGCGCCGCGCCCTCGGCGGCGACGAGGACACCCTGCCCGTCGGGCAGCCGCAGCCGCACCGGCAGCGGCGCGGTCCAGTCGATGAATCCGCTGGCCACCGGTTGGAAGGGCGCGCCGCGGTGGGCGAGCAGGGCGATCGCGCGGGTGGGATCGTCGTCGTACTGGTGGCTCTCGAGCAGCAGCTGCCGGCCGTCGGGGGTCGCCCCGTAGACGACCAGGTGGGGAGATTCCCCTGCCCGGTGCGTGCCGCCGGGATCGACGTAGGCGGCGAGCGCTTCCGTCTCGTAGACGTCCCTGCCGACCTGCGCGGCGGGGCTGTCGCCCCACACCCGTTCCGCGTCGGGCAGCGTGTAGGTGACCGACCGCGGCTGCGGACTGGCCTTCCGGTCGGCGAAGAGGACGTCGGTCGCGTTGGCGATGTGGACGGCGGTCGTCGCGCTGACCGGCCTCCGGACCAGGGCGACGGTCACCCTTCCGCGCTGCGGCGGCACCGACAGCACGGCGGCCCCGTCCCGGAACTCCACCCGCTGGAAGGTGCGCTCGATCCGGCCGTCGGCCGCGTACCGGAGCGTCGGCGAGAACTCGACCGGCTGTCCGGTGTCGAGCACGACCAGCACGTCGCGTCGCGATCCGAGCAGCACGGCCACCGAACTGCCGTAGGTGCCGGCATCGGTCACGGTCTCCCGCGTCATGACCCGTGGCCCGCCGGCGGTGGGCTCGACGAACGCGGCATAGCCGATCATCCGCTCGCCGGCCGGCTTCCACACCTCGCCGGTGGCGGTGGTCCGCTGCGCGACGTAGGCGGCGGGCCCGGCCGGCGTGTTCCCCGCCCAGACCACGTGCGGATCGCCTTCGACATCGGAGCCGGTGTCCCTGGTTCCGTCCCGCCACGCCTGCCGGACCTGTCGCAGATACCTGTTGTCGCCGGCCAGATCGCCGCGGGTGGGTCCGTCGAACAGCGGCGAGGCGACCTCCACCGCGGCCCCGCCGTCCGCGAGGTGGAGCGCACCGCCGACAGGTACCGCCACCACGGCCGCGCACACGGCGGCCAGGACGGCGCGACGTCGCCGCAACCGGCGACGCCCACCCCGTCGTACGTCGTCGATCAGGGTCGGCGGGCCGACGAGGTCATCGGTAACCCGACGCAGGACGCCCCGCACGTCACGCTCTTGGATGGTCATCGCGCACTCCCGGTGTGGGTCGGGGCGGACAGGACGAGGCTCGACCCGGCCAGCGCCACCCGGAGGTGGGCGAGGCCCCGGGAGGCGTGGCTCTTCACGGTGCCCTCGGAGCAACGCAGCGCCCCGGCGACCTCGGCGACCGACAGGTCCTCCAGGTAGCGCAGCACGACGGCGGCGCGCTGCCGGGGCGGCAGGGTACGCAGCGCCGCGACGACCGCCTGGCGCAGCGCGATGTCGTCGGCGTGGTCCCGGGCGACCCCGTCGTTGTCGCCCAACGCCTGCTCCGGCCGCCGGGACCGCCACCGCCACCGGTTGATCGACCGGTTCACCAGGGCCCGCCGGGCGTACGCCTCCGGGGAGGTGCGCAAACGGTGCCAACGCACGTACATCTGCTCCAGTACCTCCTGGAGCAGGTCCTCGGCCGCGTGCCGGTCGCCGGTCAACAGGTAGGCCACCCGCAACAGCGCCACCGACCGGGTACGGACGAAGTCGTCGAACTCCGTGGCATGCGCCTCTCGCATCTGGCCCCTCCCGGGTCTCTCAGTCAGCAAGACACCGCGAGGGGCTGCGGGGTTTACCGGCCCGCGCCGACGACGAGCGACCGGTGCCCGGGGGCTAGTAGCACTACTAGAGGCGCCAGGGCAGTGGCTCGGGCGGGAGGTAGCGGCAGGTGCTGCCCGTGGAGACGGTGTCGCGCAGGTGGGCGGCGAGGCCCGGGTGGCGCTGGTCGAGCTTGCGCAGCGCGTCCCGGATGCGGGCGGTGACCGTCTTGCGGGCCCGCTCGGCCTCGTCGCCCAGGCGTCGGCTGCGGCCGGCCAGCCCGGCGGCGGCGCGCAGCTCGGCGAGCAGGGCGCCGCGCTCGGCGTCGAGGTCGGCCAACCTCCGCTCGTCGCCGCGTTCGGCGGCCCGGTCGATCTCGTCGTCGAGCCGTTCCAGGTGCCGCCGGTAGCGGGCCTTGGCCTCGTCGTCGAGGACCGGGTCGCCGCCCATCCGGCGGGCCGCGACGAGTTCCGGCCCGGCGGCCGGGTCGAGCAACTCCACCGCCGGGACGTCGACGCCCGGCCGGCTGAGCAGCACGTGCAGGTCGCGCAGCCCCTTCGCGTCGGGCAGGTGCACCACCACGCCGGCGTAGGCGAGC
The DNA here is from genome assembly GCF_049847285.1 of Micromonospora sp. DT62. NCBI lineage: Bacteria > Bacillati > Actinomycetota > Actinomycetes > Micromonosporales > Micromonosporaceae > Micromonospora > Micromonospora sp. DT62. The sequence goes on from NZ_JBNCOB010000004.1 coordinate 137,639, forward strand.
TGCCAGACCGGCCCGTCGCGGCGGAACCCGTACGCCTGGCCCGCCTGCCGCCCGACGGCGGACGGGTGCGGCCCGGCGGCGGGCGACCCGGTCCCCACCGCCTGCGGGCCGGCGGTGACGGCCCGCGCCGGAGTTGGGCCGGCGGCCGGTGCGACGGCCGACGCCGGGCGCGGACCGGCGACCGCGGCGACGACCCCCGGCCGGTAGGCGGGCGACGCCTCGGCCCCCGTCGACGGCACGCCGGCCAGGCGGCGGGCCGTCGAGTGCATGCCGAGGTCGGCGGCGTCGCGGGCGGTGGTGGCGCGCAGCGCGGCGGCGGCCGCCGCGTCGCCGGGACGGTCCCGCCCGGTCAGCGCGTCGGCAAGCGCGGCGCGGGCCAGGACCGACCATGGGCGGGCGCCCAGCCGGTCGGCGGAGTCGCGGGCGGCGGAGAAGCCGGTCACCGCGTCGTCCCAGCGTTCCTGCGCGGCGTCGACGAGGGCCAGCCAGTGGTCGACGGGGCCGCTGAGGTCGCAGCCGAACAACGCCGACATCCACTGCCCGCGGTGCGGTCGCAGCGCGTCCCGGGCCTCGGCGCAGCGCCGGGGGTCGCGACTGACGGCGGCGACCCCGGCGCGCAGCCGCAGCCACAGGGGCGACACCGGTCCCGGGTACGTCGTGCCGGCGGACTCGATGCCGGCGACCACCCGTTGGGCCGTCTCGACGTCGCCGCGCTCGGCCGCGGTGATGCCCCGGACGAGTTCCGGATGGGGGTAGCCGGTCGAGGACAGCTCGTCGAGCAGGGCGTCGACCTCGTCGGCACGGCCCTGCAGGTGCAGCCGCGACCAGCGCAGGTGGTGGCCCATGAAGGCGAAGTCGGAGTGCTCCCACTCGCTGAGTGCGGTCAGCTCGCCGACCAGTTGGTCGGCCCGGGCGAAGTCGCCACGGAAGGCCGCGATGATGGCGTCGTCCATGGTGGCGGCGGCCCGGTGCCGGGCGTCGCCCTGGCGGGCGCCGGTGACGAAGGTGGTGAGTTCGTCCTGGTAGCGGGGGTCGCCCAGCTCCAGCAGGGCGACCCAGCGCAGCGCGGTCGCCCAGCGCGTCGTCTCCCGGTCGCCACCGCGGCGCGCCACGTCCCGGATCTCGGCGGTGATCGCGGCCCGGTCGCGGGCCGAGCCCAGCCCCCAGGTGGTGTCGTGGCGGGCCCACAGGCTGAAGGTGAGCGCCTCGTCGTCGTGCCCCCGCCGGGCCAGGGACTCCGTGGCGGCGATCAGGTCGGTGACCATCGTGCCGACCGGGACGGTGCCCGCGGACCCGCCGATCAACCGCCGGTACGCCTCCCGCAGCACGTCCTCCGGATCGGCGAGCCGCCCGGGGCCGTCGGCGTGGCGGCGGTGGACGACGAGGGCGACCCGGGCCAGCACCACCGGATCGTCGGCCGCCACGGCCAGCGTGGTGGCCTCGGCGAGCAGCCGCCGGGCCTCGTCGCCCGCGCCCGAGTGGTGCAGCAGCTCTCCCAGCTCGATCATGATCTTCACGCGTCGGGTCGGGTCGTCGGCGACGTCGAGCGCCCGGCGGAAGTGGACCACCGACTCGTCCACGGCCAGCCGGCCGGCCGCGGCGCGGGCCGCGGCGACCAGCAGATCGGCGGCGCGGGACGGGTCGAGGTGGGCGCCGGCGAGGTGGGCATGCCGGGCCAGGTCGGCGGGGATCAGCCGCTCGGCGAGCGCTGGCGCGCCGTCGACGGCCCGGACGACCGCCGCGTGCCGGGAGCGTCGGTCGTCGTCGGGCAGCGCGTCGTAGAGGGTCTCCCGCACGAGGTCGTGCACGAAGGCGAACCGGCCGCCGCCACGGGACACCACGAGCCGGGCGGTCACCGCCCGGTCGAGCAGCCGGTCGGCCTGCGCCGCCGGCGTGCCCGCGCAGGCGGCGAGGACCGGACGGTGGAACTCCCGGCCCAGCACGGCGGCGGCGGTGAGTGCCTCGACGACCGTCGCCGGCAACTGGGCGAGGCGGCCCCGCACCGCCTCCCGTACGCCCGGGGGGATCGTGCCGATCCGGCCGTCGGCACGCCAGATCCGGGCGGTCTGCTCCACGAAGAACGGGTTGCCGCCGGTGCGCCGGTGCACCTCGTCGAGGAGGTCGGCGTCGGGTGCCCGGCCGGCCGCCCGGGTCATCAACGCGGCCACCTCGTCGCGGGACAGGCCGGTGAGGGTGAGCGTGGTCGCCTTCGCCACCAGCGGCATCAGCAGCCCGCGCAGCGGGTGCTCGGGGGACTCGACCTCGGCGTCACGGTAGGTGCCGATAAGCAGCAGCCGCTCGAACCAGGTGTGCTGGGCGGCGAAGCGCAGCAGCCGCATCGAGGCGGGATCGGCCCAGTGCAGGTCGTCGAGCACGACCACGACCGGCCGGCGCTGGGACACCGCGACCAGCGCGGTGGTCACCGCGTCGTGCAGCGCGAACTCCTCCTGCTCGACGCGGTCGTCACCGCTCCGACGGCCGGCCGCCTCGCCGGCTGCGCCGTCGACCGCCCCGGCGTCGCCGTCCGCCGGCTCCCCGGCGGTGCCGCCGGCCGCCTCGCCGAGCAGCGCCGCCAGGGCCGGCTCGGCCGACTCCCGGGCCAACGCCCAGTCGTCGGTCGAGCGGCGCAGACCGCGCAGCACCTGCACCCAGGGCCAGTAGCCGGGGGCGCTGCCGGAATCCCAGCAGGCGGCGCCGAGCACCAGCGCGCCTCGTCGGCGGGCCTCGCCGGCCGCCGCCGTGACCAGCGTCGTCTTGCCGATGCCGGGCTCCCCGGCGACGAGGACCAGACCGCCGTGGCTGGTGGTCATCCGGTCGATCTCGGCGCGCAGCAGACCCGCGGGATGCTCCCGCCCGATGACGTCCCCGTCGTACCGCGGATCCATGACGCCCAGACCGTAGCGGAAGGGTGGGACATCGCGAGCCCTTTACGCGCGGCGACGCCGCCGCCCGGCCTGTGTGCGCGGGTCCGCCCGGTGGGCGGTCGCCCACGAGCAGGCGGGCGGTCGGGTGCTCAGCGGGCGTCGGTGACCACGTGGGAGCAGGCGGCGCAGGCGGCCCGGCCCTGCTCCGCGTACCACCGGCAGGTCCGGCGGATCGCGCAGCGCGGCAGGTCGTCCTCCGCCGGACCGGCGACCTCCTGGAAGGACGCCGCCACCCGTTCGCCGAGGCCGCAGTGCGCGCCGGTCCAGAAGCCGCACTTCGACGTGACGCACGGGCCGGCCAGCCGGTACCGGGACTCGACCGGGGTGTCCGTGCCGGCCTGGGCGAGGGCGACCTCGGCGGGGAGCGGGGGCGTCACGTAGGCGACCCGCCCCGCCGGAGTGATCATGCCGAGGAACACCGTGGCGTTGGCCGCGGGGGTGCTCGGACACATCCGCTCCGGCGGGTCCGGCCGGTGGGCGGTGTCCGTCACCGCTGCATCCAGAAGCCGATGTCGTTGATCTTCTGGCCCAGCTCCTCGGCGAACGGGCCGTCGATGACCCACAGGCCGTACCACTCGGGGCGGAGCTTGATGTTGGCGTGCCCCACGGCGAGCGGGTTGGTCAGCCTCTTGCCGGCGGTGGAGAGGGCGTTCAGGCCCGCCTTCTGGATCTCGCTCGCGATCAGGCTCTGCTGTTCGGTGGTCAGGTCGACGCCGTCGACGACGAAACGGAATTCACTGCGTGCCATGTCCTACCTCCGATGGTCAGTACGAATCGGTCCGCAGCCCGCGCCGCAGACTCGCCCTGGTGAATGCCGCCCAGCCGGAGCGGGAGGTGGGGTCGCCCCCGTGCCCGGCCCGGCTCAGGTGCTCGCGCCAGTCGGTCGCGTCGGCGGCGCGCAGCCCCCACAGCTCCCGGCAGGCGGTGGTCGCGAACGCGACCTGTCCGGCCGAGCCGGTCCAGCCGGCGGGGCCGTCGGCCACCCGCAGCGCGCCGCCCGCCTCGACGCGTACCGACGGGAAGTGGTGGTGCAGGCTGGCGAGGGTGGCCAGGTGTGCGGCGTCCGAGCGCCCGGCGGCGAAGGCGTCCCGCGTCTCGTCGTCACGGGTGACCCGGATGGCGTGCAGCGTGAACGCGTCGCCGTCGCCGCCGACCTGACCCTCGACCTCCGTCGGGGTGCTCCAGATCCGGGGCGAGTTGGCCGACCAGAAGGCCAGCCAGGCGTCGAGGCGTTCGTGGAAGTCCGCCTGGAAGCGGGCCGGTCCGCCGGTGAGCCGGGCGGTGGCGATCCGGTCCCGGGCGACGGGACGCCGGGCCGGTCCTGCCGGGGGCGCTCCCCCGGCGGGTGGCGCGGCGTGTGCGGCGCTCGCTCCGGCGACGGTGGCCGCCGAGGCCGCGGCGGCGCCGAGCAGGATCCGGCGCCGGGAGAGTGGGGAATGGGATTCGTTCATGGTCCGCCTTTCATGGACGGCCTTTGCCACGACACGCTATCCACAGACGTAGATCAAAAGAGACGTCGATCTATCGGTGAACCGACACGAAAACCGGTGATCGACGGCGGCGGAATCCCGCGCACTGTGCACTGCGCTCCCGCCGGCCGGACGGCCACCTAACGATTGATAAGCATCCATCGACACTCGTAGCATCGTCACCATGCGTGCCCGTCGCGTCACCCTCGCCGCCGTCCTCGCCGCGCTGCTGAGCCCGTTCGCCGTCGGCGCCGCGCGGGCGGACGACACCCCGGCGCTCACCACACCCGGCAGCCCCGTCGTCGTGGTCGACGAGCCCCACCGCCTCACCCTCTCCTGGACGCCCTCCACCTGGTGGGCGAGCCGGCCGGCGAGGAACCGATCACGTACGAGGTGCGGGCGCGGCTGGGCCCGTACGCCTACCGGAGCCTCGGCAGCACCACCGCCACCACCCTGACGCTGACCAACCTGGCGCCGGGCAGCGAGTACCGGCTCGTCGTCAGCGCCTACACCCTCGGCGGCTACTCCGACCCCTCCCCCGTGACCCCGGTCCGCACGGCGTACGGGCGGGCCAAGGTCAGCTACCTCAACCTCGACTGGTCGCCGACGGACAACCAGATCCAGCACGTCCTGAAGGTCACCAACACCGGCACCGGGCCGCTCGACCTCACCACCGTGCGGGTGCGCTACCACCTGACCTTCGAGGGCGGCGACACCTCGCTGGTGCCGAACTGCGACTGGGCGGCGCTGGGCTGCGACCGGATCCGCCGCGGCGTGACGTTCTTCCCGCCGCCCCTGCCGCCCGGCGGCCCGCCGACGCCGACACCCACCCCGACGCCGACCCGGTACCCGCTGCCGGGCACACCGATCCCCGGCTGGGTGGAGTTGACCTTCACCGGGGGCGTTCTCGCCCCTGGTGCGTCGTCCGGGCCGATCCAGCTGCGCCACCACCGGCCCGGATGGACCGACATCGACGAGCGCGACGACCCGAGCTGGCGCGCCGCCACCGGCCAGTGGACCGACAACAGCCGGATCACCCTGGACGTCGACGGCGTACGCGAGTTCGGTGACACGTTCGCCTGACGGGCGCCGGCCGGTGGCGTCACCCCCGGTCGGGGCGGCACCACCGGCCGGCGCCGGTGACTACGCCGTCGCGCAGATGGCGTACGCGGTGCTGGTCCAGTTGCCGGTGAACGTGTCCTCCTCGTACGCGCCGACGGTGGCGGTGGCCGGCGCGACGGCCGGGCCGCCGTTGGGGCGGAAGTCGTCGACCACGGCCTCGCCGGTCACGCCGTTCAGCTCGTAGCCGGCCCCGGTCAGCACCTTCCCGAGCGGGCAGGCCGCGGCGACGCTGTGGAAGTCGTTCGAGTCACTGGCGCTGGTCGCCGAGACCCGCACCAGTCCCGCGACGGGGTTGGCGCAGATCGCGTACGCCGTCGCGGACCAGTTGCCGGCGAAGGCGTCGGCCTCGTACGCGCCCACGAAGACCGACGTCGGCGCGGCGGCCACGCCACCGTTCGGCCTGAAGTCGTCGACCACGCCCTCCCCGGTGACGCCGTTGAGCTCGTGGCCCGTCCCGGTCAGCACCTTGCCCACCGGGCAGGTCGCCGTGACGCTGCGGAAGTCGTTCGAGTCACTGGCGCTGGTCGCCGAGACCCGCACCAGACCGGCGACGGGGTTGGCGCAGATCGCGTACGCGGTGAGGGACCAGTTGCCCGCGAACGCCTCCGCCTCGTACGCCCCGACGGTGACGGCGGTCGGCGCGGCGGCCGGGCCGCCGTTGGGGCGCAGGTCGTCGACCACCGCCTCGCCGGTCGCCCCGTTGACCTCGTAGCCCGTCCCGGTCAGCACCTTGCCCACCGGGCAGGTCGCCGTGACGCTGCGGAAGTCGTCCGAGTTGCTGGCGCTCGTCGCGACGATCCGCACGAGGCCGGGGACGGCGGCCGAGGCGGGTGCGGCGGGGACGACCACCCCGGCCGCCACGGCGACGCCGAGGATGAGGGTGAACGCGTGGGGTCGGAGCCGGCGGGCTGCTGCCTGAGCTGACATGGAATTCTCCTGTCTGTCGCCTCGGCGGTGACCTCCCGCAGGTGTCGGGTGCGACCGTGACGAGGCGCTGCGATTGACTCGCTCACGCTATGTAGTCACGCGACCAGGCATTATCCCCAACCTGACTACGTCAAGTAGTCGACTGATCGCCCTCGCCCGGGCCGCCACGCCCGCCGGCTTTCTGGGATCGCCGGCGGGCGGGCGGCAGGCGGAACCGTGGTCCGGTCGCGCCGTCAGGCGGTGTAGAGGATCTTCACCCCGTTGAGGCTCGTCGCCGAGACGGTCGTGCCGCGGACGCCGGAGTTGAGGTTGCGCCAGCCGTTGTTGCTCGCCGCCTCGTGGACCATGCCCCCGGCCACCGTGTAGACGTGCTTGACGCCGTTGACGTCCATCGCCGCCAGCGCGTCGGGGCTGATCCCGGAGATGCCGGAGTTCAGGTTGCGCCACCCGCTGTTGCTGGCCGCCTCGTGGACCATGCCGCCGATCACGGTGTAGACGATCTTCACACCGTTGTGACTGATCGCGGCCAACGCGTTCGGGCTGACCCCCGAGATGCCGGAGTTGAGGTTGCGCCAGCCGTTGTTGCTCGCCGCCTCGTGGACCATGCCACCGGCCACCGTGTAGATGATCTTCACGCCGTTGAAGTTGATCGCGGCCAAGGCGTTCGAGCTGACCCCCGAGATGCCGGTGTTCAGGTTGCGCCAGCCGTTGTTGCTCGCCGCCTCGTGGACCATGCCCCCGATCACGGTGTAGATGTACTTGACGCCGTCGACGTGGATCACGGCGAGCGCGTTGTTGCTGACCCCCGAGATGCCGGTCCACAGGTTGCGCCAGCCGGTGTCGCTGGCCGCCTCGTACACCCGGCCGTCATTGACCGTGTAGAGCAGCTTGTTGGTGCCCATGACCATCGACGCGGTGGTCGAGCCGGTGATGCTGTTGACCGGCAGCATCTGCCAGCCGCTGTGGCTGCCGGACTCGTACACCTGGCGGTTGGAGCTGACCTGCCCGCAGTTCTGGCTGGTCATGTTCCGGGCCGACGAGACGGGGCCGGAGACGTAGAGCGGCCCCGTGTTCGGGCTGCCGTCGGAGGTGATGCCGGAGGGCACGCCGTTGAAGTACGCCTCGGTCTTGACGCCGTCGCGCGTCAGCTCGTAGTGCAGGTGCGGGCCGGTCGAGTTCCCGGTGCTGCCGACCCGGCCGATCTGCTGGCCGGTCGACACCCACTGCCCGGCGCGGACCGGCGGGGACTCGATCATGTGCGCGTAGCTGGTCCTCCAGCCGCCGCCGTGGTCGATCACCACGTACCAGCCGCCGCCGCTGGTCCAGCCGGCGAACGTGACGGTGCCGGCGTACGAGGCGAGGATCGGCCGGCCGTTGCTGGCCCCGCCGGTGAAGGTCATGTCGATGTCGTAGTCGTCATGCCCGTAGTAGGTGGCCATCCGCCAGGTCTCGCCGCAGGGGAACGGCATCTGGAAGTTCGGCCGTGGGCCCGCGGCCTGGACCGGTGCGGCCACGACAGCGATGGCGCCCACCATGGCGAGCAGCACGGCGCCGACGCCGGCGAGTGCCAGGCGGGCCGAGGTGAGGACGCGGGCGAGTAGACCCGTCATAGGGAATTTCCCTCCGGAGCCGGATTTGATGTTGATGGATGTTAGGGCAGCCATCACCATCCGGCGAGAGGGGGCGGACGGTTCCGTTCGGCGGGCGGAAGCGGCCGGCGGCGGGGGCCGGGTCAGCCGGCCACCGTCGTGCCGGCGAGCAGGGCGAGGATCGTCTGGTTCGCCTCCCAGCCGTCCGGAAACTTGACCGGCACGTCGAGGTGCACGGTCTCCGTCGACGGGTGGGCGTCCAGCAGGTCCCCGATGCCGGCGCGCGCCACCACGATGCAGGCGTGCCGGTGCCGCGACGTCAGCACGCAGAGCCGCCCCGACTCCAGGTGGAACGCGGTCGCGTCGCGTCGCCCCGACAGCGGGTGCAGCACGATCGTCACGTCGTACTCCCGGCCCTGGAGCCGGTTGGCGGTGTCGACGGTGATGCCGGCCCCCGCCGGCCCCAGGTGCGCGCGGATGGCCGCGGCCTGGTCGCGGTGGGCGGCCCCGACGGCGATCCGGTCGGCGGTGACCGGCGCACCCGCCGGCGCGTGCTCGGAGACGGCGACCGCGCCCCGCCGCAGCACCCGCAACGCCAGGGCCGCGCAGGCCGAGGCGGCCTCCGCATCGGTACGCAGGGTCTGCCGCGCCGGCAGCTCGTGCAGCGCCCAGCCGGTGGCCGCCGCCAGGTCCACCGTCCGGTCCAGGGCGTCGCCCGCCCCGGGCTCGCCGAGGCGCAACGCCCGGTCGGCCGGGCCGGTGCCGGCGCGGAACCCGGTGAACGGGTAGAACGCCGCCGCGACCACCGGCGCCGCCGAGGCGGGTAGCCGCCACGACACCGGCAGCCGGTGCACCGGCAACTCCGGGTTGTGCCGCAGCAGCACGGCGACCGCCGACTGCATCGGATCCCAGGTCAGGCCCGTCCAGCGGCCCGTCTCCACCGTCGAGAACGGGTCGAGCTGACCGGGATCGCCGACGAACAGCGCCCGCTCGAACCGCCGGGCCACGCGCAGCAGGGCGTCCGAACGCATCTGGTACGCCTCGTCGACGATCGCCCACGGCCAGGAGCCCTCGGCGACCGTGGCCCACTTGGCGGCCGTACCGATGATGACGGCCGGACCACCGAGGTCGGCGACCTTGGCGGCGACCCGGACCGTCTCGTGGCCCCTGACCCGCTCGGACGGCCGGTAGTCGGCGGCGGAGAGCCGCCCGATGCGCAGCTCGGGCGCCTTGCGCGCCAGGCGGTCGATGAGGTCGTCGACCTGCTCGTTGGTCTGCGCGATGATGATCAGCGGTTCGCCGGCGGCGGCCAGCTCGACGGCGGCGCGCACCACCAGGGTCGACTTGCCGGCCCCCGGCGGCGAGTCGACCACCACGCCGCGATGGTCGCCGGAGCGCAGGTCGGCCAGTACGGCGGCGATCACCCGCTCCGCCTCGACCGCCGGCGGCACCTCCAGCCCGGAACGCATCGATTCCCCCTCCCCACCGATCACCGGGACCCTACGCCTGCCCCACCGCCGAGCGGTGACGCCGTGCCCCGGGTCGGGCAGCGCGGGAAGGCCGGAACCGGGCTCCTACTGCGGGCAGGTGCAGGGCTTCGCCGCGCACCGCCACAGCGGCAGCGCCCACCCGCTCGTGCGCAAAGTCGCGGACCTGTGCGTCGAGTCGCTCGTCGACCGGCACCCCGAGCGACGTTCTGGCACGAGATGTCCGAGCGGATGGCCCCCGCCTGGCGCAAGTGAGTCGTACGGCGTCCGGCACTAGGCTTCGACGCATGTGGACGTCGCGATGGCACGGCCTGGCGGCGAAGGTGGCCCTGGTGCCGGTGGTCGGCCTCGTGGCCGTCGTCGGCCTGGTGGTGCAGGCGTCCGGCATCGACACCGACGCCGAACGGGCGGCGCTGTTGGCGGTGCTGGCGTCCTCCGGCGCGCTCTACCTCCGCCGCCGCCATCCGGTGGCGGTGGGCGTCGTGGCGCTAGCTGCCGTCGGCGCGTACGGCGCGCTGCTGCACCGGCCCGGGCCGATCATGCTGGTGTTCGTCGTGGCGCTCTACACCGTCGTCGACGAGGGGCATCTCGGGGTCGCCGTCGGGCTCGGTCTCGCCTCGGTGATCGCCTTCGCCGTCGCGGACAGCTACCACCGGACGGCCGAGAGTGTGAACGGGGCGACGCTGCTGCACGCCGGTTGGCTCGTCGCGGTCATCGTGGGCGTGACCCGCAACCGCCGGGCCTACCTCGCCGAGGCGCAGGCCCGGGTGCTGGCCGCGGAGCAGGGCAAGGAGGAGGAGGCCCGGCGACGGGCCACCGAGGAGCGGCTACGCATCGCCCGCGAGCTGCACGACGTGCTCGGTCACCATCTCTCCCTGATCAACGTGCAGGCCAGCGCCGCGCTGCACCGGCCGGACCCCGACCGGTCCGCGCAGGCGCTCGCCGCGATCAAACAGACGAGCAAGGAGACGCTGCGGGAGTTGCGCACGACGCTCGGCATCCTGCGGCGGGAGGGCGCGGCGCCGACCGGGCCCACACCCGGCCTCGACCGCTTGTACGAGCTGGTCACGACCGCCGGGCGGTCCGGGTTGGAGATCCGCACCGAGCTGGCCGAGACCCGCGCGCTGCCGCCGGAGGTCGACCTGGCGGCGTACCGGATCGTCCAGGAGGCGCTCACCAACGTGACCCGGCACGCCGGTGCCAGCGCCGTGGTGATCCGCGTCCGACCGGACCGCGACGACGTGCTGCTGGAGGTCGAGGACGACGGCGTGGGCACGGCGGGCCAGCCCGGCAACGGGATCCTGGGCATGGGCGAGCGGGCCCGGGCACTGGGCGGCTCGCTGACCACGGGCCCGGGCGTGGACGGCGGCTTCCGGGTGCGTGCCCGCCTTCCCATACCGCCCGTCCCTGTGTCGGCGGGCCCTCCCGCGCCGCGACCGGAGCCGGGGGACGTGGCGTGATCCGGGTGCTGCTCGCCGACGACCAGACCCTGGTGCGCGCCGGGTTCGGGTCCATCCTGGGCGGGGAGGACGGCATCGAGGTGGTCGGCGAGGCCGCCGACGGTGCCGAGGCGGTGCGGCTCGCCCGGCAGCTGCGGCCGGACGTCGTCCTCATGGACGTCCGGATGCCCGGCCTGGACGGCCTGGCCGCCACCCGGGAGATCGCCACGAGCTCCGACGTCCGCGTGATCATCCTGACCACGTTCGACCTGGACGAGTACGTCTACGGCGCACTGCGGGCCGGCGCGAGCGGTTTCCTGGTCAAGGACACCGAGCCCGCGGAGCTCATCCACGGCGTGCGGGTGGTGGCGCGCGGTGACGCGCTCATCGCGCCGTCGATCACCCGCCGGCTGATCTCCGAGTTCGCCGCCCGGGCCACCCACCCGGATCCGGGGCCACGGCTGAGCGCGCTGACGGAGCGGGAGCGTGAGGTGCTGACGCTGGTCGCCGCCGGCCTGTCCAACGACGAGATCGCGGCGCGGCTGGTGCTGAGCCCGGCCACCGCGAAGACGCACGTCAGCCGGATCATGACCAAGACCCGGGTCCGGGACCGGGCCCAGTTGGTGATCCTCGCGTACGAGTCCGGCCTGACCGTTCCCGGCTGGCTCGCCCGCTCCTGACGGCGACCTCCACGGCGCCGCACCGACCCGGCGCCCCTGGCCGGTCTGCGATCAGGCGGTGCGCCGGGAACGCACCAGGGCCAGCCCACCGAGGACCACGGCGACCAGCCCCAGCACCAGGGCCACGTAGGCCCCGCCCCGCCCGTTTCCGGTGCCGATACCGCTGTCGGAGGTGACCACGACCAGCCCGCCGAGGGCGATGCCGATCAGCCCCGCGGCCAGGGCCACACTGGCCCCGAGCCGGCCGGAGCCGGTGCCGAACCGACCGGCGGGGCGGGCCAGAGCCAGCCCGCCGATGATCACGCCGGCCAGCCCCAGCAGGGCAGCGACGGTGGCCCCGAGGCGCCCGGCGCTCATGGTGTAGGCACTGGGGGCGGCAAGCAGGTGATGGACGTTCATCGAGGATCCCTTCGCTCGCATGACGAGTACAGCCGGCAGCGTATGTACCGGCGTGGTCACGGGTCGTCATGCCGGAGTTGGCGATGGGCCTACCACCCGGGTTGCGGGCGCCCGGCGTGGCGTACTCCCCTGGTTGTCTCGCGCCCTCGTCAACGGCAGCGGGCAGGACTAGTCGCCGGCACGTGGGGTACGCGCGGCCGGGATACGGAGGTGGTGCCCGGATGGCGAGGTTCCTGTTCACGGCGACCTACACGGTCGAGGGGATCAGCGGCTTGATGAAGGAAGGCGGAGCGAGACGCGCCGAGGTGATCCGGGCGTTGGTCGAGAACGCCGGTGGCCGGATGGAGTCCTTCGACTTCGGGCTCGGTCCGCACGACGCGTACGTGATCTGCGACCTTCCCGACCAGCAGACCGCCGTCGCCCTGGCCACCACGATCCGGGCGGCCGGCGGCCTGGACACCCGGATCAACCCGCTGCTGACCCCCGAGGAGATGGACGGGGCGCTCCAGCTGAACATGGCCTACCGGCCGCCGGGAGTCTGACCCGTCGACCCGGACGCGGAGCAGGGCGGGCACGACCCGCTCGGTCATGCCCGCCCTGCCGTCGTCGTCGATCTCGTTCGTGCCCTTGTGCGGTGACCGCGCGTACGGTCAGCCGACGCGCTGGCGGGGGCGGGTCAGGGCGAAGCCGACCACGCCCGCGACGGCGGCCAGGATGCCGCCGCCGATGGTCCAGTACCAGCGGGACGACAGGCCCGGCCACCGCACCCAGTCGAACCAGCCGTCCTCCTCGTCACCGGCCGCCCCCGGGGCCGGCGTGCTGGCGGTCGGATCGCCGGCGAGCACCTTGCCCGGGTTCACCGCCGGGGCCAGGGGCGCCTTCAGGTCGCCACCCTCCGGCTTGGTGTCGCCGTCGGACTCCACCCCGACCAGCAGGCTCACCTCGATCGGCAGGCCCAGCTCCTGCTCCGGCAACTCGATGCCGGACAGCCGGACGTAGTAGGTGCCCGGCAACGGGTCACCCGACCACGGCTCGGCCCACGAGCGCACCTGGCGCAGCTCGCAGTCGAGTTCGACGGTGGTGGCACTCTTCGACGCCACCGGGGTCTGCGCCCCCGCCACACACGCCTGCCGGCGGCGCAGCCCGTCGAAGACCTCGACCGTCCAGGTGGAGTCGCCCTTCCGGCTCGCCGCGGCGGGCAGCGACACGGTGGCCGCCACGTGATGGGTGTCCCCCGCTTCGGCCGTGAACGACCAGTACAGGTAGTCGCCCACGGAGGCGCCGACCCGTACCGGCTGGCCGGGACTGATCCCGGCGGCGGTGAGGAACGAGGTGCCGGCCTTGTGGATGGTGGCGGCCCCCGGCGACGGGGTGGGCGTCTCCGCGCCGGCGGCGGCCGGCAGCGCGACGGCGATGCCGGTGGCGGCGAGCAGCACCGCCGCCCGGCGGGCCGAGGTCAGGGCCGGAGCCTTCCGCATCGTCATCGGGTCCTCCAGACCGCGACCCACCAACGGGTCAGCCAACCAACGATCAACCCACTGAGCAGGCCCGCAAGGATGAGTACGCCCAGCAGGACCCAGCCCCGGCCGAGACCCGGACTGTTCGGGGCGGGCGACGCGTCGACCAGGTCGATGGTCAGTTCGAGCGGCATGCCCGGAGCCTGACCGGCGCCCGCCTTCGCGGAGAACGAGTTGCTGACCACCAGGCACACGACGGTGGGCTCGGGAGCCTTCTCGGTCGAGTCGGAGAAGACGCCACCCTTGTCGTCGTCCGCCGAGTCCTCCTCGTCCTCGTCGTCCGCCGCCGACCAGCGCACGCCGGTCGACAGCACGTCGGTACGACCGCTGCCGGCGTCGTTGCCCCGGACCAGTTCCCGCCCGTCGGTGGCGGTGGCCCGCAGCAGTACGCCGTAGTCCCGGTTCAACGGCCGGTCCAGGCCGATGCTCACCGAGGCCCGCAGCTCCTGCCCCGGCTGGACCGGGATCCGGTACCACCGGTGCTCCTCGAAGCGCTCCCGGTCGGTGTAGACACCGGGGGTGAGCACGGGCGCCTTGGCGCAGACGTCGGTGCCGGCCACCTTCGCCGGCGTCTTCGTGTGCGTGTCCTTGGCCCGTTCGACGATCTGCTTGATCCGCCGGGTCAGATCGTCCTTGCTCTGCGCGGAGGTGTACGTCCCGCCGGTCGCCGAGGCGATGCAGACGAGCTGCTTGCGTACCTTCTCGTTCGGAATGAGGCCGAGCGTGTCGACCACCAGGTGGGTGCCCTGGGCGGCCAACTCGCGGGCCACCTCGCAGGGGTCCGGCGGCGCGCAGGTGTCCTCGCCGTCGGTGATGAGAATGATGCGCCGGGTGGTCTCGCCGGAGCCGAGGTCCTTCGCCGCCTCGCGCAGGGCCAGCCCGACGGGGGTGAAGCCGGTGGGGCGCAGGGTGGCGATGGCGTTCTTGGCCTTCACCCGGTCGACGGGGCCGACCGGTACGAGCTGCTGGGTGTCTTGGCAGCCGACCTTCTTGTCGTCCCCGCCGTAGGTGGCGCCGAGGACGCGGATGCCGAGATCCGTCGTCTCGGGCAGCGCGTCCACGACGTCGTTGAACGCCTCCTGGGCCACGGCGATACGGGAACGCCCGCCGATGTCCTTGGCGCGCATCGAGCCGCTGACGTCGAGGACCAGCTCCACTTTGGGCGGCTCGGCGGGTTCGGTCTCGTGCTCGTCGGCGTAGGCGGGAGGCACGCCCAGTGTCGGGAAGGCCACCAACAGTCCTAAGAGGACCGCTGGAAGCCGTCGTTTGATCATCACGGCGCCGATCCTAGTGATCACCAAGCTCTAAGCCGACCGGGCGGCCTCGTCAATATCCACTGCGGACTGATCGACCTCGTCGAAAGCCACACCCGGGGAATAGGCATCAATTACGCTTGCCCATCATGTCGGCCGCCTCTCGCAGAGCCGCGCCGGACACCTCCGTATCGATGGGTCGCGGGCACGACGGCAGCGGACGGAACACCGATCTGCCCACGCTCGGTCAAAGCTCAAGCCCGCACCTACACCTCCGTTGCCGGCTCGTCGCCGGCCTGACCCGCGTCCCATCGAAGGAGTACCAGTGCCGCTGTACGAGATCGACGGCGACCGCCTGCGCCGGCACGACGCGGCCCGCTTTGCCGCCCTCGGCATCTACGAACGCGACGACCTGCAACGGCTGCTGCGTGACGACATCGCCGTGCTGAGCCCGGACCTGCTCGTCGTCGCCGAGGAGTTCGGCAACTGGGAGGACTCGAGGCGCCGGATCGACCTGCTGGCCGTGGACAAGACCGGGCATCTGGTGGTCATCGAACTCAAGCGCACCGATGACGGCGGGCACATGGAGCTTCAGGCTCTCCGGTACGCAGCGATGGTCTCGGCGATGAGCTTCGACGAGGTCGTCGCGGCCTACGAGGACCACCTTTCCCGGATCCGGTCGGACGAGGACGTCGACGCCAGATCGGAGTTGCTCGCCTGGCTCGATCTAGGAGACAGCGACGAGGCGCCGATCATCTCCTCCGACGTGCGCATTCTGCTCGTCTCGGCGGACTTCGGGCGGGAGCTGACCACCGCCGTGCTGTGGCTCAACCGTTTCGACGGCATGGACGTACGCTGCGTCCGGCTCATCCCGTACCGGATCGACGGACGGGTCCTGCTGGACATCCAGCAGGTCATCCCACTGCCCGAGGCGGCCGACTACCAGATCCGGGTCGGTCGCAAGGTCGCTGAGCAGGAACGGCGAGGCACCGACAACCGGGATTGGACCAGGTATCACATCATCGTCGAGGGCCAGGTGCTGCCGGACGAGAACAAGCGCCGAGCAGTGCGGCTGATGATCGAGAAACTCATCCAGCGAGGGGTGCCGGCGGCGGCGATCGGCGGCGCGCTGTCGCCGGGCCGGTTCCGGCCCATCGAGGGCGAGCACCACGGCGAGGATGAGGTGCGGGTTGCGCTCGCCGATCAGTACCCCGGCGTGGAGGTCAGCCGCTGGTTCACGGAACACGCTCTGGTGCAGGACGGCCGGACATGGGTGGTACGGAAGGTGTGGGGCCGCAACACTGAGCCCACCCTCACCACGCTGCGGGACTCGTTTCCCGAGGCGAAGGTCGGCTTCCAGCGAGCGACTCCCGGCCCCGCTGCCGGGCAGGCGTGACGCGATGGCTGCCGCCGACCTCACCGCCGTCACGGTCGGGCCCTCCGGGGCGGCGTGGCGGTCAGGCGGCGAAGCCGCGCCGGCTCTGGGAGGCGTCACCCGGTAGCGGCAGGTCCTCGACGTGCTGCCACTCCAGCTCGCCGTTCTGTCGGAGCGCCGCCTCGCCCCAGGAGACCCGGAGCAGCCCGGCGTCCGAATTGCAGGCATAGCCGATCAGCAGCACCTTCGGCTCGACGGGAAGCCGCTCGACTGCGTCCCGCAACTCCGACCGGTCGCGGGATTCCTGATCACTGAGCGGCATGAGCGGCAGGGTGTCCTGCTGGTAGCGCGGCGTCGGGCCGTACATGGCGAGCAGGTCGTGGGCGAATCGGTTGAGGGTGCGCCCCGGTCGGACCCGCGCAATCTCGAGGTCGCTCCTGGTGGAGTAGTGCCAGGGCAGCAGGAGGTGGCCCGCGCAGACGGTGATCCTGAACTGGGCACCGGCTGGTCGCAGGTCCGTCACGTCGGGCAGTTCCCGTAGGTGTAGGTGCAGTTCCTCGTACTGCACCAGCCAGCGCACGGACCCGAAGGCATGGTCACTGGTCATCTCGGACGCTTCCCGGGCGTCCATGGCCCGCTCGACCGCCCGCTTGAGGGCCGCCGGAACGCGCTTGCGCAGCGTCACCGCCTGGGCGAACCCGAACTTCTCGATCGACCACTGCGACGGCCCGTCCGCAACACCCACTTCGATCACCCCTCGTGTCCTGTCGCACACGCTCCGACATAGACAATCTCACGGAGATCGATGTCGAACCAGGGGGTCTCACGGCATTCCGGCCACCTCCTGGCGGTGGGCGCGCAGCGCGGCGGCGTCCGGACGGTCCGCCGCACGGATCGGCAGCCGCAGCTCCTCGCCGTGCCAGCTCCCGTAGTGCGCGGCCTCCGCCTTGACCCGGACGCGAAGCTGCTCGTCAACCCAGATCAGGCCCCGGTCGAAGAGGTTGTGCACGTCGGCCCGGAGCAACAGACCGTTGGTGACCCGGTTCGTGGCGGGTCCGTCGTACGGCGAGATGTGGGCGGCCTGGAGGGCAGCCCCGGTGTCGCAGCCGGTGATCGCGCAGCGCCCCCCGTACGCCTCGAGGAGCCTGCGCCGGAAGTCGGCCTGCCCCTGGCGGGCAGTGACCTCCGCGAGCCTCCGGCGGCGCCCCTCGGGCAGGGCCTCGGGTTCCGGCGCCCCGCCCGCTTCCAACCTGTCAGCGAGCCGGTCGCGCTCGGTCGCGCTCATCCCCCGCACGCCACGCACCGGCCCGGCTGGCACCCCGGGCAGGTTCTCTTCGTTGCTGCGCAGATGCCGGGTCAGCTCGGCATCCCACCGGATGGGCACCCGCCACTCCGACCCACCTTCCGTCGCCTGCTGATAGGGGTCGTCCCAGGCGACGCCCGCAGCGACGAGACGGGCGGGTGGCACGGTGGCGTACGCCCAGATCCGGTCGCCGGCGGCGATCTGGTGGTAGCCGGCGGCGAGCCGCAGGTCGACCACCGCGTCGCTGTGGAAGTACTCCCACACATTCCCGGATGGGCTACCGACCGCGTCCACCGGGTAGATCCAGTCGGTGTGTTCGTGCCGGCCGAGCACCGCATCGGCGAGTGGCTGACTGTGCCCTCGCGCGTGCAGGGTCCGGGAGCGCAGCAGTGGTTCGGTGAGGGCGCGGGCGGCGAGGACCACACGCTCGTCCCCGAGCGCCGCGATCAGGTCGTCGACGCCACCGGTGAGGCACTCCTGGTCGGGTCCGGCATCGACGTAGTCCGACGGCCACCGGGTGATGCCGGGATGGGCCGCGCGGAAGGCTGCGGGCGTCCAGCGCGCGTCGACCACCGACTTGCGGACGACCATGAAGCCCTCGGCCCGGGCGTCGGCGGCCGGCTCGGTCGGCTCGTGCAGCACGAACGTCTCCATCGTCTTCATGGAGATTGCCGACAGTCGTGGCGGGTCCGTCCTGGTGCCGGGCAGACAGGAAAGTGCCCAGTGTTCCCGCTCGGTGGCCGCCGCGTCCGGCACGACCGCGTCGAGGTAGGCCCGGTTGGCCACCACCACGGAGTCGAAGTACGGGAGCTCCGCCAGCCGCGCGAAGCGGCTCGCGGCACCCGTGGACGTGACCCGTTGCCCGGGCAACAGCTGGTTGAAGCGTGGAGCGATCCGGGTTAGCAGGGCCTCCTTGAGCGCCTTCGGGTCATCCGTCTCCCGCCACCTGATCTCGCACCGGCCGAGCCATGCGGCGATCTCGGCTGTGCTCGCCTGCCGGCCGAGTTCACCGTCGAGCAGCTCGCCGACCTGCTTGTGCAGCACCGACGAGCCCCGGTTGCCCCGCAGGTGGGCTCGGAGTCGTTCCCGAAGAGTCCGCCCCGTCTCACCCACATAGACGATGTCACCGTCGAGGATGACGACCTGTGTTCCGGGCGCGAGCGGTGCCCGGTCGGCCGTGTCCCGGTTGAACGGCTTCGGTTCGGTGAAGGTGGCGAGCAGACCGTCGAGAGTGGAGTCCGGCATCCCGGGAGGCTACCGAGCCCGAAGGTTCTTCGTGGTTGCCCGGGCTTTCCCGGGACCCCCAAGACCAGAGCCACCGGGCAACAGCCGCCCGAATGGCGACCGTTCACCGGGCGGCCTGCCGGGCACGCGAGCGCTCCTCGGCGTGCCGGGTCTGCCAGGTGCGCAGCGCCTCCTTGATGCGGTGGTTCTCGGCGCGGGTGAGGTCGAGCTGGCGGTTGCGGTCGCGCAGCTCGTGGGCGAGGCGGCACAGCAGGGCGTCGACCTCGTCGACCCGGTAGCCGCGCCGGCCGAGCGGCGTACGCGGCAGCGCGACGTCCAGGACCCGGTCGGGGGTGAGCGGACCGGGCAGGACGTGCCGGCTGCGGTAGACGGCCATCAGGGCACCAGCTCCGCCGGCAGGTGGATACGCTCGGCGGGCACCCCGACGGCGAGCAGCCGCAGTCGCGCGCCGGCGAGCATCGGGGGCGGGCCGCAGACGTACACGTCATCCTCGGGTCGATGATGGTCCAGGGCGATGGTGAGGGCGTCGCCCTGCTCGGCGGGCTCGGCGCCGGGGTCGTGGCTGAAGGCGGGCACGACGGTCAGCCAGTCGTGGGCAGACTGGAGCTTGTCGAGGGCGGGTGCGTCGTACAGGTCCGTGAAGGTGCGCGCGCCGACGACCAGGGTCACCCGACGGCCGCCGGGCGCGGCGGCGACCTGCTCGACGAGAGCGCGCAGCGGCGCCAGCCCGGTGCCGCCGGCCACGAGCAGCAGGTCCCGCCGCGCGGACGGGTCCAGGCACAGCCCGGCGTCGCGCGGCGGGCCGAGATGGAGCAGCTCGCCGGGGCGTACGTCGTGGACGAGGCGGTGGGCGACGGCCCCGGCGGCGACGGCACGGACGTGCAGCTCGACGGTGCCGTCGGGGCGCGGGGCGTTGGCCGGGGAGAGCCAGCGCCAGCGGCCGGGCCGGCGCGGCGTGCAGACGGGGACCGCCTGGCCGGGCCGGAAGGGCAGGCGCTGCCAGGGGCGTACGGTCAGGATCGCGATCGTGTCGCACGGCCGGTCGTGGCCGATCACCTCGGCGGGACACCAGGCCGGGCCATCGTCGGCGCGGGCGGCGGCGCGGCGCACGGCCTCGTCGGCGCGGCGGCCGGCGTGCTCCCAGGCGTCGGCGAGCCGCGGCGTCCACAGCGGGCGGGCGCGCCGGGCGACGGCGGCGAGCAGCGCGTCGCCGATGGTGGCGGCGTGCGGCAGCAGACCATGCCGGCGGTACGCGCGGCCGAGCACCGCCAGCAGCGCCGCCCGCCCGGCCGGGTCGTCGCCGCCGACCGTGAGGCGGCCGAGCGCGGCGAAGAGCAGCGGCGCGTCCCGCTCGGGGAGCAGACCGGGGCGGCGGTCCTCCAGGGTGCACCAGAAGTCGTCGGCGCCCCGCTCGACGGCTGTCTCCCAGGCGGCCACGATGGTCACGCGCCCACCTCGCCGGCGAAGGCCCGGTGGGCGCGGGCGATCCGGTCGTCGGGCACGTCGAGCGCCCAGAGCACCCCCGCCAGGTAGTCGACGATGCGCCGGTGCTGCTCCTCCGACAGGCCGAACCCGCGCCACGGGTCCTCTCTTGGCTGGCCTTCGAGGGCCGCGTCGAGGCCCGCCGCCAGGTGCGCGCCGAGCCGCTCCAGGTCGACCCCGATGAGGTACGGCGACAGCTCCGCGTCCGCCACCACGAGCCGCAGCCACCGCCCGACCACCTCCTGCTCGCTCACGCCAACTCCTCGAGGGTGTAAGGAAGGTGCCCTTGTTAACGGATTCGGTAGAGGAAGGCCCCTTGCCAACGGTTGGAGTGGCGCCGGGGTGGGCGGGAGCGGAGCTGTGTCGTTCGGGGATCGACGCAGTTCCGGAGCCAGCACCCGCCCCGGGCCATACGTCGACCTTCGCCTCCGGCCAGGGCTCCCGGTATGCCGCGATCACCGTGAGGGCGATACACGCTGTGCATGCGGTTCGTCACTCGTCCGCCCCGAGCGCGGCTGCGTGGTGCCGAGGACGGCACGAACACGCACTGCATGCACCGTGCCCGCGCAGAGTGACGTCAGTGGATAGAGTCGACGCGGCGAGATCAACGCGACCACAAGGAGAATCCCTTGAACAGACACGTGCGATGGATGCTCAGTGCTCTCGCCGTTCCGCTCGTGCTGATGACCGGGTACGGCATCGCCCGGGTGGACGACGCGCCGACGCAGCAGGCAGCCGCCGCGGTGGGCAGTGTGGGCGAGTATCCGTCGATGACCGCGCTGCGCAAGGTCGAAGAGGCAGACGTCGCCTACGAACTCAGCTGGAAGATCACCAACTCACCGCTGATCGTCGTCGCCCCACACGGCGGCTCGATCGAGTCACGCACCAGCGAGATCGCGAACGCGATCGCGGGCACCGACCACACCCAGTGCCAGTTCAAGGGTCTGCTGCCGGCAGGTCAGAACTTTCCCCGGCTGCACGTCACGAGTGAGAACTGGGACGTCGAGGAGTGCCTGATCCTGATCGGCCAGCGGACCCACGCACTGTCGGTGCACGGCACGGCCAAGGCGGGCAAGGTCGTCTACATCGGCGGACGGGATACCGCCACCGGTGTGGAACTGGCGACAGCCCTTCGCGCCGCCGGTTTCAGCGTCGTCCAGCCCGCGCCTGCGGACATCGCCGGCACGTCGACCGCGAACTTCGTCAACAAGGACGCCGACGGCGCCGGCGTTCAGCTTGAACTGACGTACGACCTACGGATGGAGCTGGTCCCCGCGAAGGACGGGGCACCCTCGGCGCGCGGGCAATCGTTCGTTGAAGCCGTGCGAAGCGTGTACGCCTGACAGGCGACTGCCTCGACGCGACCCTGACCGCAGGGGCAGAGCCAGATCCATCGGTCGACAGCACAGCGGCATGGCCAGCCAAAGTCCTCCAGCTACCCACCACTCGCTCAGGCGTACGTCAGGGCGAGCCGACGGTGTTCAGGGTCGTCGGTGCGCTTGGCCAGCGCGCGCAGCTCCGCGGAGGCAGTGGCGGAGTTGCGCGCGCACCAGTCGCGCAGAAGAGCGGCGGCGGTTTCCGCCGGGCTGCCGGTGGCGGTGGCCACGACGACCTCCGCGGTTTCTTCCAGCAACTGGTCGATGGTCGGCACGGCCACGCCCTGTTCGCGCAGGTGCCCGGCGAGCAGACCGACGCCCAGGGCGGTCAACCCGACGACACCGCCGTCCGTCTCGACCGCGCCGAGCCTGGCGAGCAGGTCGAGCAGGCGGTCGGTGTCGTTGTCGGCGAGCTGATGCCAGCCCCGCTCCTGCTCCTCGGTGCCGGGCTCGAACCCCAGCCCGTCGCAGGCCACCTCGTAGGCGAGCTGCCGCAACTCGTCGATCGGCGTCGGCTCCGGCGCGACGAGCAGCGCCATCGTCACGGCGAACACGGCATCGTCGAACCGCCACCGCAGGACCGACTCGGCCCACCCGCTGCCGCAGACCGCCCCGCCGAGCTCGCACAGCCCGTCGAAGGCCCGTCGGGCCAGCGCGAGCGGGTCGGCCAGCGTCTTCGCCGCGCTCTTGACCGGCACCAACCGGCCCTTCACCACCCGCACGACGCGGGCCGCCCGAGCCCAGGCGACGAGCACCGTGAGCCCGTACAGGTCGTCGCTGCTGCGCGTCTTGAACACCCGGTCGCCGATGACGGGGTCGATGACGTCGCCGGTGTCCAGCAGCGCGACGAGTTCCCGCGCGTCGGCCAGCCGCAGCCTGCCCGTCGTGGTCAGCGTCCGCCCGTCCCCGAGCCACCGCACCAGTTCCCCCAGCTGGCGTACGACCGGCGTCCCGGCGGCCAGCTCGCGAAGCGTGTCGTCGTCGGGCACGGCCACCAGTGGTAGCGGTGGGTGCTGGTCGGAGTCCTCGGCTTGCAGATGGTTGGCCATCACACGGTGTAGCAGCGCCTCATCGACGGCGATGCGGCCCGCATCCAGGTCCGCGATGAACCGTTCGGCGGCCACCTGGTCGCTGGGGTCGACGCCCTCAGCGAGCATCCGCACGGTCCAGAACTTCGCGAGCCCGTACCGGCTCTGGTCCGCCATCGCCTCGTCGAAGGGGGTGGCGACCTTGTCCAGGAGGCCGTGCAGCAGGTGCCGGTCGGCGCAGTGTCGGTCGGCGAGGTCCTGCTCGAAGAGGAAGTCGACGAACGCACCCACGGTCGGCACGACCTCGGCCCACTCGTCAGGTGACAACGTCACCTGACGGGGAAACCAGTCGAGCAGTGTCTCCTCCAGGTCCTCGGGCTGCCACCGTCCGAGGAGCCCGTCACCCGCCGACCAGCGGTGCTCCAGCAACGCCTCGATGACGAACAGGTCGACCGGCCGGCGGTGCTTGCGGGCCCACCGGTCGAGCTTGCGCACCAGCCGCTCCCGCGCCGGGTAGAAGGCGTCGGGGGGTGCCGAGGTGTAGACCATCCGCATGACGACCGACCCTACCGGCGGCGCCAGCCTTTGCCGGGAGGGACGGCCACGTGGACCCGACATGACGGCGCGGGGATCGTCGATATGCGTCCCACGCATACCGGGAGCGCTCGGAACAGATTGAATGGATAAGCTCTACGGAGCGCAATCGACACAGCCACCCGCGAGCGGCGAGGTTGCCGGTGACACACGCGAACTGCCCCCGGTGCGGCGGACGACTGGCCCGCGACAACGACAGCGGACGCTGCGCGCCGTGCCAGGCCGCCGAGCGCGACAGGCTGAGCGCGCCGCCGGTGGTGCCGGCGAGCTTCTGGGAGCACGAGCCGGTGCGGCGGGCGCTGGCGGAGCGGCACCTCGGGCGGGTCATCCGCGCGTACCGGTGCCATCCGTACCACGGGCGAGCCGCGCTGCCGCAGACCGTGGTGGCGGGGTGGCTGGGGATCACGCAGGCGCAGCTCAGCCGGGTGGAGAACGGGCCACCGCTGGTGCACCTGGATCGGCTGACGCACTGGGCGCAGTTGCTCCGGGTCCCGCCCTGCTTCCTGTGGTTCAGCCTCCCCGCCCGGTTGACCGAGGTTGCGGAGCACGACGCCGTGCCCGTGAAAGAAGCCGGACCGACAGCCCCACCGGCACTGACTGATGCCTGCATCGCGGGATCGACCCAAGGAGGTGGCACTACGGACCGCCGACAGTTCCATGCCCTCGCCGCGCTCGCGGGCATTGCCGCGACCGGTTCCCTCGACCTGCTCGCCGCACCCCACAACGCGGCCCGGAGCATCGGCATGGAGCAGGTACGCGCCGTCGACTCGCTGGTAAACGAGTTCCGCCGCGCCGACGCGGCAGTGGGTGCCAACCGGCTCTGCGACACCGCCATCCGGGTGCACGCCCAGCTGTCGGCGGCTGCGGCGAAGGCCACCTACAGCCGAGACGTCGGCGAAGCCCTCCAGGCCACCCTCGCCGACCTGGCCATAGAGACAGCCTGGCTCACCATCGACGCGAATCGCCGCCCGGAGGCCAGGGCCTACCTCAATGAGGCGATCACCAGAGCCCGCTTCGCCGATGACCCTCGGATGGAGGTACGCGCCTTCGCCCACCTTGCGCTGCTGACCTGGCGGGACCGTCCAGGTGAGGCGCTGCACGCCGCCGAGGCGGCGCTCCGGTCCTCCGCTGGGTGGGGCACCCCGCGGCTGGCCACGCTGCTACACCTCCGTGCCGCGAGCACCTACGCCACCCTGAACGACATGAGCGGTTTCCACCGGGCGATGAGCAGAGCACGACGGGAGTTTGAGCGTGGTGTCAGCGAGGACGACATGCCGTTCCTTCACTTCGTCACCGAGCAGGAGCTGAAGGGCATCGAGGGCCTCTCCTACCTGGCCCTGGGCAGGCCCGAACGCGCCGCCAACGCCTTCCGAGCCATCACGGAGAACCCCTCCCCTGTTCTCCGGCGCAATCAGATCTACTACTCGGTTCAGCTCGCCGACGCCGCCTCCCGGCAGGGCAACCTCGACGAGGCGGCATACACGGCGATGAACCTGCTACCCGACATTGGTCGGGTGAGTTCGGGGCGGGTGAGCCTCCACCTCGCACAGCTCCGGTCCAGCCTGGGGCAACCACAGCGGGCGACGGCCGCGACCCGGCAGTTCGTCGAGGCCTACGACCAGGCGGTGCACGCATGATCGAGAGCTTGGACCTGCGGCACCACACCGCCGAGCAGGCGGCCGGGCTCATCGACCGGCTCGTCGGGCTCTACCTCAAGGTGTATGCGGACGGCGGCGAGTTCCACAGCGAGGACCGGTACCGCCGACAGCTTGCCGGCCACATGCAGCGCGCCTGTTGGGATCTCGTCACCGCCACGGTCGACGGCGAGTTGGTGGGATACATCTACGGGTTTCCAATGCCCGCCGAGACCGGATGGTGGGGCGGTATCCACGAGCCCGTCCCGGCCGGGTTCACCGACGAGGACGGGAAGCGGACCTTCGCCATCAGCGAGCTGATGGTGGCCCCTGACTGGCGCCGCCGAGGAATCGCCAAGTCGTTGCATGACGAGCTACTCGCTGGACGTACCCAGGAACGGGCCACTCTCCTGGCAGAGCCAAACAACGCCCCCGCCCAAGCCGCGTACCGAAGCTGGGGCTGGCAAAAGATCACCGCGCTTCGTCCTGGTTGGGAGCACGCACCTACATATGACGTCTTGGTGAAGCAGATTTCGCCGGACCGTTGGCCTTCCGCTTGCGTATGACGAGGAGACGGAAGACACACCCGGACTGCCCCGGTGCGGCAGCGGGTCCGCGCCGATGGCAGTGGGCGCTGCGCGTTGTGCCAAGCGCCGAACGGGATAGGCTGAGCGCACCGCGGGCGGTGCCGGCAAGCTACTGGAGCACCAGCCAGTTCGGCAGATATTGGCGAAGCGGCACCTCAGAGGCTTTCAATACGCAACGGCTCGTTCAGCTCTCGAGCTTCCTCGAAAGTAAAGCTCCTAGCTGCTGGGAGCGAATTCGACGCGACCCCAAATCGGACGAGTTCCGGATACCTGACATATAACCTTCGATGGCCTTGTCGACTTCCCCTGGCGCCATTTCCAGAATTACCGAAAGAAATGTAGTGAGGTTGGCACTCTCACCGTTATCGCCGTTTCGCTTCTTGGCCGATACCGCACGCTGGAATAGGTCCAGAATATCTCGAATTTGCTCCGCCCGGACCGGGTCAGCATTGCCGAACTTTTCTCGCAGACCCCAAGAAACATGCAGCAGCGTGAACATATCGACGATGTTCGACCACCTGGTTCGACCCGCCCACTTAATAGTATTCTTCAGGAACGTCAGTAGCGCGAGGAATTCTATCGAACGATCCTGGTAGTCTTCGAAGTCTGCGGATATTTTGTCATAACGCTCGTCAAGTTCGGTCTTTTTGTTGGACAGCCCGAAGATGCAGGTTCCGAATACCTCGGCATAGAACTCCAGGTCACCACCTCGCTTGCGTCGTTCACCACTGAAAACTCCGGACACCGAACTTATTGGGTGTGCTACACAATCCTTCAGAAAGTCATTAAAAGGGCCAGGCAACAGAGCATTGCGGAGCTCTTGCTCCGTTAGCACCATATTAACCCTGTTGACGCGGGCGAAAACTGCGCGCACAAACTCATCGGCCAGGTTCGACAGGCGCCGAATTGGAAAACGATACTGGAAAAACTCTTGACGTACGTCGTCGGGGAGATCCGTGAAATACAATCCCTCGAACTTCTCCCTCAACTTTTCGTCCTCTAGCCCGTCCAGCGGAAACTTGTTGTTCAGAAACCCAAGCAGAGAGGTGAGACGCTGCTGACCGTCGACAACGGAAGCCTTCTGCTCGCCTTCCGGCGAGGTCTCGTAAGCAAGATAGATCTCCGGAATTGGATATCCGAGAAGAATGGTCTCCATCAAGGACACTTTGGCCCGCTCGGGCCAAACAGCCTGGCGCTGATATTCAGGCTGAAGGATCAGTTCGCCGGACTTATTCAGCGACCGGAATTCGGCCACAGTTTTCGACTCGATCTCGAACTTAAGCCCGTGATCAGTCATTGTGCACGCCCTCCTCGATCGCACGATTCCGCGCGATATTCACGCTTTTCACCTGATAGACCCTGAGTGACTTATGACTACGATACAGTCGATAATTGACTTCGCAATTCATGAACGCCTCGCCGAGATCCTCGATGAAGCTATCTCGCGACCGTGACCACCGCTCACCGAAAGACAGGCGAGGCAGTATAACATCGAGGGCAATACACTCTTCGAAAACCAATTTTCGGAGATAGTTTTTCTTGCTTGCGAAGAACTCGTCTTCAATTATGTCCCGTAGCTCACCCCACGCTTGATCGAACAACTCCGGCGAGATCACCGCGATGTCCAAGTCCGAGCTTTCATGGAACTTTCTAAAGTTCTTCTTTGGGTTGAGCGAATAGCCCAAACGGGCGCTTCCGACTAGCTGGACCGACATCGGGTCGACGTCAAGTTCGGTTGCAACCCGATGCCGCCATTTGATGTAATTGAGTTCGTGAGGCCAGGCTGCGGGTGTCCCGTCGAACAGACGGGCAGTTACAAAGTAGTCAACTTCCTTCCCTAGAGAACAAAACTCCTCCCAGAATTCGGGTAGTCCCGAAATATCGCTCATGCTCTCCCCAGCGAACATCGAGCTACGCACGTCACTAATGCGCCGCACTGGCTGGCGAATGGCCGTCGGACCATCCGCGATCTTCCATGAATTCGCGCTTAGAGCCTAGCGTGTCTTTCTCATTCGATCGCGCTCGCATCCGGCAGAGACCAGGGCCCGACAAAGTCGCGACGCTGCCCGAACCCGCCAGCCTAGGAACCGAATTTCTGCTGGTCAGCCAGACGTAGCGCGACGCAGCGTCCACCCAATGACAGCGGCCTCCCATCACATCGAGGAGGGCCGAAATTGTCATGGATCCGACACCGCTAAGGGACAGGCACAGCTACCTTGCTGAGGTGACGGATCTTGAGCGGGGCCTCTACGAGCACCTCATCACCCGTGAGCTGGCCTCCCGCCTCCAGCACGTCGACCCCGCCCACATCCAGCACCACAAGCTCGACCCCGCCGACGCCCCCGACGCCCTCGCCCGTCACATCGCCACCCTGGCCCACCGCGCCCTGCAAGCCGTCCCCAACAGCGACGACAAGCTCCGTCACCAGATCGAACTGGCCAACCGCATCGCCGACGCCATAGCCGCCGAGAGCCCACAGGCGTCGACGACACACGACCAGATCACCGACGCCAGGCACCTTTTGCACTCCATCGCCGCCCCACCCACCCCACCGGCACAACCAGCCTTCCCCCAACGCCCCACCACCCCGCTCTCCACCGGTGCCCTCCTGGTCAACGGCCGCCACCAGCCCCGCATCGGCCACGAGGTCACCCACGAGATGGCATCGGCGGAGCAGGTCGACCTGCTCTGCGCGTTCATCAAGTGGTACGGCCTGCGCATCGTCGAGCCCGCCATTCGCGAGCTGATCGCCCGGGGCGGCAAGCTGCGCGTCATCACCACGACCTACCTCGGCGCGACCGACCAGCGGGCCCTCGACCGGCTCGCCGAGTTGGGCGCCGAAATCAAGGTGTCCTACGAGACCAGGACCACCCGGCTGCACGCCAAGGCGTGGCTGTTCCGCCGCAACAACGGCATGACCACCGCGTACGTCGGATCGTCGAACCTGTCGAAGACCGCGCTGATCGACGGCGTGGAGTGGAACGTGCGCGTCTCCAACGTCGAGCAGCCGCACGTCATCGACACGTTCACCGCCACGTTCGAGGACTACTGGAACGACCCGGCGTTCGAGGACTACGACGCCAGCCGGGACGCCGAGCGGCTGCGCAACGCCCTCAGCGGTGAGCGGCGCGAGGACTCGCCCACGCAGATCGCCAACCTGGACGTGCGGCCGTACCCGTACCAGGCGGAGATCCTCGCCGACCTGGACGCCGAGCGGCAGGTGCACGGCCGGCACCGGAACCTGGTGGTGATGGCAACCGGCACCGGCAAGACGGTCGTCGCGGCGCTGGACTTCCGGCGCCTGCACCGCAACAACCAGGTCGACTCGCTGCTCTTCGTCGCCCACCAGGAGCAGATCCTCACCCAGAGCCTGGCGATGTTCCGGCAGGTCATGCTCGACGGCAGCTTCGGCGAAACCCTGGTCGGGGGCAAAACCCCGACCAGGTGGCGGCACGTCTTCGCCTCCATCCAGTCGCTGCACCGGCGGGAGATCGACCCCGAGGCGTACGACATGGTGATCGTCGACGAGTTCCATCACGCGGAGGCACCGACGTACGCCCGGCTGTTGGAGCGGCTTCGGCCGCGCGTACTGCTGGGGCTGACGGCGACCCCCGACCGGGCCGACGGCCGCGATGTGCGGCGGTGGTTCGACGGCCGCGTGGCGGTGGAGCTGCACCTGTGGGAGGCGTTGGAGCGGCAGTTGCTCGCGCCGTTCCAGTATTTCGGGCTGCACGACGACGTAGACCTGTCGCGGCTGCGCTGGAAGCGCGGCCAGGGGTACGACCTGGGCGAGCTCGACGGCCTCTACACCGGCAACGACGCGCGGGCGCGGCTGGTGCTGAAGGCGGTACGCGACACGGTCGACGTGGACCGGATGCGGGCGCTCGGGTTCTGCGTGAGCATCGCCCACGCCCGGTTCATGGCGGAGTGGTTCACCCGGCACGGCGTGCCGTCGGCGGCGGTGACCTCCCAGGTGGACCGGCCCGTGCAGCATGACCTGCTGCGGGAGTTCAAGGCCGGCAAGCTGCGGGTGCTCTTCACCGTGGACCTGTTCAACGAGGGCGTCGACCTGCCGATGGTCGACACGATCCTGATGCTGCGGCCTACCGAGAGCGCCACGATCTTCCTCCAGCAGCTCGGCCGAGGGCTGCGCCTGGACGACGACAAGCCCTGCCTGACGGTGCTCGACTTCATCGGCGGGCAGCACGCCAACTTCCGCTTCGATCTGCGCTGGCGCGCACTGACCGGGGTCAGCCGCAGAGAGATCAAAGAGGCGGTCGAGCAGGGCTTCCCGTCGCTGCCCAGCGGATGCCACATCCAGCTCGATCCGGTCGCCCGCAAGGTCGTGCTCGACAACCTGCGTACCGTCATGCCCACGTCGAAGAACGGCCTGCTGGCGGAGCTGCGGCACCTCGGAGACGTCAGCCTCGCCGGGTTCCTGCGGGAGACCGGCGTGGAGATCGAGGACGTGTACCGGTCGGCGACCGTCGGCGGATGGACCGGGCTGCGGCGGCTCGCCGGGCTGGAGTCTTCGACGCCGGGGCCGGACGACCGGGAGTTGGGCCGGGCCATCGGGCGGATGCTGCACGTTGACGACCCGGACCGGCTGGACCTGCTGGCCCGGGTGGCGGCGGGCCAACGGCCGGGCGCCGGGCGGCTTTGGGACATGCTGCACTTCGACCTGTGGGGGCCGAACGCGCCGCTGACCTCGCGGGACGAGCGGCTGGCGCGGCTCTGGGCCGAGCCGGCCCGCTGCGCCGAGCTGCGGCAGGTGGCCGAGGTGCTGCGCGAACGGATCCACCGGGTCACGCCGGAGCCGCTGTCGGCGGAGGTGCCGCTGCGGGTGCACGCCCGCTACAGCCGCAACGAGGCGTGCGCCGCCTTTGGCATGCCGAACCCGGGTTCGTTGCGGGAGGGGGTGAAGTGGCTGCCCGACGCCCAGGCCGACCTCTTCTTCGTCACCCTGGTCAAGTCGGAGGCGCACTACTCCCCCACGACCATGTACGCCGACCGGGCTATCACCGACAGCCTGTTCCAGTGGGAGTCGCAGAGCACCACGTCATCGGCTTCGGCGACGGGGCAGCGCTACATCCATCACGCCTCGCACGGTTCGACGGTGCACCTGTTCGTACGCGAGACCCGGGTCGCGGACCGGGACCTGGGCGCGCCCGCCTACCTCTACGCCGGCCCGATGACCTACCGCGAGCACACCGGCGACCGGCCCATGCGGATCATCTGGCGGCTGACACACGCCCTCCCCGCCGACGTGTACGCCACCGCCCGCACCATCGCCGCCTGAGCCTGTGAAGCTATCCGGCTGGCACGATCTCTCGGACCAACGCCCGCATCCGGGTGCGGTCGGCGATGCTCGGCAACTCCTGTTTCAGACCTGCCGCACCGGACATGCCGAAGAAGCGGTGCAGTACACCAGCGTGACTCCAGCTTCGTTCAGCGCTTGCCAGACAGATGTCGATATAAGCATTACCCGCCGTCCTTGAGTATTGCTTATACATGTCCTGACCTGACGACATGGCCCGGAAGAGTCAAACGGCGTCGGCCTTCGGAGCGAACCTGACGTCCAGCTTCCTGTTGAGCGCCCGTGCGAGACGTTCCAGGACCGGCAGGGTGGGCACGGTGCCGCCAGCCTCGAACCGGGCCACTGCCGACTGGGTCATTCCCGCAGACCTTGCCAACTGGCTCTGGCTCCATCCCTTGTGTTCCCTCAGGAGCCGCACCTCCTGCCCGAGCTCGAAGGCGATGCGCGTCGCCTCGTACGCCTCGGCGGCTCCGGGCTCCGCCATCCGGCGGTCACGCAGGTCGTTCCAGTCGACGCGATCACCCATCGTCATAGCGCTGATGCTATGCCGTGGACTCCCCGACCTGCACGAACTCGATGTCAGGACGCGTGTGCGGAGGCGTCCACCACCCGGTTGCTGGCGGTGGCGAGTTCCTCGTCGGTGAAGAGCGGACGAAAGCGTGGCCGGATCACCACCGCCTCGGCCGTCAGGTCCACCCGCCCCCGCTCCCACAGCGCGGTGAACCCGTCGGAGACCAGCGGATGGTGCAGGAGCTGCCGGGCGGTGGCGAGGCCGCCCTTCTCCGTCACCATCCGCAGCAGCAGGCTGGCGTGGTAGTTCGCCTCGTCCCGGGCCCGCTCGTACGTACGCACCATCGCCTCGTGGAACGCCGCTTCGAGCGCCCGGCGGTCGGCCGAGGCCTCGACGGGCTCGTCCGCCGGCTCGGCCTCCTGGTCGTACGCCCGCACCATCGCCTGGTGCAGCGTCTCCTCCAGCTCCCGGCGGGCCGTCCCCTCGCCCGCCGGTGCGGGCCGCGGCTCGCCCGGACCGCGCGGCTCGGGCGCGGGCCGGGCCGGTGGCGCGGCCGGGCGGGCGTCGCGGCTCTCGCCGCCCGACGGCCGCAGGAGCCGGGTGACGCTGCGGAAGCGCACGGCGGCGGGGCTGGCGGCCGGGAAGTACTGGACGAGGCCCGCGTGCCGGCCCCGGCTGTCCTCCACCGGTATGTCGCGCTTCATCGACGCCGCGGCGACGATTGCCTTCGCCTCGTGCGGGCGCACCCAGCAGACCAGCCGCGCGCCGTTCGGGTGTGCCCGCTCGACGCGGACGTTGGCCCGGTACTTGCGCGCCTCGGCGGAGGCACTGTCGTAGTAGCGGGCCCACCCCAGCACCTTGCCCTCGTGCCGCACCGGCACGTCGCGGCAGTGCTGGTAGCTGTCCAGGGCGGCCACCGCCTCGTACGGCCGCAGCCAGGCCACGTTCCGGTAGCCGGCGGGCACGGGCACCATCCCGTCGTCCGGGGTCCCCGCCGACTCGTCGGCCGGTGGCGGGGCCGCGCTGGGCGTGGGCCGCACCGGGGGTGCCGCCACCCCGCGCGGCTCCTTGTCGCCGCTGCTCTCCGATCCGGCGCGGGCAGCCGGCGCCGGACGAACGGGCTCGACGGGCTCGGTCACCACCGGCGGCGGTTCGGTGCTGGCGGAACCATCGCTGCCGGTCGTCTCCACCGGCGGCACCACGTCATCGACCGGCTCGGCGGGCACCGGGGCCGGCGCGACGGTAGTCGTCGCGCGGGTTGCCTCCGTGCTGACCGGCGCAGCCTCGACGACCTCGGCGTCGATGACCGACGCGGCCGTTAGGGACGAAACCTCGATGCCCAGCTCGGCGATCCGCTCCCACAGCGGCTCCAGCGCCGCCTCCGGGTCCCGGCTGAAGACGCTCCCCCGGATGCGTACGAAGACGCAGTTGCCGACCCGCTCCAGCACCGCCTGCCGGCGCATGTCGCTCTCCCACTGGTCCGGCCCGTGGTAGGCGTCGCCGTCGCACTCGATGGCGAGCCGCCGCCCGTCGGGTGCGGGAAGGACGAAGTCGATCCGGTACCCGCCGATGCGGAACTGCGGCAGCGGACGGTATCCCCGGGTCAGGACGCGGCGCAGCACCGCGCGCTCGAAGTCGCTGTCGCAGCGCTTCTCCAGGTCGTCGTACGCCTCGTCGGCGGCGGTGACGTTCTGGCAGTAGGTGAGCAGCAGGCCCCGGGCGTCGTCCTCGCGCAGGTCGGCGGGCTGCACGGAGTGGAAGACCCAGAGCTGGTCGCGGGCGCGGGAGGCGGCGACGTTGACCCGCCGGTGGTGGTCGCGCTTGGTGAAGGCGGAGACCATGCCGTTGTGCGGGGAGACGACCGTGGAGACGAGGACGATGTCGCGTTCGTCGCCCTGGAAGGTGTACGAGTCGCCGACGCGCAGCCGACGTCGTTCCATCTCCTCCTCGCCCACCACCTCGCGCAGGCGGGTGAGCAGGTAGATGGCCTGCCCGCTGGTGCTGAGCAGGCTCACCACCCCGATGGTGCGTCCCTCGTACGCGGGGTCGGCGACGATCGCGGCGACCCGCTCGACGAGGGCGTCGGCCTCGGCGACGTTGACGTTGCCGTAGGTGGGCAGGTCCTGGCGGATGCCCTCGGGCACGTGTACGGCGATGACGGGGTCGCCGATGCCGGCGGGCCGGTCGGTGCGCAGCGGCTCGATCTCGCCGCCGTAGTACGTCTGGCTGGAGAAGCCGATGATCGCCGGTACGGAGCGGAAGTGCTCGGTGAGCAGGATCCGCTCGGGTGAGCGGCGCACGGCGTGGTCGTAGAGGCTGCTCTCCGGGTCGAAGTGCTCGGCGGAGGGCACGTCGACCAGGTGCGAGTTGATCAGGCCGGTGACCGTGCCGACGAACGACAGCTGCGGGCCGATCTGCTGGTCGTCGCCGACGACGACGGCCCGTTCGGCGAGGCTGAGGATCGGCAGGGAGAACATGTCCGCCTGCGACGCCTCGTCGACGATCACGACGTCGAAGTGGGCGCCGCCGGCGAACTGCTCGATGGCCCGGTCGACGGACATGACCCAGACGGGCACCGCGTCGACGGCGGAGTTCATGGCCCGCTGGGCGTGCGCCTGCCACTGGGCGGCGTTCTTGCCCGTACCCTTGCCGATCTTGCGCAGGGCGGTGGTCCAGTCGGCGAGCGCGGCCCGGCGCCGGTCGTCGAGCGCCTTGGACACCTCCAGCCAGGACGAGGCGACGACGAGTTCCTGGGTCAGCCGGCGGATCCGCTCCCGCGTCTGCTCGATCCGGCGGCCCAGCGCGACGGGGTCGACGCTGCCGACGACGGTGTCGAACCAGGTCTGCGCGCGGCGCCACTGCCAGCGATGCGGGCAGTCGGCCCCGGTGCCGCCGATCGCGACGGCGGTGCCGTCCTCGATCTGAGCGGTCCAGCCGGGCGCGACCGGCCGCAGCCGTTCGGTGAGCTGCGCGAAGCGTTGCGCGTCGGGGCGCAGGGCGGCGAGCCGGCGTACCTCGTCGAGGATGCCGTCCCACCCTTCGAGGTCGGCGCGCTGGCGGCTCTGGTCGAGCAACCGCCACAGCTCGCTGGCGTCCGTGCGCGACATGCCCTCCTGGAGCACCGTGCCGAGGGCCCGCTCGTCGGCGACGAGCCGGTCGTAGTCGAACACGGTCGCGCACCGGGCGACCAGGTCGGCGAGGGCGGTCAGCCGGCGTACGTCGACCGCCTGCTCGGCCCGGGGGACCAGGCGGCGGACGGTGGCGTGCAGGGTGGGCCAGCGGCGGCGGTCCCAGTCGAGCGCGGTGGCGGCGTCGGTGAGCAGCCGACCCACCCACAGGTCGGGCTGGTCGCCGAGGTCGGCGGGGAGGTTGAGCAGTTGCCGCCACTCGGCCCACCGGGTGTTCAGCTCCTGACGCAGCCGCAGCCGGGTGACGTACGCGACGACGATGTCGACGTCCTCGGCGGCGCGCAGGGGCTCGCCGTCGATGCGGCATTCGGCGGCGAGCCGGGCGAGGGTGCCCTGGAAGAGCCGGTTGACGCCCTTGCCGGTCGCGAACCGCTGCCGCAGCTCACCGAGCTGGGCCAGCAGACGGCGCGGCTCGGCGAGCTGCGCCTCGGGCACGCTCACCTGGTGGCCGGCGAGGGTCCGGGTCGCCGCGGTCAGGTCGGTGAGCGCGCGCTGGCAGGCCGCGACGTGGTCCTGCCACATGGTCTGCCAGTTCGGGTCGGCCTGGAGCAGGGTGGCCAGCCGGTCGGTCCACGCGCCCTCGCGGCCGGCGAGCAGGGTCAGCGCCTGACGCAGCTGCCCGACGAGGTCGTCGAGCGCCGGCCGGCCGAACGCGCGTACCTCCGGCAGGACGACCCCGGCGGCGGCGAGCCGGTCGAGTTCCTCGCGGGCGGCGGCGAGTTCTCGCCGCCCGGCGAGGACGGCGGCCTCCGCGGGCAGTTCGGCGGCCGTGGGCAGGTGCCGCAGCGCCTGGGTGCGGTCCTGCCGGACGGTACGCCGGGCGATGTCGAGCAGCTCGGTGAAGTCCTCCACGCCCAGCGGCGCGGCCACGTCCGGCGCCAGGGCGTCGGGGACGTCCCCGTAGCGGTCGGCCCGCTCGCGCAGCCAGTTGCCGACGTCGCTCGGCGACAGCCGGATGCCGTCGATCTCGTAGTGCGCGGACTCGTTCTCGGCCATGGTGCGCAGGCCGCCGAGGGCCTGGCCGAGGTCCCGCTCGGCCTCCTCCAGCTGCCGTCGCAGCCGGTCGACGCGCTGCTGCTCGCCCCGCCTGTCGAGGGTCGCCCCGCGGTCGGAGAGTTCGCGGGCGGCCAGTTGGAGCTGCACGAGCTGGTCGGTGGAGCGGCCCAGCACCGCCAGGCACAGCGACTGGATCTCCTTCGGCAGGCCGTCGCGCAGGACCCGCAGCGGGTCCTCCTTCTGCGCCACGACGAGCACCCGCTTGCCGTGCGCCATGAGGTGGCAGATCAGGTTGCGGATGGTGTGGGTCTTGCCGGTGCCGGGCGGGCCCTGCACGGCGACGTTGCGGTGCTGCGCGAGCCGGCGCGCGATGGACTCCTGTGCCTCGTTTGTCGGCAGCGGCATGAGCAGCCGCTCCCCCAGCGGGGCCCAGCGCGCCGGCTGGTCCTGCGGCATCTCCAGCCGGCTCGGCTCGTGCGCCAGGATGGCGGCCAGCGAGCCGATGCTCGCGGTGTCGCCGGCGAGCAGCCGGGCGCGCAGCTCCTCCAGGAAGCGGCGCAGCATCCGCTGCCGGGGCCGGACGAAGAGCACGCCCGTGTCGTGCACGTGCGGGCCGGCCGGGGCCGCCGCGCCGCTGTCCCGTACGACGGGGTCGTGCCCGAGCCGGCGCAGCGCCCGCTCGAAGAACTCGACGCGGTCGAGGTCGTGCCAGACGTCGAGGTCGAGCTGACCGCCGGAGCCGGCCAGCGCGAGCAGTTGACTGAGGTAGCGCTCGTCGAGGCCGGTCAGCGGGTCGGTCTGGAGCCGGGGCGCGCCCTGCGGCGCCACCGTGACCATCGACCGGTCGGCGTCGAACTCGATGGCGACCGGGGTCACCACGAGCGGGTACTGCACCCGGTGCCCGGCGACGTCGGTGCGGATGACGCCGTGGCCCCACACGAGTTCGTGGGTGGCGGCGTCCATGTCGACGCGGTGCTTGAGGTCGAACAGGCTGCGGTGCAGTTGCCGCGTCGCCTCCGTACGCCGGGTCTGGTCGGCCCAGGGGCGCCACTCCCGCTCCCGCCACTGCGCGAACCGCTCCTGGAGCCTCTCGATCGTCTCCTCGTCGCCGACGAGCCGGGGTTCCACGGCGTACGACGGCGCACCGGCCAGGTACGGCGCGAACTCCGCGGGCGTCCTGATCGGTCTCGTGGCGGCGGGCAGGCCGACGCGCAGCCAGCTGGCGCCGTCGGTCGAGACGCCCACCTCGCAGGCGGCGTGCGCGGGGAAGTCGTGCTGCCAGAAGGCGTCGGCGGTGGGAACCGTCCGGGCCGGCTTCTCCAGCTGCGCCCGCACGGCCATCAGGTACTCGACCAGCGAGGTGGCCCGGTCCCGGATGAGTGCGGGCGATTCCGTCGAGGACGTGGAGCGGGAAAGCATGTGGCACCTTTGGTTCTGCTGGGTGGACCGGCCAGGACGGGACGGATCGACCTGTCGTCAGGAGATCGGTAGGCGGGCTCGTCGTACGAGCAGTCGGTCACCTCCGCGCTGACGCACGGCTCCCACCTCCCCACTGGCGGTCCCCGGACCCTACCCACAAGAGTCCTACCAGCGGGACCCCCGAGGTTCCACCGATCAGCCGGCCTCGGCTCACCTGTTCCCGCCGTCAATTACCTACGAAGTCGATATTGCGCACGCGCAACTACTTGCCGGTGATGCCGTATTCGCCCTGCTCAGTAGGGACAGGGGGTCCGAGGCTGAGACTCCGCGCGACGGCCATCCCGACGGGCTGGAGCACGGTGGCGCAGCGACTCTGTCAGGGACGCGACAGCAGCACCGAGCGGAGTTCCGCTGTCACAACCCTCTGGTAGCCATGTTGCCGTGATCAGCATTCGGCACGGCGACCTGCTCGACGCGGACGTCGAGGCGCTCGTCAACCCGGTCAACACCGTCGGGGTGATGGGCAAGGGGCTCGCCCTGGCCTTCAAGAGGGCCCATCCCGCGAACTTCACCGCGTACCGCGCGGCCTGCGCCGCCGGCACCGTCCGTCTCGGGCGGATGTTCGTGTACGACTCGGGCACGCCGGGCCGGCACCGCTACGTCGTCAACTTCCCGACCAAGGGCCACTGGCGCTCGCCGTCCCGCCTCACAGACATCGAATCCGGGCTACCCGATCTGGTACGCGTCCTGCGCGACAACCGCATCGCCTCGGTGGCGGTGCCGGCTCTCGGCTGCGGCAACGGCGGCCTCGACTGGGCCGACGTCCGCCCCCTGATCGAGGCAGCCCTCGCCGAACTGACGGGCGTGCAGACGTTTCTGTACGAGCCCGGATGACCCGTCAGAGAGCACCCGTGACGCCCGGCTGGCACAGCCACAGTGGAAACTCAGTTTTCAAGCTGTCCGCGGAAGCGCTCCTCATCGGCCTTCTTGCGGTTCTTGACGACCTCCACCGCGTTGATCTGCGGATCGCTCCTGTCGAAGACTGCCCTTTTCCCGTCGGGGCTCACCAGCAGCGGTACCGTGGCGCTGACTGCGACCCCGAGGGTGCGGGAGTCCTCCAGGACCTCGAGCTTGGCTTTCTGTCCGTTCGGCCTCACGAACTGGACAATGTAGGCCCACTTCGCATCCGAGTTTCGGACGCTGTGGAGCCGCGAGTCGACCACGTGACCGGTGACCTTGACCCATTTGCGGTGAATAAAGCGGAAGAACATGGGGCTCATTTCTGCGACAGCTCGTTGACCGGAGAATTGCTGTTGGCGCTAATGTGGCAGCCATTGTCAAGGGCCTCAATGCGCGCAACGAGCATGCCAGCAAGCCCTCGTCATCGTGACGCGGCTCGTCACAGGTCACCGGGCAGCGGGCGTGAGCGCCTGCGCGAAGTAGGTGTCGACGTCCGTGGCGTGGTAGACCCGCTCGCTCGCCTCGATTCCGTCGAGGAACATCGCGTACACGGCCGCCAGGCGTAGCGCCGCGACCGGCCGCAGCAGCTCCACGGCCCGCTCCGGCTCGCACCCCGGCACCTCGGCCCGCCACCGCGCGCACCACTCGGCGAGCACCGGGGCGGCGTCGTCGTCCGCAAGGCCCTCTACCAGCCGCAGCGCGTCGAACGCCGGGTGTCCCACGAACGCGTCGCCCCAGTCGATGACCACGTGCCGCCCGGCGTCGGCGCGTACGTTGCCGGGGTGCAGGTCCCCGTGCACGAGGGTGTCCGGCAGCCCGCACCCGCGTACCTCGTCGAGCCGCGCCTCCAGCCCCGCCAGCAGGGACCGCACCGGCGAGGTGTCCCAGCCGACCAGCCGGTCGCGGATCCAGGCCGGCAGGGCGTCGGCGCGCAGGTCGGGCACGCCCGCCGCGACCAGTTCCGCCGCGTCGGGGACGGAGCGCACCTGCACCGGGTGGAAGTCGGCGGCCATCGCCAGCCGTTCCTCGACGGGTGCGCCGTAGCGGTCCTCGCCGGGCACGTGCTCGATCAGCATCCGGCCGTCGCCGTCGTCGGCGAGCAGCGTCGACGTCTTCCCCGGCGCGGCCCGGCCGAGCCAGCGCAGCACCGCGGCCTCGTGCCGGAAGAACACCGGCACCTGCTTCAGCCAGGCCGTGCCGTCCGGCCCGTCGAGCCGCCAGACCGCCGACAGGTTCCAGGTGCGCTGCTGGGTGACGGTCTCCGCCGGGCGGCCGAGCCGCCGCAGCTCGGCCGTCGCCCAGGCGAGGCTGCGCGCCGGGCCGCCGGGCTCGGCGTAGGGGGCGCGCAGCGGGTCCGCCGTCAGGTCGACCTTCGCCGGTACGAGCGGCGTGGCGGGCGGCCCGTCGACCTGCGCGAGGTAGGTGACCGTGCCGCCCATCGGCTGCGGCCCGTCGCCGGTCAGCAGGCGGAGCACGGCCACCTCGACGCCGTACCGCTGGCGGGCCTCGGCCACGACCGGGGCGACCTCCTGCCACCAGGGCGACGGGACGTCGAACGCCGGCAGGGTGCCCAGCGCAGCGCCGGCGGCATCGACCAGGACGAGAGTGACGGAGCGGGACACCCTGGCACGTTATCGGCGTCCAGCGGGGCGCGGCGACCGCTTTACTCCGACCGGCGACGGCGCGCGTACGAGTCGTGACATGCACCACTATGGTTATCGAAACACGGCGATCGGAGCGTGATTTCCGAGTGTTGCGCATCAGCGTGCTCGGCCCCGTGCAGGTGTCCGACGACGACCGGCCCGTACGGCTGGGCCCGAAGCTGGTGGCGCTGCTCGCCATTCTCCTGGTCGAGGCCGGTTCGGCGGTGCCGGCGTACCGGGTCGTCGAGTTGATGTGGGCCGGGACGCCACCGGCCGGCGCCCGGGCGACGCTGCGCAGCCACGTGTCCCACCTGCGCCGGGCGCTGCGGGCCGTGGGTGAGCCGGTGGTGCGGACGGTCGGCTCGGGAACCGGCGCCGCCTATCTCCTCGACCTACCGGACGAAGCCGTCGACGCGCACCGTTTCGAGCGTTGGTGCGCGCAGGGACGCCAGCTCGTCGCGGCCGGCGACGACGACCTGACCGAGCGGGGTGTGGCGACCCTGCAAGCGGCGCTGGCGCTGTGGCGTGGTCCGGCCTTCGCCGACGTGGCGGACCACCCGTTCGTGCGGCCGAGGGTCGCGCGGCTGGAGGCGGTACGCCGGGCGGCGCGGCGCGACTGCGCCGAAGGGCTCGCCGCGCTGGGGCGGTACGCCGAGGCGGTCGCGCAGCTCTCCGGGCCCCTCGCCGACGACCCGTACGACGAGGGGGTGCGGCGGTTGCTCGCGCTGGCGCTCTACGCCGAGCAGCGGGTCGACGAGGCCGCCGAGGTGTGTCGGGAGGGCCTCGTGCTGCTGGGCGAACGGGGGCTCGACGCGCCGGGGCTGCAGGCCCTCCAGCGGGACATCCTGCACCGCCGGGTGCCGTCGCCGCGCGGGCCGGCGGAGCACGTGAAGTCGGCCCGGCCGTGCCTGCTGCCGCCCGACCCGCCGCAGTTCGTCGGCCGGGCGGCGGAACTCGCCGCGGCCCGGCGGCTCCTGCTGGCCGCACCGGCCGGCTCCCCGACGGTCCTGGTCAGCGGGTTGGCTGGCGTGGGGAAGACGCACTTCGCGGTACGCCTGGCGCACAGCGTGCGCGACGACTTCCCCGACGGCCAGTTGTACGTGGACATGCGCGGCTACGGCCCGATCGGTACCCCGGCTGGGCCGGGTGAGGCGGTGCGGGGCTTCCTCGACGCGCTCGCCGTGCCGCCCGAGCGGGTGCCGGCGACCCTGGAGGCGCAGAGCGGCCTCTACCGGAGCATGCTCGCCGGCCGGCGGGTCCTCGTCGTCGTCGACAACGTCCGCGAGGTGGAGCAGGCCCGTCCGCTGCTGCCGGGTGCGCCCGGCTGCGCCACGGTGGTGGTCAGCCGCAACCAGCTTTCCGGCCTCGTGGTGGCCGAGGGCGCCCGACCGCTGCGGCTCGACCTGCTCACCTCGGGTGAGTCCCGCGAGCTGCTGGGCCGCCGGGTGGGTGCGGGGCGGGTGGCCGCCGAGACGGTGGCGGTCGAGCAGATCGTCGACGCCTGCGGGCGCCTACCGCTGGCGTTGGCCATCGTGGCGGCCCGCGCGGCGAACCATCCCGAGTTCACCCTGCGCGCGCTCGCCGGGGAGCTGCGTACGGGCGGTGGTGGCCTCGACGCGTTCGCCATCGGCGACACGGACGTCCGGGCAGTCTTCTCCTGGTCGTACCACGCCCTGCCGGCGGCGTCGGCCCGGCTCTTCCGGCTGCTGGCGTTGCATCCCGGCCCGGACGTCACGGTCGAGGCGGCGGCCAGCCTCGCCGCGTCGCCCGTCGAGCGGGTGCGGGTGGCGGTGCGGGACCTGGCGGCGGCGCACCTGCTCGTCGAGCACGTCCCGGGCCGGTACGCGCTGCACGACCTGCTGCGCGCGTACGCCGACGAGCTGATTCCGGCCGGCGACGGTGAGGGGCTCTCGGCGCTGCGTCGGGTGCTGGACCACTGCCTGCACACGGCGGTGGGCGCCGACCGGCTGCTCTGGCCGCACCGGGATCCGTTGGAACCGCCCGTGGCCGTCGAAGGCGTGTGCCCGGAGGTGTTCGCGGACCGGGAGGCGGCCCTGGGGTGGTTCACGGCCGAGCATCAGGTGCTGCTCGCGGCGCTGGACCGGGCCGAGCGTTCCGGCCTGGACGGGCACGTGTGGCGGCTCGCCTGGGCCACGACCAACTTCTTCGCCCGCCGGGGTCACTGGCTGGACTGGGTGCGGGTCGGGGAATCCTCGGTGGCCGCCGCGCGGCGGCAGGGCGACCAGGCGGCCGAGGCGGAGGCGTACCGGATCCTGGGCGGCGCCCACGTGCGGTTGCGCGACTTCGAGGCGGCGCGGGCGCATTACGGGCAGGCGCTGGAGCTGTTCGGTCGGCTCGATGACCTGGTGGGGCAGGGGTTCACCTGCCGAAGTCTCGGCTGGCTGTGTGAGCAGCGGGGCGACATCTCCGATGCGCTGCGCTACGACCTGCGGGCGCTGGAGCTGTTCCGGCGCGCCGGTCACGAGCGGGGGGTGGCGAACACGCACAACTCGGTGGGCTGGTGTCACGCGCTGCTCGGCGACCACGGGCAGGCCATCGACCACTGCCGCCGCTCGTTGGCGCTGCTCGAGGGTCTCGGCGACCCGGTCGGCATGGCGGGGGCCCTGGACAGCCTCGGGTACGCCTACCGCGAGGTCGATCTGGGCGAGGCGCTGGCCTGCTACCAGCGGGCCCTGGGGCTCTACCAGAGGCTCGGCGACCGGATGAACGAGGCGTTCACCCTGCGCAACCTGGGCGAGGCCCAGCGCGGCGGGGGCGACCTCGGCGCGGCCCGGGAGTCGTGGCGGCAGGCATTGGACATCTTCACCGGCCTCGACCACCCGGACGCCGGGCAGGTCCGCGCGCTGCTGGCGGAGACGGCCCCGCCGTGAGCGTCCGGAGGGCCGGCCCGGTGTCGGGCCGGCCCCCAGGGTCGCGGTGTGCTCAGCCGGCGTCCTCGACGTCGGCGGTGGCGCCCGCCGGCGGCTGGTATGGCAGGCAGGTGCTGTGGTGCTGCTCGAAGCGCTGTTGGAACGGGGCGGCGAGCGGGTGGTTGCGCAGCGCCAGGATGTTCTCGTCGTTCTGCCGCAGCGCCCGGTAGGTGAGGTTGTGGCTGCCCGTGTAGAGCGTGGACTGGCCGCCCCGACGGATGATCATGAACTTCTCGTGCATCGGGACGCCACCGGCCTCGGTGTAGCCGCAGAGGTGCACCGGCATCGCGCGGGCGAGCTCCACCAGTGCCTTCATCGGCGGGCCGGCGTCGTGCGGTCGGCCCGACTTGGCGCCGGTGACGATCCGGACCTGGCAGCCCCGGCTCCGCGCGGCCTTCAGCTCCTTGACCACGGCGGTCCGTTGGATCCGGAAGTTCGCCAGGTCGATGCGGGTCCCTCCGGAGCAGTTGGTCGACCTCAACAGGCTGGCGATCGGGTCATTGCTCGCGCTGCCCGGCGTGCTCCCGGCGGCCTCCCTGCGGGGGAAGGTGTAGACGCGGTGTGCGCCGACCGTCGTGGTCCGGCCGTAGTTGGGGTTGTTCCGGCCGGAGGTGCCGTACCGCATGAGGTCGTTGAAGTAGTCGAGGTAGGTGCCGTAAAGGCCGGCGTGGCTGATGGTGATGGCGTTCTCGTAGGCCCGGTAGTGGTCGAGGTTCGCCGAGGAGACGTAGAGGACGTTGCGCGCCGTCCCGCCACCCGCCAGTCGCACGCTGGAGATGGTCATGAACTTGTCGTGCAGCAGCGGCGGATTGTGCAGCGGCGTCGCCTCCGTACGCTTGGTCACGCAGCCACGGGTCGACTGCCCGTCGGAGCGCCGCTGGCCGCACGTCACGAGCCGGACGTTGGGGATCGCCTTGAGCGCCGCGTAATGGGGCGTCCCGACCTGGCTGCCGTTGATGACGATCCGCACCCGTACGCCCCGGGCGGCGGCGCCGCGCAGGGCGTCGACGATCTCCTGCCGGTTGAAGAAGTAGAGGGTCAGGGAGAGCGTCGCCCCGGACGGGGCGGCGTTGACGAGCCGGCTGACGTGACCGACGAGCCCGCCGTGCATGTCGCTGTCGGTCTTCTGGTTGAACCAGGCGTAGTTGCGCACTTCGGAGGCGGCGATGGGGATCGCCGCCGCGGCGGCTGCCGGAGCCTTCCCCGTGGGGTCGGCCGCGTGGGCCGGGTTGATCGGCAGGGACAGCGCGGTCGTCGCGGCGACCGCCATGGCGAGGCCGCGGATGCCCGCACTTCTGCTCATCCGCCCCCCACCTTTTCGACCCGACGCGCCAGCGGATTCGACGAACATGAGATCGGCACCTCCCTGTTGTCCTGTCCAGCGGCTGGCCCCCGTTGGGTGGCGTCGGTGCCGGTGCTCGTCCAGGTGGACGATCCTGCCCGGGCCGCCACGGTCCAGCCGCTGTCCGTGGATCGGAACAGGTGCGTCGCCGCGCAACCGTCCCGCGTTGCCGTCAACGATCGCGGGGGGCCGTGGAAGCACCGTGTAAGAAACGTGGAAGGCTGCCGCCGGTCAGGGCCGACGGGTGCGGGCCAGGGTGCCTACGACGGCGAGGGAGGCGGCCGCCGCCCCGGCGAGCACCACGGCCATCGGCATGGCGCTGCCCTCGCCGCCCAGCCCGACCAGCGGCGCGGCCATCGCCCCCACCAGCGACTGGATGGTGCCGAGCAGTGCGGCGGCCGTACCGGCGTGGGCGGGGTGCCGGTCCAGGGCGAGCGCGGTGCCGTTCGGCATCACCATG
Organism: Micromonospora sp. DT62; assembly: GCF_049847285.1. Lineage (NCBI taxonomy): Bacteria > Bacillati > Actinomycetota > Actinomycetes > Micromonosporales > Micromonosporaceae > Micromonospora > Micromonospora sp. DT62. Next base: position 181,835 of record NZ_JBNCOB010000004.1, read on the forward strand.
CCGAGGGATCCCATGAAGACGAAGAGCGCCACCGCCACCAGCGGCAGGCTGCCGAGCAGCGCGCCGGCGAGCAGGACGGCGGCGGCCAGCAGCCCCACGCCCAGCGGGCGCAGCAGCAGGGTGCGGGGCGCGAAGCGGTCCAGCAGGCGGGCGTTGAGCTGGCCGGCGGCGACCAGGGCGAGCGCGTTGACGCCGAAGATGAGGCTGAACGCGCCGGCCGAGACGCCGAAGACGTCCTGGAAGACGAAGGACGACCCGGAGATGTAGGCGAAGAGCGCGGCGAAGGCGAGGCCCTGCGCCAGCGCGTACCCGAGGAAGATCCGGTCGGTGAAGAGTGAGCGGCCGGCGGCGGCCGTGGCGGCGAGGCCGCCGGTGCTGCGCCGCGCGGCGGGCAGCGTCTCCGGCAGCCGCCACGCGACGGCGGCGGCGAGCAGCGCGCCGATCACCGCGAGGGCGACGAAGACGGTACGCCAGTCCCCGAAGCGCAGCACCAGGCTGCCGAAGGCGGGCGCGGCCATCGGGGCGACGCCGAAGACCAGGGTGAGGCGGGAGAAGTACTTCGCGGCCTCGCGGCCGGCGTAGAGGTCGCGCACGACGGCGCGGGCCACCACGACGCCCATGCCGCCGGCGAAGCCCTGCGCGAGCCGCGCGGCGGCCAGGGTCTCGGCCGACGGCACGGCCGCGCACACCAACGACAGCAGGGTGTACGCGGCGACGCCCACCAGCACGGGCCGGCGCCGCCCGAAGCGGTCGCTGAGCGGGCCGGTGACGAGCTGGCCGAGGGCCATGCCGACGAGGCAGGTGGTCAGCGAGAGCTGGATCTGCGCCTGGCTGGCGGACAGGTCGCGGGTCATCTCCGGGAACGCCGGCAGGTAGGTGTCCAGGGAGAGCGGCCCGAACGCGGTGAGCGTGCCGAGCAGCACCAGCAGCACGACGGCGGCCCGCCCGGTGGGCGCGGCGACGCGCTCGTCCGGTCGGACGGGCGGCGCGGTGGCGTACGGCATGGCGGTCCCCTCACTGATGGCTCGGCCCGGATACGATAGCTCTGACTACAGAGCTATTTCGGCGTCGGAAGGCCTGACTGTGACGGACGAGACGGTCGACCAGCTCGGCGGAGCCCTCGGTGACCTGCACCGGATGCTGCGCCGGACGGCCACCCAGCGGGTCGGCCGCACCGCCCTGCCGGACGCCCAGGTGGAGGTGCTGCGGCTGGTGCAGCGGCGCCCGGGAATCGGCGTCCGCGAGGCCGCCGAGCGGCTGGGCACCGCGCCGAACACGGTCAGCACCCTCGTCGGCGAGCTGACCACCGCCGGGCTGCTGCACCGGGAGCGGGACCCGGCCGACCGGCGCACGATCCGGCTGGAGCTGACCGACGCGGCGCGGGAGCGGATGGCCGCGTACGGGCGGCACCGGCGCGACCTGCTCGGCGCCGCGCTGGCCGAGCTGGACGCCCCGGACCGCGAGACGCTGCTCGCCGCCGCCCCCGCCCTGCGCCGCCTCGCCGACCGGATGACGGGACGGGGCTGAGCCACCGGAGCCGGAACGGCCGGCGGTTCGCCGCTACGGTGGCGGTGGACGGTGCCGGGTCGTACGTGGAGGGTCGTCGGGTGATGGAACAGCGGATCAGCCTCGTGACGCTCGGCGTCGCCGACGTGGCCCGGGCACGCGCCTTCTACGAGCGGCTCGGCTGGCGCGGCCAGGAGGTCGAGGAGACCGTCTTCTTCCAGGCGGGCGGCCTGGCCCTGGTGTTGTGGAGCCGGGAGAAGCTGGCCGCCGACGCGGGCGTGCCCGACCGGGAGGCGGGCGGGTTCGGCGGGATGACGCTGGCGCAGAACGTCCGCTCCCGGGGCGAGGTCGACGAGTTGTTGACGGCGGCGGCCGACGCCGGGGCGGAGGTGACCGTGCCGGCACGCGAGACCTTCTACGGCGGCTACGCCGGCTGCTTCGCCGACCCCGACGGGCACGTCTGGGAGATCGCCTGGAACCCGGGCTTCCCCCTCGGCCCGGACGGCTCACTCACCGTCCCCGACCTCACCCCACCGGGCTGAGCGGTCAGGAGGCGATGCGGCGGGGGTACGCGTCGGCTTCGCGCGCCCACTGCTCGGCGGCCGTGGAGAGGGCGTCGGCGGAGACGGTGAGCGTCAACGGGTAGACCGCGCTGAGCGGCTGCCGCCGCATCCAGGGCGGCAGCGACTCGTACGAGAACTCGACGGTCAGCGCCAGCCGGCGCCGGCGCAGCACCCGGGCGCGGAAGGCCAGGTTCGGCTCGGTGAAGCGGGCCACCGCCGAGGGCTCCGCCGGGTCACTGGTCGTCTCCGCCTGCTGCCGCAGCCAGCCCGCCAGCGCGTACGCCTCGGCCACCGTCAGGCAGGGTTCGAGGTGCGACCAGGCCTGCCCGTCGGCGGTGCGGGCGTCGGTCTCGACGAGCAGCCAGTCGTCCCAGTCCGCCGCCTCGTCCGGGTCGTCCGGGTCGTCCGGTGGCTCGACCCCGGGCTGGTAGCCCACCGGCCGGATCCTCACCCGGGCACCGTCGTCGGAGCGGATCTCCATCCTGTCATCATGACCGATCCCGAGGCGCGTGATGGGGGCATCCCCGCAGCTCAGGACGCCCGGCGAAGAGCGGTCCGGGCGCTGGGCGCCCCGGTCAGCGCACCGGGTCGTGGGTGCCGCACGGCACGTCGGGCCGGCAGCGGCGCACCCGGTCGGCCGCCATCCGACCGCCGACGGCCAGCCCGTGGCGCTCCACGGCGGCGAGCCCGTACGCGCTGCACGTCGGGGTGAAGCGGCACTGCCCCGGCCAGCGGTGCGACAGCCAGCGCCGGTAGCCCAGGATCGCGGCCCGCCCGGCCCGGTCCACCAGCGGCGCCCGCCCGGCGGCGACGGTCGGCGGTGCCGGGGCCCGGCCGGGCGACACGAGCCGGGCGCCCAGCGCGCCCAGGGTCAGCAGGGTGGAGAAGAGCCCCAGGTCGCAGCAGGGGATGTCGCAGTTGCAGGCGTCGCAGTTGTCGAAACGGCTCTTCTTCTTGCGACGCTGGTCGCTCTTCAGGTAGATCACAGGGAACATCATCCGACTTGCGCGCCACCCCGAATCTCTCGGATGGCGTTCCATCGCCTCGGTGGTGGCCGGCTCGGTGGACAGCGCCGAGTCGGTGCGCCAGCGAAGGGCCCGTACGACGCTGTCGAGCTGAGTCGGCTGTGACATCACGTGGTGGTGTCCGGCCCGCTGTGCCACCAGAGGGCGGTGAATCGTCTACGACATCAGCTCGACAGCATGGCGCACGTCAGCCCTCGCCCGACCGGGAGTGCCGCGGAGTTAAGGAGTGCCGCGGAGTTAAGGAGTGCCGCGGAGCCGAGGGGTGCCGCGGAGCCGGGTGCGGACACCCGCCGAGCCGGTCAGCGCCAGACCGTGCGGCGCACGCCGTCGTGGCCGGCGCAGGCGTCGCGCCGCCCGCCGGTGAGGCTGACCGAGCCGTCGTCGCACTGCACCAGGTGGCCCCGGCCGGCCCAGAACTCGGGTACGCAGTCGAACCAGTCGCAGACCTCGACGGCCGGCCTGCGGATGCGCTCGCCGCCGCAGAAGTCGTACCCCATCGGGTTGGCCGGGGCGCCGCAGAGCCGCTCGCGGGCGGGCGTCGGCGTGGGTGCGGTGGTGCCACGTCGCGGCTTCGACGCGGCGGGCGGCGCCTTCGCCTGCGCGGCCGGGAGAGCGACCGGCGGGGCGACGAAGGTCGGCGCGGGGGTCGCGGCGACGGCGACCTCCGAGCCGGTCCGGTCGGCGGGATCGGTGTCCAGCAGGGCGGCGGGCACCAGCAGGGCGATGCCGGCGGCGACGGCCACGGTGCGCCGGCCGCCGGGCACGAACGCGAAGGGCTGGGCCTGCGCCGGGGTCGCGATCTGCGGCCGGAACGGCTTGAGCTGCGCGTGCTCGGCGATCGCCTCGTCGAGCTGGTCGAGCACCGCGCCGCGCTGCTCGATGGCGTCGGCGAAGGCCAGGGTCAGCTTGAACCGGAAGTCGGCGGCGACGTCCGCCGGGAGCATCAGGCCGGAGGTGCGCCGCCGGTCCAGCACCTGCATGAAGGTGACCGGCGCGTGCGGGTCGTGGGCCAGGCCGGTCATCCTCCCGTACGCCCAGTCGCGCCGGCCGCGACCGCCAAGCAGCACCAGCCGGCGGTTGGTGATCACCGCCATGCCGGCGTCGGCGACCCGGACGCCGTCCGGCCTGCGGGGCCGCGGCGGCGCGGCCGCCGGGGCGACCGTCAGGTCGGGCGCGGGCAGCACGGTGGTGTGTCGTACCTCCACCAGCTGCGCGGCCGGCAGCACCCAGAACACCACCTCGTCGGGCGCGAGCTCCAGCGCCAGGCCGGCGCCCGCCGCGGCCGAGCCCTGGAACTCCTCGGCGAGGGTACGCAGGCGGCGCAGTTCGTCGTCGCGTCGTCGCCATGCCTTGTCGGCGCTGCGGAACTCCCGCCGCCGCCGTTCGTTCTGCCGGTGCACCCACCGGTACCGCCATGTGGAACCCGTCGAATCAGTCCTTGCCACGCCGACTCCTTCGCCGCGCAGGCCACCAACCGGGGTGTCACAGCTGTCAACGGTGACAACGGCCGACGGGGACACGCCGCAACGGGCAAAATGGCCGAACGACGGGCGAAAACGGGCGATAGGTGGATTCCGTCGGGCCGAGCGACGATCGCGGGTCAGTGGCGGCGGCCCTCCCCCACCCGGTAGGTGCGCAGGTTCGGGTCGGCCTTGATCTGCGCCTCCGTGTACTTGATGGTGTCCCAGCCCCTGCCCGAGTAGAGCCGGGTCTGGTCGCCGTACCAGGGCGAGTGCGGTTGCTCGACCGGGAGTAGGTGAGGATCTGCCGCCCCGAGGGGCCGTTACGGCCCAGCTCGACGGCCATCACGAAGGGCGAACCGTGCACCACCTTCGGGTAGCCGACGCCCGGTGCCAACGAACCGATGATCATGTTGAACACGCCGGCCTCGGCGCGTCCGCCGTGGATCGGGATGCGCCGGTCGCCGCGCGGCTCGGTCTGGACGTCGCCCAGGCGCGCGTCGGGCGGGATGCCGGCGAGCTTGCGGACGGCGTCGGCGAACTCGGTGAACAGGTGCGCGCCCGGCTGTCCAGGTCGACCCGCAGGTCCCAGCCCTTCAGCGCCGCGCAGGCCCCCCGCAGGTCGACAGTGGTCCCGTCGGAGGCGGTCGCGGTGGGCTGCGCGGCGCAGAGCGCCACCAGGTCGGCGCGCAGCAGTTCGCCGCCGTACGCGCGGTTGCCGAAGACCGTCTGCCAGAGCCGGGACGTGGTGTAGCCCCGCCCGGGCAGCCCGTCGGTGCCGGCGAGCCGCTCCCGCACCTGCTCCACGCCGAGCCGGGTACGCAGGCTGCGCTCGGTGCGCTCGTTGCCGACGATGCGCGGGAAGCCCTCCAGCGGCGCCTCCGGGTTGGCCAGCCAGTGGCTGTCGTTGGAGTTGGTCACGTAGTCGGCGCGGAACCGGATCGGCAGGTTGGCCGGGCCGAGGATGCCGGGCACCGCCGCGTCGCGGTCGCGGCCCAGCGCGCAGGCCGACCGGGAGCCGTCGAGGACGGCCTGGCCACTGGTGGCGTAGAGCGGCTGGAATGGCGCGGGGATGCAGGCGGCGGCCAGCTCGTCGGTGACCCGGGGCACCACCGAGTGGTCGGCGTAGAGCGCCTCGCCACGGGCGTCGGCGGCGATCACGTTCACCCAGGGCAGGAACTGGTGCCGGTCGAGGACCTGCTTCAGCTCGCGGATCGTCTTCGCCCGGCCCATCTCGAGCCAGCCGTCGAAGGCCCGGTTGTTTGTCGCGTTGTGGGGGCTCGCCGCTCCGAAGCAGCGGGACCGCTCGGCGTTGACCGTGACGGCCTTCTCCGCGATGACGCAGATGTTGTCCTCGGCCTGGACGTGGCCGACGCCGAAGCCGAGGCTGGCGAAGGTGCGGGCGGTGATGTGCGGGACGCCGTACGACGCCCGGCGGATCTCCGCCGAGTAGCCGCCGTCGTGGTGTCGCGCGGCGGCCGGCGGGACGCCGTCCGGTGGACGTGTGAGAAGTTCACACGACCGGCATTCTCGCCGGGCGCGGGCGTGCCGAGGAAGACCCGACCGGGAAACCGGGTTGTTCCCCCTACGGACCACCCGGACGCTGGGTAACGTCGGCGGCAGCCAGGGCCGACGAGGGGGTGGGACCGGTGGGTGACCCGCTCCGCCCGGTGGTGATCGGCGTCGACATCGGCACCACCAGCACCAAGGCGGTCGCGTACGACCTGGACGGCGCCCAGCTCGCCCACCACTCGGCCGGCTACCCCCTCGACGAACCCTTCCCCGGCTACGCGGAGCAGGACGCGCGGCACATCCACGCGGCGGTGCTGGAGTCGTTGCGCGTGGTCGTGGCGGAGCTGGACCGGCCGGTCGCCGGGCTCTCCTTCAGCACGGCGATGCACAGCCTGATCGGCCTGGACGCGGACGGCCGCCCGCTCACCCCGTCGGTCACCTGGGCCGACTCGCGGGCCAGCCGGCAGGCCGAGCGGCTGCGGGCGGTCCCGTCCGGGCTGGCGCTGCACCGCCGCACCGGCACCCCGGTCCATCCGATGGCGCCGCTGCCCAAGCTGCTCTGGTTCGCCGAGCAGGAGCCGGTGCTGTTCGGGCGGGCGGCGTACTGGGTGGGCATCAAGGACTGGGTGCTGCTGCGGCTGTGCGACGCGCTGGTGACCGACCACTCGGTCGCCTCCGCCACCGGGCTGATGGACATGCACCAGCTCTCCTGGGACGAGGAGGCGCTCGGCATCGCCGGGATCAGCGCGGAGCAGTTGCCGGAGCTGGTCCCCACCACCACCGTGCTGCCCGGCCTCACCGCCGAGGCTGCCGCGGCGACCGGGCTGCCCCGGGACACGAAGGTGGTCGTCGGCGCCGGGGACGGCCCGCTGGCCAACCTCGGGCTCGGCGCGGTCGCCCCGGGCGTGATGGCGTGCACGATCGGCACCAGCGGCGCGATGCGGGTGATGGTGGAGCGCCCCGGCGTCGACCCGCTCGGCGGGGTGTTCTGCTACGCGCTGACCGAGCAACGCTGGGTGGTCGGCGGGGCGATCAACAACGGCGGCGTCGTGCTGGAGTGGACCGGCGACGCGCTCGCCCCGGAGCTGGGCGAGGACGCCGAGGAGGAGCTGCTGGCGCAGGCCGCGCTGGCGCCGGTCGGCTCCGGCGGTCTGATCATGCTGCCGTACCTGCTCAGCGAGCGCGCCCCGCACTGGAGCGCGCTGCCGCGCGGCGCGTACGTGGGGCTGACCCACGGGCACCGCCGGGCGCACCTGGTGCGGGCCGCGCTGGAGGGCGTCTGCCAGCAGTTGGCGCTGGTGCTGGCCTCGGTGCGGGCCGCCGGCAACGAGGTCCGGGAGATTCGCGCCAGCGGCGGCTTCGCGCGCAGCCCGCTGTGGCGGCAGATGCTGGCCGACGTGCTCGGCATGCCGGTGCACTTCCCCGCCACGCGGGAGGGCTCCGGCTTCGGCGCGGCGCTGCTCGGCATGGAGGCGCTGGGGCTGATCCCCTCCATCGAGGTCGCCGCCCACCTGGTGCACATCGAGGAGACGGCACGCCCGGATCCGGCCGCCGCCGCCACCTACGCCGCCCTGCTGCCGCTCTTCGCCGGGCTCTACGACGCGCTGGTCCCCACGTTCACCTCGCTGCGCCGCCTCGCCCCGGGCCTGTCGCCGGCGCCGGCCCCGGCCCCACCGAAGCGGTAGGCCACCCCTCGCCCCGGGACCTGCCGCCAGCACCGCGCCGCCCCGCTCCGGGACCTGCCGCCAGCATCGCGCCGCCCCGCTCCGGGACCTGCCGCCAGCACCGGCGCCGCCGACACGGTAGGGCCGCCCGGACGGGTGACGCCGCCGGGGGCGTCCACACCCGCGACGCCCGCGTCCATATCGTGCAAATGTGAGCAAAGCAGACAAGAGGCGTTCGTCTTCCCGGTGGACGGCTGTCCGCGTACCGCTGGCGGTCGTCACGGCGCTGACGCTGGCGGCGGACCCCGCGGCGGCGGACGGCGGCGGACCGGGGCCCGGGCCCGAGCGGCCCCCGGCCGCCTCGGCGGCGTGGCTGGCCTTCCCCGGCGGGGTCTTCTCGGTGGACACCCGCACGCGTACGGTGCGCTACCGGGCCTGCGACGGCGACACCGGCCGGGCGTCCGACCCGGACATGCGGATCACCGGCCGGGCCGCGCGCGGCACGCTGGTCGTCGACGGCACGGCGTACGCCTACGACGTCCCGTTGGTCGGCCGGCGGTGGGGCGCCCTGGAGGTGCTCCGCCCCGGCGCCCGGCCGCAGCGGCGGACCGGCCCGGTGGTCACCGAGCCCCCGCCGCCCACCGATCCGGTCGCCGGCCGCCGCCTGCTGCCGCTGACCGACCGGCTCCGGCAGGTGGTGGACGCCTCGGCCGGCACCAACCCGGCCGGCGTCACCGTCCGCGACCTCTCCGGCCGGTTCGGCGACCAGCAGATCGCGGTCGACGGCACGTTCCGCCCCAAGGCGGCCAGCGTGATCAAGCTGTGGATCCTCGTGGAGCTGCTGCGTCGGGTCGACTGCGGCCAGGTGTCGCTGGACGAGGGCGTGCTGGTCACCCCGGCCGACGTGGTCGACGGCACGGGCGAGCTCCAGCACGAGACGTTCCCGCAGGTGGTGAGCCTGCGTCGGCTCGCCGAGTACACGATCGTCTACAGCGACAACACGGCCGCGAACGTGCTGATCAATTACCTGCGCGGGTTCGGGCCCGTCAACGCGCTCGCCGACTCGATGAACCAGTGGCAGACCCTCCTGGGCCGCAAGTTCCTCGATGAGGACGCCGCCCGGCGCGGCGAGGAGAACTACACCAGCCCGGACGACGTCGTCTCGCTGCTGGGCGCGGTCTGGGACGCGCAGATCCTCGCCCCCGCCTCCCGGGACCTGCTGGTCGGCTTCATGCGGCGGCAGACCCTGAACACCAAGATCCCCGCCGCGCTGCCGCCCGGCGTGCCGGTCGCCCACAAGACCGGCGACCTGCCGGACGCCTCCCACGACGTGGGCTACTACCTGATCCCCGGCTCCGAGGTCGCGGTCGCGTTCCTCACCTCCGGCCCGATCGCCACCGGCGACGAGGTGGTCCGTCGCCTCGCCCGCACCGTCTACGACCACCTGGTCGCCCCCGCCGGGGCGGGCCGGACGCCGTGACGCCCGGCCCCGTCAGGGGGCCTCGACCCCGGAGATGAGGTAGCGGTGCACCTCCGCGCCGCGGATCGCCACCGCCTGTTCCGTCGAAGGGCCGGAGCCCCGGAAGTCGAGCAGCTGCTCCTCGGACTCCCAGCGCTCGTAGACGTTGATCCGCCCCGGCTCGACCAGGTCCGCGCCGATCGCGAAGTCGACGCAGCCCGGCGCGGACCGCGCCTCCCGGACGACCTCCACGCAGTCGGCCAGGTAGGCGTCCCGCTGTTCCGGGTCGACGTAGAGACTGCCGGCGACGATGAACACTGCTGACCTCCGGGTACGGCCGCGCGTCAGGCGCGGGTGATGGCGTTGGCGTGGATGGCCTCACCCAGGTACGCGGCCATCCCCGGCCTGATCGTCTCGAAGTACGCGGTGAACCGCTCGTCCGACACGTACATGTCGGCCAGACAGGCGTGCAGCTCCAACGGGCAGTCGTAGAACCAGCGGCTGATGAGCTGCCGGTGCTCCTCGGCAACCCGCCGCACCCAGTCCTCGTTCTCGGCTGGCTGGCTGGCTGGTCGGGAAATACGTCGGGCTGGCCGCCGAGTGGATTATGAGGAGCCGGCCCGGCGACCGAAAGAAGTCAATTTGTTGGACGTGCCGACAATCGCCCTCTTCTCACCGGTCGATTGACGCCAATGAAATCTGGTCCTGCGTCTCCACCGCGGCCCCGGGCACACCCCTATGCCCCCTGTGACACCCCTGACCGTTCCACCGAACGGTTTCCGCTGGTGGAGACGTCGATCCCGACGCAACTACCCTTCTCCACCCCCGCCGCCTGCGGGGGAGCAAGCCCGATCCGTTCACGACCGCGACGACGCGAACCCTTATGGAACGGTTGTTGCCGGCAGGTAACTTCCATCGACGCTCTTGCTCGCGCAAATTGCTCGCAGTAACATTCCCGCCACTGCCGACCGGCAGTCCGAATGAAGGGGGAACGCCCATGGCGCTCCGCGATGTTCTGCACGCACTCAACGAGACCGAGCTGGTCGCCGCTCCGACCGAGGCCCGCCTCGGTGGCGAGGGCCAGGTCAGCCCGGCCCGCGTCGCCGAGCAGGCGTCCGAGGACGCGTTCGACGCTCCGATGATGGTGCTCAGCCAGATCAACGAGGCCTGATCGGCGAGCCCTGAGGGGTGACCGGTCCGGCCTCGTGAGGTCGGGCCGGTCACCCCGACCCTCGATCTTCGGCTCCAGAATGGATGAGTTCCTCGAATGAGTGAATCTGACCGTCTCGTTCCCCTGCTCGACGACGACTTCATGGGCTCTCGCTGGGGTCGGGACCACGTCATCTGGCGGGGGGCGACGGACCCCACCACCTACATCGGCCTCGAGGAGATCAACGCGCGCCTCGACGCCAGTCTCCTCCGGTGGCCCTACTTCACGTTGCTGCGCCACGGCGAACAGCCGCCCGTCCACACGTACACCAGCCGACGCGACGTCATCGGCCACAAGCGTGACGGCTTCCCCGAACCCGCAGCCATCCGCCGGCTGATGGCCGACGGCGCCTCCCTGAAGCTCAACCAACTGGCGGACTGGCACCGCCCGACCCGGGCCCTGCGCGACGCGCTGGAAACCGTCACGTCCGCGGCCGTGCAGTCGTACGTCTTCTGGACCCCCGCCGAGCAGCGTGGCATGCTCCCGCACCGCGACGCCGCCCACGTCATCGCCATCCAACTGGTGGGCCGCAAGGAGTGGCACCTGTACGCGGAGCCTGGCCAGGTCGCCAGCACGGCAGGTCTCGACGTCGACGCGTCCAAGCCGTCGCACACGTTCGTCCTCGAACCGGGCGACGTGCTCTACCTTCCGCACGGCTGGCCGCACGACGCGGTCGCCTCGGGCGGCGAGTCGATGCACCTCACCTTCACCCTGACCGAGCCGTCACCGGAAGACCTCGTCGAGGCGCTCGTGCAGCGGTTCACGACCGCCCGCACCGACCTGGTGCACCGCCACCACGCCCGGTCGCTGGAGAGCAAGACCCGCGAGGTACGGACGGCTCTGCGGAACGAAGCGCAAGACCTCGCGTCGGACGAATGGGTCGGCCTGGCGCTCGCAGCGATGAGGAAGCGGTGAATCCATGACGGTGACAGCCCAGGGGCCGGCAGCCGAGGTGACCGGTGTCGTCCCGACCACCCTGGACGACCTGGTCGGTGACCCCGCCCGGTTCTTCGCGCAGCACTGGGGGGTCCAGCCCGTCGTCCTGCCCGCGCACAGCGATCTCTCCACGCTGATCTCCGAGGAGGAGATGTGGGAGGAACTGGAGTGCGGGCTGTTGAGCCGGCCGTACTTCACGATGTTCAACGAGGGCGTGCGTACCGCGATCAGCGACATGACGCAGACGCGCTCCGTCGTCGGTCACGAACTGGCCGGGTACGTGAAGCCCGAGCAGATCAGGCGGGACTTCGCCGCCGGCGGCACGTTCAAGTTCAACCAGGCCGAGCACTGGCACCCACGGATCCGTGCCCTGGTGCAGGGCATGCAGCCGCACTTCCGTGGCGGCCTGGAGTCGTTCGTCTTCCTCAGTCCGCCACGCAAGACGGCCATGGACGCCCACATGGACGGGGCGCACGTCTTCGTCCTCCAGGTGGCCGGCACCAAGGACTGGGTCATCGGGAGGATCGACGAGACGGCCGTCAGCGACTCGGCCCTACACGAGGGTGAGATCCGGCCCGACCTGCGGATGGAGACCACCCTGCGTCCGGGTGACGTGCTCTACATGCCGCACGGCTGCCCGCACTACGCCACCTCCACGGACGTCAACTCGATCCACATCGCCGTCACCATCGAGGAGCCGACGGCCGTGGACCTGGCGAACGTCTACCTGGCGAGCCTGCTGGTCGACGAGCGGTTCACGGCGCTGTCCGAGCGGCATCACGCGATGCCGCTGCCGGAGAAGGTCGAGCAGCTGAGGAAGCTCGTCGACGAGTTCCTGGGCGAGGCCGACCCGGACCAGCAGCTCGCTGCCGCCGTCACGCTGCGACGGTTGCATAAGTGACGATGACGCTGGCCCAGCTCGCCGGCAGCTGGTTGAAGGGTGGCGGGCCTGCGGCACTTGCCGCCGGCACCGTCCGCACGCATCCCGTGGCCCGGACGCGGGCCAGGCTGACGCCGCTGCTCCCCCGGTGGGGCATCACCCGCGTCGCCGAGTTGACCGGCCTCGACACCATCGGCGTGCCGGTGTTCTCGGCCCTACGGCCGGGTGCCGCGACCCTGGTCGCCAGCGCCGGTAAGGGACTGACGGACGACGCCGCCTGGGTGTCGGCCGTCATGGAGTCGCTCGAGGTGGCTGCGGCCGAGACCTTCGCCTGCGCCGATCCGCTGGTCGGAACGGCCGCGGAGATCGGCTGCAACTACCTCGTCGAGGACCTGCCGCTGCACCCGGTCTCGGTGGCCGCCGAATCGACCGTGCTGGAGTGGACAGCCGGCCTCGACCTGGTGACCGGCGATCCGGCCCGGGTGCCCGTCGCAGCGGTCGGGCTGCGCGGATGGACGGAACAGCGGTGGCAGCCGCCGTTGTTCGTCACCACCACCAATGGTCTGGCCGGCGGCAACACCCACGTCGAGGCCGCCCTGCACGGGCTGCTGGAACTCGTCGAACGTGACGCGCTGAGCCGGGTCGGCCCCCGGTCCGCGCGGGTGTCGACGGCACCGGCTGCGGTCGGCCCTCGGGTGGCGGCGCTGGCCGAACTGGTCCGCGACGCGGGCGCGACCATCGAGCTGGAGTTCCTCGCCAGCCTGCCCGGGACTGCCACCTGCGTGTGCTACCTGTCCCAGCCCGAGATGCCCCAGCTCTTCGGCGGCTCCGGATGTCATCTCGATCCCGAGATCGCCGCCGAACGCGCCGTGCTCGAAGCGATCCAGAGCCGGGCGTCGGTCATCAGCGGCACCCGCGACGACATCCCCGCCGCCGTCTACCACGGCGCCCTGACGCTCGGACACCAGCGGCGGGCCGCTGCCGGTGCCTGGACCGTGCCCGATCCGCGCCCGCTGCACGGGGCGGATGTCGCCGGGCTGCTCGACGGGCTCGCCGCGACCGTCACCGAACGAACCGGCCGGCCGGTGATCGCGGTCGACCTCACCCCCGACGGGGTCGAGTTCCCCGCCGTCGTGCAGGTGTTCGCCCCCGGCATGGCACCCGCCCCGGAGGCGCCGCGACCCGCGGCCGACGGTCGGAAGGGCCCGTGACGGGCCGCCGCGTGGTGTTCGTCGGGCCCAGCCTGCCCGCCGACACCAGACCGCAGCTGGACGGCGAGTACCTGCCGCCCGCCCGCCACGGCGACCTGTTCCGCCTCGGGCTCGGACCGGGCGACGCCGCCCTCGTCGTCGACGGCGTCTACCAGCACTTCGCGCCGCTGCGCCACAAGGAGATCCTGGCCACGCTGTCCTGCGGCGTGCGCGTGTTCGGCGCCGCCAGCATGGGCGCGCTACGCGCGGCGGAACTGGCCGACTGCGGGATGACCCCGCTCGGGCGGGTCGCCGCCGCGTACCGCACCGGCGAGCTGACCTCCGACGCCGACGTCGCCGTGCTGCACTCGGCCGAGGAGGACCACCGGCAGTTGACCGTCGCGTTGGTGTCGGTCCGCTTCGGCGTACGCGACCTCACAGCCTCTGGTCGCCTCACCCCCGAGCACGGCGACCGCCTGCTCCGGATCGCCGCGGGCCTGCACTACATGACCCGATCCCCGGCCGCCCTGCGTGCCGATGCGACGGCAGAAGGCGTCGGCGAACAGATGGCCGCGCTGCTCGAGCACCTCGCCGCCGGCGGGGACGTGAAACGCCAGGACGCGCTCGACGCCGTACGCACACTGGCCGGCCCGTTCACGCAGGCGACGACGTCGACGCGGTGGACCAGCTCGTACGGGACCGAGTGGGCGTTGGACAGCACCCCGCTGGTGGCCGGCTCGTCCGTCACCCGTCGACGGGCGTTGGCCTGCCTCCAACTGTTCGACACGAGCTACCCGCAACGACACCGGGCCTACGTCCACCGGGTGGTACGCGACACCAACGGCGCGATCACGCCGACCGCGATGTTCGCCGCTGCCGGGATCGACGCGCGAACCGCCGCGAACCGCTTCGGCGCCCCCACGGCCGCCACCGTCGGCTGGAGTGCCGAGGACCGTGCGCTGGTGCGGACGTTCCGGTTGCCGCCGGGGCGGTGCGTCTACGCCGACCTGCCACCGGAAGCGACAGCGGACCGGTCCCCCGGGACGATCGTGGACTGGTGCACCCGACTGGCCGGCGACGGCTCCGGTACGCGGCAGTGGCGGGAGCTGCTCGGTGAACTGTGGTCGGCACCCACCCCCCAGGAGTTGACGTTGAGCGCACTGGAACGCGGCTTCCGCGACCTGGACGAGGCCCTGCGGCTCGCCCGACCGTTCTCCGCCCGCCTCGTCGGCTCGCTCGCCAGCGCGGTCGCGTCGTGAGCGAGGAGGCGAGGACGACGTTCCTCGAGGAACTGGTGCGCGAGCCTCGGCTGTCCGCACTGCCGGCCTGCGGCGAGAACCTTCTCATCAGCCGCGTCGACGTGCCGGACCCACGCGCAGACCGGCTCAACCCGACGCTGGTCTGCCACCGTCGCGGCCCGGACGGCGCCTGGGGACCGGTCTGGGCCGCACGCGGCACGGTCGCCGCGCTGGTCGGTCCCGAGTCCGTCGCGTACGCCACCGGCGCGGAGATCCGCCTGCGCGGCCCGGACGCCGTCGAGCGTCCGCTGCACCGGGTCGACGGCCGGGTGGTGGCCCTGCTCGCCGGACCGGACCGACTGACCTGCCTCGTGCAGGAGACACGCGCGTGGTCGTCCCGGCGACCGGCGGCGTTGGGCGGGGCGGACGTGGTGTGGTTCGCCGACTCGTCCGCCTCACTGGGCGGTGTCCGCCGCGCGGAGGGCGGCTGGCGGATCGTGCGGCTCGACCCCACGCAGAGCACCGAGCCGCGCAGCTTCGTACCGGTGTTGCCGGCAGGAGCGAACCTGACCGGTGAGGCCGCGTGGCTGGGCGACGACCTCGTGCTCGGCACGGCGTACGACCTTCCCGAGGGCCGGCGCAGGTTCGGCCTGATCACGGTCGACGCCACCGGCTCGGTCGTGCGCGAATTCAGGATGGCCGACATCGACCTGACGGGCCTCGTCGCGTCGCCGGAGGGCCGGACACTGGCCTGCCTCGGCACATCGGTGCCCGTCGGCGACGACCACCCCGTCCAGTTCCCCTGTCTCATCGACACGGACTGGCGGTGCACCCCGCTCGATCGCGGCGACGACCTGTGGCAGCAACCGCGCGCCTGGTCGGGAGAGGGCGTCCTGTTCTGCACCGCCGAGGACGGGCCGAACCGCCGCCTGCTGCGCCACGACCTGCGCACCGGCGTCCGGGAGCCCGTCCAGGTGGCCGGTTCCGTGCTGGACGTCGTGACACACGGCTCCCGGACGATGGTCCTCACCTCGGCACTCGACGCGCTGCCGTCGGTGCAGACGATCGACTCCGCCGGATCGACGGAGACCGTGGAGCCGGCGGGGGGCCCGGCGCTACCCGGCCGGTTACGCCGGCTGACGCTGCCCGACCCCGCCACGGGGATCGACTTCGGTGGCTGGCTGTGCACGCCCGACGACCGGCCGCCCACCGGTCTGGTCGTGGTGTTCCACGGCGGCCCGCTGAAGAGCTGGACCGACTGGGCGTGGCGGTGGAGTCCCTGGCCGTGGGTGGCCGCCGGCTACCAGGTGGCGTTGCTGGAGCCGCCCATGTCGCTCGGATATGGCAACGCCGGCATCGCCGCCGGATGGCGCAGGTGGCGTACGGGCATTGGCGCCGTCGCGGTCGAGCAGGTCCGGGCGGTGCTGCGGCTCACCGGCGTACCGGCTCCGCTGGCCGTGATGGGCGGCAGCTTCGGCGGGTACCTGGCGCTGATCACCGCGGCGGAACTGGCGCCACGGCTCGTCGTCACGCACGGCGCGCCGGTGGACCTGCGGCAGACGGCGTCGGTCAGCGACGTCGGCTGGCAGTGGATCCGCGAGTACGGCGATCCGGACACCCGCCGGTCCGCGTACGACGAGCAGAGCCTGCCGCACGACAGCGTGCCCGCCGGTACCCGTGTGCTCGTCTCCCACGGTCTCGCCGACGATCTGGTGCCCGCGAGCGAGTCGGTACGGCTGCACCGCTCGTTGCTGCGCCGGGCGGTCCGCAGCGAGCTGGCGATCTTCCCGACGGAAGGGCACCCGCTGCTACGGCCGAGGAATCTGCGGGCGTGGTTCGACTGGGTTCTTTCGGCGCTCGCCGCCGAGACGCCACCCGACGGCGACGGCGGGCACACCCCGGCCGCCGGCGACCTGGCCGGAGCGTTCCGTGGGTAGGCCGGTCACCCG
Source organism: Micromonospora sp. DT62 (assembly GCF_049847285.1). Taxonomy (NCBI): domain Bacteria; kingdom Bacillati; phylum Actinomycetota; class Actinomycetes; order Micromonosporales; family Micromonosporaceae; genus Micromonospora; species Micromonospora sp. DT62. The sequence continues at coordinate 198,427 of NZ_JBNCOB010000004.1, forward strand.
CTCGCAGCTTGTCGCGGGCCTGGTGGAGCTCGGGGTCGAGGCCGGCGACACGGTGCTGGTGCACTCGTCGCTGTCGGCGTTCGGTTTCGTGGCGGGCGGCTCCATCACCGTGTGCCAGGCGCTGGCGGCGGCCGTCGGCCCGACCGGCACGATCGCCATGCCGGGCTTCACGCCGCAGCTGAGTCACCCGGCGTCGTGGCGTCCCGAACGGCTCGACGGCGCCGATCCCCTGGAGATATCCCGGGAGATGCCGGCGTTCGACGCGGCGGCCACTCCCGTTTCGGCCACGATCGGGGCGGTGCCGGAATGCTTCCGTGGCCTGCCCGGCACTGCACGCTCCGATCATCCCCACACGTCGTTCCTGGCCAACGGGGCTCTCGCCGCCGACCTGACCGCGCACCACCCAGTGCCGTACCGGCTGTCCAGCGCGGGGCCACTCGGCCGGCTCTGGGATGCGGCGGCGAAGATCCTGATGCTCGGCACGTCGTGGCATTCGTGCACGGCGCTGCACCTCGCCGAGTACCGCACCGCCTACCCGGGTCGACGTCGCGGCCGGTGGCCGGTGCCGGTGCCGGCGCCCGGCGGGGTGTCCTGGGCCGCCGCGGACGAGCTGCTGGTGTGGGAGGGAGACTTCGACGCCCTCGGCGACGCCTTCACACGGGCGTGCCCGGAGGCCGTCACGGTGACCACCGTCGGGGCCGCCACCTGCCGCCAGGTCGGCATCCGGGAGCTGGTGCGCTTCGCCGAGGGCTGGCTGGCCGGGCATCGCGACCTGCGGGGTGGACTCGCACCCCCGGGATGGGTGAACATCTGCGACGCCGCCGACGCGTTGCCCGTCCCTCCACTGCGGGAACGCCTTGCCACAGGAGGAAACCCATGACTCCCGCCGACGTCGTGTTGCGTCCGGTGACCGAGGCCGACCTGGACCTGTTCGAGGTGGAGTTCGCCACGGAGACCGGCACCGGCCCCTGGCAGTGGTTCGGCTTCACCCCGACGCACGGGCTGCGCCGCCGGTTCGCGGACACCGGCCTGCTCGACGCCGACGGTGGCGTGCTGAGCGTGGCGGCCGACGGCGTGACGGCGGGCCGGGTCGAGTGGTTCCCGGCCGCGTGGGGCCGCCCCGCCACGTCCACGTGCTGGACCATCGCGGCGGGGTTGCGTGCGGCGTACCGAGGTCGTGGGATCGGTACGGCGGCCCAGCGGCAACTCGCGGAGTACCTGTTCCTGCACACCCGCGCCGAGCGGGTGCAGGCGTTCACCGACGTGTCGAACGTCGCGGAGCAACGCGCGCTGGAGAAGGCCGGCTTCGAGCGGGAGGGCATCATCCGGTCCGGCCAGTGGCGGCAGGGCGAGTGGCACGACCAGGTGCTCTACTCGATCCTGCGCCGGCCCGCGCGGGGCGGGTCGACCGCATGACCACGACTACCGAAGCGGTACGCGTCGAGCGGCTCGACAACGGCCTCACCGTCCTGGTACGTCCGTTGCCCGGCGTCCAGGCTGCTGCCACCTGCCTGCACTACGGCGTCGGTTTCCGCAACGAACCGGTGCCCGGCGCGGCGCACCTCGCCGAGCACGTGCTCAGCGGGTTCTCCGCCGCAGGCGCCGGTTACCTGAACGACATCGCCCGGCTCGGCGGGTCCACGAACGCCCGCACGTCACTGGACTACACGCAGTACCTCCAGGTCGTGCCGGCCGGGGGCCTCAGCGTCGCCCTGCGCCTGGAACGTGACCGGATGGCGGCCCCGACACTGACCGCCGAGCGGGTCGGTGAGCAGGTCGCCGTGGTGCAGGCGGAGATCCGGCGCAACATCCTGCAGCGGCCACACGGCGGGTTGGTGCTGTTCGGCCTGCCCGAGCTGCTGTTCCCGTCGTTCGCGCACGGCCACAACGGCTACGGCGACGTGGACGCCCTGGCGCAGGTGGGCCCGGCGCAGCTCCAGGAGTTCGTAGACGACTACTGCCAGCCGGCCAACGCGTGGCTCGGAATAGCGGGCGACGTCGATGCCGAGGCGGTGCTCGCCGAGGCCCGGGAGGTCTTCGGTGACCTGCCGCGCGCGGGACGGCGGCCGGTCGTACCGCCCGCCGACCCGGCGTTGGAGGGCAGCCGGACGGCCGTGCGGCGGGACCCGTCCGCCTCCACCGCGTGCACCGCCATCGGGCTCCGCGCGGCCGACCCGGCGCGGTCGCGCCCGGATTACCTGGCCACCGTGGCGCTGACCGAACTGCTCGACGCCCCGCCAGCCGGACTGCCGCTGACCGGCGCGTCCGGGCTGCGGTTCCGGTGGCGGGTCAACCGCACCGGGAACCCGTTCGACGTGCGGCATCCGAGCATGGTGGCCGCGCAGGCGAACCATCCGGCGGAGCTGTCCGGGCACGAGGTGCAGGACCGGTTCCGGCAGGTGCTCCGCGAGGTCGCCAGCGTCGGGGCGGAGCTGGACGTCGCCCTGACGGCGGTGACCCGCCAGGCGGCGCTCGCCATCCACTCCGACTTGGACTCGCTGGTCAGCCTCGCGTCGTGGAGTTGCATCGGCACCCACCTGTTCGGGGACCCGTGCTACTACGACGCCCTGCCGGGCATGCTGCGCGCGGTCCCCGCCGACACGGTCCGGGCGGTCGCGGACGGTCTGGCCTCGGCGCCGGCTGCGCGCATCACGAGCCTTCCGTCGGCGCTGGCGCCGGACGGTCCGGAGGTGACGCCGTGACGGCGCCGGTCCAGTTTCGTCCACCGCACGTCGAGTCCGTGCCGCTCGGATCGGCCGGCGGTCGCCTCGTCGTCGTCCCACGCCCGGGCGAACTGGCCGAGGTACGTGTGGTGCTGCCCGCCGTACCCGTGGAGTCCGGTCACACCGGGCGGGTGCAGACCGTCGCCGAGGCTCTGCGCCGACAACTCGGCGAGACCCTGGCCGGCACCGCCGACCTGCGCGTCGAGTCCCGGCCGGACCGGATCATCGTTTCGGCACGGGCCCTGCGGGAGGACGCGGACACGGTGGTGCGGCAGGTCGGCACCGCGCTGGCCGCCACCGCGCTGGGCGAGCTGGACCTGCGGCGGGCGGCCGACACCGTACGGGCACGGGTGGCGGCGGGCGCCACGCACCCCCTCACGACAGCCCGGACCGCCTTCCTGCGGGCCGTGTACGGCAGCCATCCACTGGCGGAGGAGGGCGCGGATCTCGCCCCCGACCTGTCGGTGTGCACGCCCGCCACTCTGGTGCGCGACATCGAGCTTTCCCGTTGCTCCGTGGTGCTCGTCGGCGGCGCGGGCGTGGACGTGGTGGCCCCGGTGGTGCGGTCCGCGTTCGAGCCGGTCGGCGCGACGGCGGTCGGTTCCGGTGCTGCCCCGGCGGTCGTACGTCGTCCGGAACCCCGCGTCGGACGGGTCAGCAACCCGCGGGCCGCCGGAGATCTGCTGCGGCTGGGAACGCTCGGCCCGGCCCGCGACCACGTGGACTACCCGGCCCTGCAACTGGGGGCGCTGATGCTCGGTGGCTACTACGCGAGCAGCCTGACCAGGATCCTGCGGGAGCGCGAGGGCCTGTCGTACGCGCCGCGTGCCGTGCTCGATCCGGTGGCCGACGCCGCCACCCTGGTCATCGAGGCCGACGTCCCCGGCGGACGCGCCGGGGAGGCGACGGGGTTCGTACGCGAGGCGTACGAAGCGCTGTCGGCCGCCGGGTCCGCGGCGGCCCTCGACACGGCCCGCACCTTCGCAATCGGCTCGATGGCGCTGGCGTGCTCGTCGCGTTCCGGGCTGGCGTCGGTGCTCGCCGGTGTCCTGGGGTCGGGGCTGGAACCGTCCTGGTTGGCCCGTTACGCCGAGCGGCTCGGTGGCGTCGGGCCACGGACGCTCAGTGCGGCGCTGGATCGGCACTGGGCATGGGACCGCCTCGCCGGGGCGGTCGTCACCTCGAAGAATCATCCTCCTTTCCGGAACGAGTGAGTCACCATGGCGACCATCACCGGGTTCCTCCGCAGCACGTACGCGCCGCTGCGCGGGCCGGCCCGTACCCTCGGCGTGCTCCATCTCGTCGACAGCATGGGCAACGGCCTCTTCCTCGCCGGCGCCACCGTCTACTTCGTGACGTCGGCCGGGTTGCCGGCGGCCCAGGTGGGCCTCGGCCTGTCCCTGGCCGGTCTCGCCGGCTTCGGTTCGAGTGTGCTGCTCGGCAAGGTGGCCGACCGGATGGGCGCCCGGCCCCTGCTGGCCCTGCTGCTGTTCACGCTGGCGGGCTGCTTCCTGCTGTATCCGCTCGTCGACTCGGTGTGGTTCTTCTTCCTGCTGATCAGCCTCATCGGCGCGCTCGAGTACGGCTGCGGTCCGGCGTTCAGCACGCTCATCATGGACCTCGTGTCCGAGTCTGACCGGGTACCGGCGCGGGCGGCGCTCCGCTCGCTGTTCAACATCGGCTTCTCGGCCGGATCGCTGCTGGCCGTCGCCCTCATCGGCACGGGGTCCATGGGCTGGCTGCAACTCCTGCCACTCGGCAACGCCGTGACGTTCATCGTGTCCGGGCTGCTGGTCCTGCGCCTCCCCGCCACGCCGACGCCACCGAGGGTGAACAACGGCCGGCGGTTCGGCGCGCTGCGTGACCTGCCGTTCCTGGCCGTGGTCGGCGCGTCGGGCCTGCTGGCGATGCACGGCGCCGTCCTGGTGGTCGGTCTTCCGCTGTGGCTGGTCACCCGCAGCGACCTGCCCAACTTCGTGGTGCCGCTCTTCCTCACCATCAACACGGCGCTGGTGGTGCTCTTCCAGGTAGTCGCCTCGCGGGGGGCGGACACCATCGCCGGCGCCGCCTCGGTGGCCCGTCGCGCCGGGCTGGTCTGCCTGGCCGCGTGCCTGCTGCTCGCGGTCACTCCCAGCGCCGGCGTGTGGGGGGCGGCGATCGCCGCCGTCGTCGCGTTGCTGCTGTTCACACTCGCGGAACTGTGGCAGTCGGCGAGCGCCTTCGGGCTGGGCTTCGGGCTGGCGGGCACGCAGAACCGCGGTGAGTACCTGGGTGCCTTCAATCTGCACATCGTCGTGCAGGCGGCTGCCGGACCGGCACTGGTGACGTACCTGGTCGTGTCCGTCGGCGCACTCGGATGGGTGGTCCTCGGGCTGGTCTTCACCCTGGGCGCGCTGGTCATCGGCCCGGCGGCTCGGCGAGCGGCGGCGGCCGAGCGGCTCCAGGTGGCCGAGGAACAGGACGCAACGACGATGGATCCGGCCGGCGAGCCGCAGTCGGGCGAGCAGCCGCCGGCGACGGTACGACCGTAGTCGTCCGCCGACCCGGCGACCGCCCGCGCGACTGCCGGCGGCGACGAGCGCTGCTGACCTCCGGGTACGGCCGCGTGTCAGGCGCGGGTGATGGCGTTGGCGTGGATGGCCTCACCCAGGTACGCGGCCATCCCCGGCCTGATCGTCTCGAAGTACGCGGTGAACCGCTCGTCCGACACGTACATGTCGGCCAGACAGGTGTGCAGCTCGAACGGGCAGTCGTAGAACCAGCGGCTGATGAGCTGCCGGTGCTCCTCGGCCAGGTCCATGGCCGCCGGGCTGTCCGCGGGCGCCCCGGATGCCATCACCTCGACGAACCGCCGCGCCCAGTCCTCGTTCTCGGCCTTGTTCCGCAACCAGTCGTCCTTGGTGTAGCGGGCGACCCGCTCGTTCGACTGGCGGTACGCGTCCGTGTCGCCCCAGCGCTGCTCGACCTCCTCGGTGTGCGCGTCCGGGTCGAAGTCGCCGAAGACCTCGAACCGCTCCTGCGGGGTGAGTGGAATGTTCAACTTGCTCGCCTCCATCGCGAACTCGATCGCCGCGACCATCTCCTGGAGCTTCCTGATCCGTACGGACAGCAGCTCGTGCTGGCGACGCAGGTGCGCCGCCCGGTCACTCGCCGGGTCGTCGAGGATCGCGGCGATCTCCTCCAGCGGGAACCCCAGCTCCCGGTAGTAGCGGATGTGCTGCAACCGGTCCAGGTCGGCGTCGTCGTAGCGCCGGTAGCCGGTGCTGCTGCGGTCACTGGGCGAGAGCAGTCCGATCCCGTCGTAGTGGTGCAGCGTCCGCACGGTCACGCCGGCCGCCTTCGCGACCTGTCCCACCGTGTAGGCCATGGTTCCCTCCCTTCCGCCACCGAGGCTCCCGCCTGCCGTTACGTGAGGGTCAAGCCCGATTCTGCGACCCGCTTCACGCGGGCGGCGGGCGTTCGGCCGACGCCGCCCGAACGCGTGTGGGCCGCCCGGTCTCCGGGCGGCCCACACGGTCGGTGCGTCAGATCGTCAGGGTCTCACCCGTGTCGGGTGCTGTCCGGCCACGAATCGTACGGGACGGCAGACAGGATCGGGTCCCATCCGCTGCTGGTGGTGCCAGTCGGCACGTAGGCGGTCACGTCGGTGCCGCTGTCGTTGAACGGACTGTTGTCCAGATGACCGGTGACCACGCCGTTGGCGTCGCGCCGGTAGTAGTGGCCCCCGCCCGGGGAGAAGAGCGAGGTCATGTTGCCCCAGCCGGTGGTCACCAGATCCTTGCGGCGCCACACGTTGCTGGCGTCGATGTCGTACGCCACCAGGATGTTGCCGGCCGTGGCGATCAGCCGGTTCTTGCCGGTGGCGCCCAGCGTGGGCAGGGTGAACCCGGAGGCCTGGGTGCCGTCGCTGTTGTAGACAGTCCAGCTGGGGAAGTCGCCCGGCCCCGGCTTGGCCTTGGTCAGCTTGTAGCGGCGCAGGAAGCCGCCGGCGGTTCCGTACAGACCGCCGTTGCCGTCGTAGACCAGCCGGTCGTGGCTCCACCCACTGGTGGCGATCGGCGCGGACACGGTGAAGGCCAACGGCTCGTGGCTGGTGACGTCCACCCGGTAGAGGTGCGAGTTGGTGCCGGTCATCACGATGGTGTCCGAGTTGAGGGTGGCCATCGCTTTCGGGGTGAAGCCGAGGGTCTGCGCCGAGACCGTGCTGACCTTCCTCGCCCCGGTCACCGGGTCGAGCGCGGTGTACGACAGGCGCCCGTCGGGGCTGGTACCGAAGGCCGAGACGAGCCCGGTCCAGGGCCGAGCGGAGAGCAGCGCCTGGTTCCAACCGGACGTGCTGACCGGATCGGTGGGGAAGCTCTGGATGTCGGTGCCGCTGCCGTCGACGGGGTTGGCGTCGAGGTAGCGGTCCAGCCGGCCGGTGGAGCTGCGGGCGTAGTAGAGGCCGCCGCCGGGCGAGACGAGGTGCGTCGGGCCAGCCCAGCCCGTGGTAGCCAGCGCGCTGACCACCCAGCCGCCCGGCCCGTCTCCGTAGACGCGGTAGGAGAGCAGCCGCCCGTCGGAGACCGTGCCGAGGATCCGTCCGGGGGCCGGCGAGGTGATGGTCTTCTGACCGAAGCCGGAGGAGACCGCCACCGTCCGGGTGAGGTCCGCGCCGGTCGGCTTGGCGCTGGTGATGGTGCGCCGGTAGAGCTGGTTGGTGCTCCCGTTGATGTAGTAGAGGGAGCCGTAACCGTCGTGGACCATCCGGTCGTACGGCGACCAGCCGGTGGCGATGTTCGTCTTGGTGAAGGTCAGCGGGTCGTACCCCGTGACGTCCACCCGGTAGAGGGTGCCGCCGGTGTCGTTGATCAGGATCGTGTTCTCGTTCAGCGTCGCCATCGCCTTGGGCGTGAAGCCGAGGGTGGCCGACGACTGCCGGTTGGCCCGCAGGTCGCCGGTGGCGGAGTCGATGACGCCGTAGGTGAGCTGCCCGCTGGCGAGGACGCCGAAGATCTGCACGTCGGCGAGCTGCTCGCGGACCCACGGGCCGAGGTCGTCAACGCGGGTGGCCGTCGCGCCGTCGCGGGTCTCGGTCGCGCCCAGGCAGCCCTTCTGCCAGGACGTGGCGGCGATGGCGACCAGCTCGACGGTGCCCGCGACGTCGCGGAACGCCGGGCCGCCTGCGTCGCCCTTGCAGAGAGTGGCGCCGGCCGACGCCCCGACCAGCCCGACGGACCCGCCGGTCACGTCCTGGACGGTGAAGGAACCCTGGTGCAGCCGGTCCGGCACCCACTCGGTGGCGGTACGGCCGTAGCCGGTGACCCGCAGGGTCTCGGCGGCGGTCGGCGCGGCGGTGGCGAGCGCGACCGTGGGCACGCCGGTGGCCGGGGCGGAGAGCCGTGCCAGGGCGAGGTTGCGGTCGGGGTGGGGCACGACGTGGGTGACGCGGCGCTGAGCGCCGGACGTGGTCGTGAGGTCGGTACGGCCGACGAGCGCGGTGGTCGCCCGGGTGGGCGCGCCGGCGACGGTCGGGGTGGTCCCGTCAGCGAAGCAGGACTTCGCGGTGACCATCCAGTTCGGGTCGATGAGCGCGCCCGAGCAGGCACGGACGTCCCCAAAGGTGATCTTGGCGTTGAAGAGGTAACTGCCGTCCGGAACCGGATCGGCGGCGGCGATCGCCGAGGCGGAGCCACCGCCCAGCAGACCGGCCGCGAGGGTTGCGCCCAGCAGGGCGGCGCCCCACCGATGTGCGCGACGAGATGACAATGCGTTCCCCCGTGTCTGTAGGTGTCGTCCGGGCCGGATCAGCCGGCCGGACAGAGCGCATGCTATCGAGCGCGATGCATGCCGGGGTACCTCACTCGCAAAGCCTCCACCAAGGACAAATGGCACCCAACCAGCCGGTGCCCGATCCGCGTCCCCTCAGGACCACTCTTCCGTCGGGTCGTCGTCCCGAACCGGCCCGGCCGAGCCGACGTCACCTGCCGGGGTGGCGGCCGGCGGTCCGCCGTGCGTCCACGGTGTCTCCTCGACCGCCGGGAACGCCCCCGCCGGCATGAACGCGTCCGACAGGGTGGTGTAGCAGAGCCGCTCCCCCACCTCGGGCACGCTGCCCGGCGGCGCGGTCAGCCCCCGGCCCATCCCGCCGGAGAGCTCCAGCACCACCTCGGTCTTGCCGTCCGCCGCCGGGGTCACGAAGACCACCCGGGCCTTCTGCGCCGGCCGGGCCGGCGAGTACAGCGTCGCGCCGACCGGCACCGACACCGGCTCGGTGGTGACCAGCTGGATCCGGGGACGCAGCACCGGCCGCTTCCCGGTGTCGTCCACCCGCTTCGGGTCCGCCAGGGTCACCTCGCCGACGAACGCCTCCCCGGTCAGCCGGTGCTCCGCCATCACCAGCGGGTCGTCGTAGGCGCGCTGCACCGCGTAGGAGGTCAGGGCCCGTTCCAGCCGGTGCAGCCGCTGGGCGGCGGCCACCGCCCCGTCCCGGCGGGGTTGCGGCGCGCCGCCCGCGTCGACGTGCTCGGCGTAGCCGGTGAAGGCGTCCTTGTCGCCGTCCCACCGGCCGGCCACCCGGGCGCCCGGGGGCAGGTCGCGCAGCAGCCCCACGCCGCGCCACATCAGCTCCCAGGTGGGCGCGAGCTGGTCGCGCAGCAGCCGTTCCAGCTCCGCGTACGCCCCGGCGCGCGCGACCGGGTCGTCCTCGGCGGCGGTGTACGCGGCGATGGCCGGGGCGAGCCACCGGTTGTCGAAGTCCGGGTCGGTGGCCGGGCCGGCGGGCGGGCAGGTCACCGGGTCCTCGGCCCGGGCCGCCGCCTCGGCGCCGGTGAGCCCGGCAGGCGGGTCGATCCAGCCGAGCAGCGCCGGCAGGTGCAGGTCCTCCACCACGCTCTGCCCGGTGGCCCAGTGCAGGGCCAGCGCGTCGGTCATCGCCAGCAGCGCCGACGAGCCGGGGTGCTCGGCCCGCTCGGCGAAGAAGGTCAGCCAGCGCCCGAGTACCGGCACCGACGGGTGCACCGGATAGTCCCCGTCGGGCCGGCGGAAGCGGGTGGAGCGGCCGAGCAGCCGCAGGAAGGTGATCCCGGCGGGGTTCGGCACCAGCAGCTGCGGGGCGTCGACGTGGCGGTACCGCACGTCCCTGCCCCGGTCGACCAACACCGCCTCGGAGACGCCCCGGAACCCGTCCAAATACGGCAGCACGATCCCGGCCAGCTCGGCGGCGAACGCGAACCGCTGGTCACGGTTGCGGGGCTGCGGCACGATCAGCAGCCGCGCCGCGTCCGGGGCGTCGCCGACCAGCGCCGCCAGCGGCGCGTTGGCCTCGCCGGCCATCGCCAGCGGCACCAGCACCAGCGGTCGCCCGGACAGGTGCAGGTGCCGGACGGTGGCCACCGGCTGGGCCACCCCGGCGGCGAGGGCCTGGGCCCGGGCGAACGCGCGGAGCGTGCTCACGCGGGCCCACCCCGCCCGGCCGGCGCGGCACTCGGGGTGGTCGGGCGGTGGCCGCCGCGGGAAGCGGGGCGGGTGGCGTACGGCGTAATCATGAGGGGGTCCCGGTGAGGGCGTCGGCGCGCAACCGGGCGGCGGCCCGCAGCAGCGCGGCGGCCTGCTCCTGCCCGGGCTCCGGGGCACGCTCGCCAGCGGCCAGCGCCAGCACCTCGTCGACCTCCGCGACCCCGCCGAGCGCCTCCCGGACCGGCCGGCCCAGCGCCCCGGTGTGCCCGCGCGCCTCGTGTCGGCAGAAGTACGCCAGCTCGCAGGCCGCCAGGCAGTCGGGCGCGTAGCGGGCCTCCACCTGCGACAGCGCGGCGAGCAGGGCCGCGGGCTCGACCGTCAGGTCGGCGGTGAAGTCCTCGGGCACGGCGGCCAGCAGCGCGTCGACCCGGGCCATCCGGTCGAGCTGGCGGCGCAGCACCAGCAGCTGCTTGCGCACGTCGACCAGGCTGGCCACCGGCTGGTTGGCGAAGTCGCGCGGGCAGACCAGCACCGCGTCGTGCGACACCAGTTCCGGGTCGTGGCCGGCGGCGGCGAGCAGTTCGCGCAGGGCCAGCACGTAGACGGCGGCCTGGATCGCGGCGCCGGACACCTTGGCCGGGTCGGCCTGGCCGTCGACCACCGGGAAGGACTTGATCTCGACAACGTGGAAGCGGCCCGCGAGCCGGGCGGCGACCAGGTCCGGCTCCAGGTGCACCCGGCGGCCGGCGACCTCCAGGCCGAGCAGCGGGTGGTCGAACAGTGCGGCGGTGTCGTCCGTCCCGCCGGGGGTGGCGCCGGTCAGCAGCGCGGCGGAGCGGCGGTGCCGGGCGGCCGTGTCGTCCTCGACGCCGTCGCCGAGGTCCGTCCAGCTCGCCGCCGCCGGCACCGGTACGCCCAGCCGCTCGGCGACCAGCCGCAGCAGCTCGGCGCCGCCGTCGGCCTTGACCTGCGCCTCGAACGCGTTGCCCCGGGTGATGGCGAAGCGGGACTGCCCGAACCGGGCGGGAAAGCCGATCCGCTCGGCCAGCCTCGGCTTGTCCACCCCCGCGCCGTCCAGCACGGCCCGCCGGGTGCAGCCCGGGTTGCCGGTCAGGGCGGCGATGGTGCGCGCGTTGTGCCGCCTCGGTGGCACGCCGCCGCGGATCGCGGCCAGTCGTTCCTCGGTGCTCGTCACGATCCGCCACGATAGGCGGTCCCCGCCGCCCGCGCCCGGCGCCGCCCCGGCCGGCGGCACCCGCCGCAGCCGTCAGCCCGGGGCCGGGCCGCCCGGGTTCAGTTCAGAGCAGGGTGGTGAACGGCCCCAGGAAACCGCAGCAGATCAGCCCGAAGGCCCCCAACGTGACCAGCGCGATGCTGTAGTTCGACCAGAGCCCGAACTTCGTCACGTCGGTGCCGTACCCGTCGTAGGCGCGGTTGCGCCAGCCACCGAAGCGGAACGACAGGTGGTACGCCGTGCCGGGATGGGCGACCAACGCGGTGGTGATCAGCGGCATGCCCAGGAAGTCGGTGTACCGGACGTCGTGCGGCCCGGGAGGGATCACCACGTACCAGGTGCCCTCGCCGGGGATCGGCACCGCCTGGCCGTCGACCTTGAACTTGCTCGTGGTGGGGGCGGGCACGATGTACGGGCCGCGGTTCACCGAGACGACGAGCACCGCGTAGCCGGGCGGGGGCGCGATCGGGTGGGGGTACACCATCGGCGTCACGGGGCCGGGCATGGGCGGGTACGACGCATGAGGGGGGTACGACACCGCCACATCCTGGCACGGCCCCACCAGTCCGCCGTGCCTCGGCGGATCACGGACCGGTCAGCGCCCGGCGGAGCGGTTCCAGGGCGAACGGGGCAGGGCGGTGCCGGCCAGCGGCCGGCGGTCGCGGCGACGACGGCGGCGGCGGCCGGGGGTGCACGGCGGCCGGGAGACGGTGTGCAGGGGCGCGGGCACGGCGGGCTGCCGGCCGATCAGCCAGCAGAGGAAACGGGCCATCGGTGGGCTCAGCCGACCGGGAGGCGCTCGGCCTCCGACCGGGAGATGTCGTACTGGGCGCCGCAGAAGGTGCACTGCTGCACGTAGCGGGTGCGGATCGGGATGAGCGGCACGAAGAACAGGCTGAACTTCGTCGATCGGCGCGTGATCACCTGCGCGGCCTGGTTGTGGCAGTTGCGGCAGACCTGCTGCACCACGCCGGACTGGCTGACCTTGGTGCGGAGCCCGAAGATGAAGAACATCGCCCCCCAGTACCCACCAGAGGCCCGACTATCACCTCGACCTTCTCGACACTCCGCGACGAAGGCCACACCCACACGCAGGGTATAGCGTTCGGTATACTCGGCTGGTGGAGCAGGAGGAGTGGGACATCTTCGTGGTGGACGAGGTCCGCGAATGGATAGACAACCTGGATCCCCCGACCCTCGCGCGAGTCGTCCACGCCATCGACGCATTGGCCGAGGCCGGGCCGGGACTCGGCCGACCGCTCGTCGACACCATTGCGGGGTCGGCGATCGCCAACCTCAAGGAGCTGCGGCCGGGCGTACCTGAAGGAACGAATCCAGCAGGAGGGGGACGACGGTGAGCAGCCACGTGCGCTGGAAGGACATCCGGGCGGAGTACGTGCGCCGCGCGGGCGGCGAGGATGCGGTGCGGGCCGGCAAGGAGGAACTCCTCGCCGAGGTCGTCGGGCATCGCCTGGCCGAGATCCGCCGTGCCCGGGGGTTCACCCAACAGCAGATCGCCGAACGCATGGGCGTCACCAAGGGCCGGGTCTCCCAGATCGAGCAGGGCAGGGTCTCGGGCCAGGACGTGGTGGCCCGCTACGCGGCAGCCCTGGGCGGGCGACTGCACCAGGCCATCTACTTTGACGACGGCGACATCGCCGCCATCGCCTGACCACACGGAAAATGCCTGGCCCGCTCCATGCGGCCAGGCATTTTCCGTCGTACGCCCCGCGTCCGGGGGCGTACGTCAGCTCGTCGCCTTCGCGGGCTCGGGTTCCAGGCCCGGGACCTCCGCGGGGAGCCAGATCGGCTGCCAGTCCTTCATCTCGTGGAACCGGCGCAGCTCGAACAGCGACGAGACCGACCCGGCCCACGCCCCGTACGGCGGGTTCTGCTCGTCGAAGCCGGACTGCACGAAGGTCAGCTTCGTCTTCCCCTGCGACTCCGCCAGTTCCCAGGTGCTGACGCCGGTCGGCCCCCAGTCCACCGACAGCTTCCGGCCCGGCTCCAGGTCGACGACCTTCGCCGCGTAGCCGTGCTCGAAGCCGCCCATGGCGTAGCGGCCGCCGACCCAGGGCTCGATGCCGATCGGGTAGCCGAACCAGGCGCTGGCCTGCTCGGAGTCGGTCAGCGACTCGAAGATCTTCGCCGCCGGCGCGTCGATCAGCAGCTCGCCGCGCATCTCGGCGGAGGCGAAGTCGACCTTCGGCAGCAGCGACTGCCCCGCCAGGTGGGCGGCCAGGTTGGCGAGCGACAGGCTCCAGAACGTTTGGAGCACGCCCCGGATGGTGCTGCCGCTCATCGCCTCGGCGAAGTCGAAGTGGCTCTGGGTCAGCGTCAGCACCGTGGTCTCGGGGCCCTCCGCGCGCAGGGCGAACTCGGTGGTGGTCTCCACCCCGTCGAGCAGCCAGGCGAAGCGCAGCGTGTCGTCGTCGACGTGTATCAGCCGCTGGTGCGGCGCGTCGCCCTCCGGGGTGTGGCGGCCCCAGAACTCGTACCGTCGCGGCAGCTCGACCTCGGCGTGCTCGGCGAGCCAGACGCGCAGCTCGGCCGGGTCGGTCAGGGCGCGGCGGACGGCCTCGGCCGGCGCGGCGAGACGAACGGGCAGCCTCATCGGTTCAGTCACGTTCTTTCCCCTTCGGGTAGCAGGCCACGGCGAGCTTGAAGGCGTCGCCCTCGGCGCCCCCGTAGCGGGTGAACAGGTCCTGCAGAGTGCTCTGCAGGTCGTGCAGGAACTGCTGGCGAAGCTCCGCCGGCACCCGGATCTCGCCGGCGACGCCGATCGAGGGGAGCTCGGGAGCGGCGCGGTCCAGCCCGGCGATGTCCTCCTGGACCTCCTCCATCAGGTCCAGCAGGTAGCCGAGGCTCAGCTCGTCGCGGGCCCGGCGCAGGCCGATCCGGCCGACCAGCCGGGGGGACAGCCAGTAGGACCGGGCGGCGGCCTGGTAGATGCCCTCGGTGATGCCCCGGACCTTGCGTTCGCTGACCAGCTCGACCAGCCCGGCGGCGACGAGCTGCTTGACGTGGTAGTAGACGCGCTGCGGCGTCTGCTCCAGCCGGGTGGCGACCTCGGTGCAGGTGCGCGGCTCGGCCAGTTGTCGCAGCACCTCGACGCGGTGCGGCTTGAGCAGTACCTCGGCCTGCTCGATCTGTTCCAGGTACAGGACGTCTCTCATGGCAAAATCAGTTTGTACGTACAAAATTTGTTTGTCAATAGCTTTCGGCGACAGCCGCGCCGACGGGCGGCGCGGCTGTCGGACGCGGTCAGGGCAGCCAGTCGGGGCGCAGCGGGTAGCCGCTCGCCCCCTCCGGACCGAGGCGGGTGGCGAGCACCTGGTGCAGCTGGATGCCGTTGCGCTCGAACGCCAGCCGGGACCCGGCCATGTAGAGGCCCCACACCCGGGCCGTGCCCGGCCCCACCTCCGAGACGCAGAAGTCCCAGTGCGCCACGAGGTTGCGGCACCAGCCGGCCAGCGTCAGCGCGTAGTGCAGCCGCAGGTTCTCCTCGTGCTGCACCTCCAACCCGACGTCGTGGATCTCGCCGACCAGGCGCCCCGGGCCGGCCAGCTCCCCGTCGGGAAAGACGTAGCGGTCGATGAACGCGCCCGACCGGTGCGGGGCGCGGTTGTCGGCCCGCGTGATGCAGTGGTTGAGCAGCCGCCCGTCCGGCCGCAGCCGGTCCCGCAGGGCCCCGAAGTAGGCCGGGTAGTGGCGCACCCCGATGTGCTCGGTCAAACCGATCGAGGAGACCGCGTCGAACTGCTCGCGCGGCGCGTCCCGGTAGTCGAGGTGGCGCACCTCGGCCAGGCCGGTCAGCCCCTCCCGTTCGATCGCCGCCCGGGCCCACTCGGCCTGCGCCCGGGACAGGGTCACCCCGAGCGCCTGCACGCCGTACTCGCGGGCCGCGTGCCGGACCATGCCACCCCACCCGCAGCCCACGTCGAGCAGCCGCATGCCGGCCCTCAGCGCCAGCTTCTGCGCCACCAGGTCGTACTTGGCCGCCTGCGCCTGCTCCAGCGTCTCGTCGGGCGAGCGGAAGACCGCGCAGGTGTACGTCATCGACGGGCCGAGCACCTTCTCGTAGAAGGCGTTCGAGACGTCGTAGTGGTGGGAGATCGCGGTGCTGTCCCGGGTGCGGGAGTGCCGCAGCCCGTTCACCAGGCGCTTCCAGCGCGGCAGCGCCTCCTGTGGCGGGGGCGGCGGCGGCATCAGCCGCTCCCAGCCCAGCCCGCGCACCAGGGCCAGCCCCTCGGCCAGCGACGGCGTACGCAGCCGCAGCTCGTCCTTGAGCACCCGCAACGCCTCGTACGGGTCGCCCGGGTGCACCCCCTGCAACGCCAGGTCGCCGCCGACGTACGCCCGGGCCATGCCGAGGTCGCCCGGGGCGGTGAGCAGATAGGTCAGGCCCCGCTCGGAACGGATCGACAGGGTGATGCCGGCGTCGGCCGGGCCGACCGCGCTGCCGTCGTACCCGGTGACCCGCACCGGCAGGGCGCCGGTCGTCAACGCGCGGACGACGTCCGCCACGGTCGGACCCGGGCTCCGGCTCCCGGCCGGCGGGCTGGCGGGAGCGCTCGCCGCCCCCTGGTCTCGATCGGTCAGGCTCATGCTCTCGCTACCGCCTTCTCGTACAGTCCGGTGAGCCGGTGGTCCGGGTCGTAACGGTCCTTCACCGCGCGCCACGTCGCGCCGCCGTAGAGCCGGTCGAAGGATTCCCGGTCGTAGTACGCGTCGGAGTAGAGCGACTTGTGGCCGCCCGACTCCGACACCATGCGCTCGATCACCCGGTTGACGTCGCCGTCGGCGGCCCCGGCCGCGATCGGCACGCTGCCCCAGAAGCCGACGTTCACGTAGTTCTGCCCCGCCCGGAGCGGATAGAGCGGCCAGGCCCGGGCCGATCCGGGACCGGACGGCTCGCGCAGCCGCAACGGACACAGCCAGACCGGAGTCATCCCGACGGCGCCGGCGAACCAGCGCAGAAACCCGGCCATCCGCTCCAGCGGAATTTCCACGTCCTGCACCACCCGCTCGCGCGCCGGCTGGCCCCGCAGGCGGTCGATCCGGGCGGCCACGCCGTGCCGGTGCTCCCACCGGACCAGCCGGTGGTAGACGTCGCTGCGCCGCCACCGTGCCGGCCAGACCCGCCGGAGCACCGGGTGCTGCACCCCGAACGCCGCCGAACACCAGAACCAGTCGGTGTCCCAGCGCCACAGATAGTCGTACGTGGTCAGTGCGTCGTGCGTGCGCCGGCGCAGCGAGCGGTAGTAGATGTCCTGCCCCGTGTAGTCGCTGGCCGGCGGCGCGTCGTCGGTGAAGGCGCCCAGCACCAGGTACGCCTCACCGGGGCTGAACATCACCCCGTCCATCGCGTCCACCGCCTCCCCCGCCCAGGACCGCGTCGCGGCGACCTCGGCGATCGCGTCGGCGAGCGCCTCCAGCCGGGTGAACCGGACGTTGCGCAGGGCCACGAAGCGGCGTACCGGCTGGAGTTCGATGCGCAGCCGGGTGGCGTAGCCGAGGCTGCCCAGCGAGTTGGGGAACGCCGCGAAGAGGTCGCCGTGCTCCCCCTCGGGGCGGGCGGTGACGATCTCGCCGGCCCCGGTGAGCACGTCCATCTCGACCACCGACTCGTGCGGCAGGCCATTGCGGAACGAGGTCGACTCGATGCCGAGACCGGTCACCGCCCCGCCGAGAGTGATGGTGCGCAACTGCGGCACCACCAGCGGCATGAGCCCGTGCGGCAGGGTCGCATCGACCAGGTCCTCGTACGTGCACATGCCCTGCACGTCGGCCGTGCGGGCGACCGGGTCCACGGCGAGCACGCCCGTGAGCCCGGTGACGTCCAGGCCCGGCGCGCGCGGGGCGGACCGGGGACGGAACAGGTTGGAGGTGCGCTTGGCCAGCCGCACCGGCGCACCCGCGGGCACCGCCGCGTAGGACCGTCGCAACTGGGCCACCGCACCGTCGTGGTCGACCGGATGATGATCCACACGGACCGCACACATGCGGTCACTGTACGCGCTGTGGCGCCTGTGACGGGGGACGTCCACTGGTGCGTCCGCGACGTGGTCGGGCCACTGGCCGCCACCGGGCCGGCGACATAGCGTGGGAGCCATGCCGAGAGCCGTCTGGAACGACCTGGTCGTGGCCGAGAGCGACGACACCGTGCTGGTCGAGGGGAACCACTACTTCCCGCGCGCCGCCCTGCGCGACGACCTGATTCGCGAGTCCGACACGCACACCCTCTGCCCGTGGAAGGGCACCGCGTCCTACTACACGCTGGAGCACGACGGCCGGAGCAGCGCCGACGCGGTCTGGTACTACCCCGAGCCGAAGCCGGAGGCGGAGATGGTCCGCGACCGGGTCGCCTTCTGGAAGGACGTCCGGGTCGTCGACTGACGGGGGCCGCCGGCCCACTCCGCTCGCCCGTGTCGGCGCAGTGCCCGACCTGTTTCCCGCAGGCCCTCAGCCGGCGCGCAGCATCCGCAGTTGGGCCAGGTGCTTCGGCAGGTGGACGCGGGCGTGCAGGTCGAGGGTGCGGCCCCAGGGCAGCGGCTCGTCGACGACGAGGTCGAAACCCTCCCGCAGGTGGGTCTCGACCGGGGTCTGCGCCGCCGCGCCGAGCCGCTCGGTCAGCGCGCAGAGCTTCTGGCTGGTGGCCCGCAGCAGGGTGGCCAGCCCGGCCAGCCCGCCGCACTCGACGACCAGCGCGTCCACCTGCGGGCGGTGGACGGTCTCCAGGTCGTAGTAGGCGAACGGCGAGCCGGCGAGGACCGCCTCGGTCGCCTCGGTCATCAGCTCGTCGTTGGCGGCGAGGTGCGCGACGATCTGCTCGGCGCTGAGCTGCCCGGCCGGCGGCGGCCCGAACCCGCCCGCGTCGACCTCCGCGAGCACCTCCGCGTACACCCCCCGCAACGTGCCGCTGTCCATGTCCCCAGTCAATCCCGGCCCGCGCCGCCCGAGGCGACGTTCCCGCGGATGGTTCACCCGGACGGGGCCCGTCGAGCGGCCACCGGGTCAGCGACGGCGGGGTTGCCGGGTGCGGAGGTAGTCGGAGACCACGTACTCGCCGAGATCCTCCAGGTCGGGGGTGAACATCCGGCCCTTCGAGCGGCGGGCCACGGCGTCGACGAAGCGGCGCAGGCCGGGATCGTCACCGAGCATGAACAGGTTGAGCGTGGCCCCGTAGCGGGTGAGCCGGTCCACCTCGCCCACGGTCGCCTCGATCGTCTCCGGCAGCGGCGGCCAGTGGAACAGCGCCTCGCCGTCGTCCGGGTCCAGGTGGGCGGTCGGCTCCCCGTCGGTGACCACCAGCACCACCGGCTCGGCGTCCCGGTGCCGCCGCAGGTGCCGGCCGGCCAGCCGCAGCGCGTGCTGGAGGTTCGTGCCCTGCCGCAGGTCCGGCTCGACGGCGGCCAGTTCCTGCTGGGTCAGCGGCAGCGCCTCCAGGCCGAAGCCGACGATCTGCAACGCGTCCTGGGGGAACCGGGTGGCCATCAGGTGCGCCAGCGCCAGCGCCGTCTGCTTCATCGGGCCCCACCGGCCCTGGGAGATCATCGAGTAGGAGAGGTCGACGCAGAGCACCACCGCCGCCGAGGCCCGCCGCTCGGTCTCCACCACCTCGAAGTCCTCGACGGCCAGTTGGACCGGCACACCGGAGCCGGTGCGGCGGACCGCCCGGGTCAGCGTCCGCACCACGTCCAGGGGCTGCTCGTCGCCGTACTCCCATGGCCTCGAGCCGCCGCTGACCTCGCCTGCGGCGCCCGCCGAGCGCAGGTCGTGCTGGCCGCGCGGCCCGGCCGTCAGGTCCGCGAAGACCCGCCGCAACGCCGTGCCGCCGAGCCGGCGCAGCGCCTTCGGGCTCAGGGTCAGCCCGCCGGCGTCCCGGCTCACCCAACCCTGCCGGCGCAGTTCCCGCTCCAGCTCCCGCAGCCGGCGTACGTCGTCGGCGGCGTCGCGGCCCAGCGTCCGGGCCACCGCGTCGACGTCGACGTCGTCCAGGGTGGCGCCCGGATGCTCCTGGTCGAGCTGGTCCAGCAGCTCGTCCAGCTCGGCGATCTCGCCGAGCGCGCCGGCGGCCTCGCCGTAGCCGAGCGGCCGCTCGCCCCGCACCCGCTCGCCCCGGCCCCGGTGCAGGTCGGGACGGAGCGCCCGGAGGTTGTCGTCCAGCGCCGACAACTCCCCGGCGAGCCGGTCGCCGAGCGACTGCCGCATCAGGCCCGCCAGCTCCTCGCGCTGGCGGTCCGAGAGCGAGCGCATCAGCCGCTCACCGGCTGCCGAGCGCCGGGCCAGCACGTCGACCAACTCGTCGACGTCGGCCGGCTGCTCGGGGAAGAACGCGCCGTGCCGGCGCATGAACTCGGCGAAGGCGTCGGTGGTGTCCTCCGACCGGGCGTGCCGGGCCAGCAGGTCGTTGAGGTCGCGCATCATCTCGGCCAACCGCTGCTGCGCGGCCGGGTCCGCCGAGGCGCGCACCGCGTCGCGCAGCCCGGCGAAGCGCTGGCCGAGCACGTCGTCGCGCAGCCCGTCGAGGATCTGCTGGTACGTCCGGCGGGCCTCGTCGCTGCTCCACCGGTAGCCGGTCAGCTCCTCCACGGCGCGGGCCGTCGAGCGGGGCAGGTTGTCCAGCACCGCCTCGGCGAACCGCGCGTCGTCGTCGCCGCGCCCGCGCAGCTCGTCCCGCTCGGCGGCGAGCGCCTGGTCGAGCAGGGCCCGGGCCCGGGTGACCGCCCCGTCCAGGTCGCCCCGGCGCAACGCCTCCCGGCGCAGCCGCCTGGCCCGGGCGGCGAGGTCGTCGAGGCCGCCGCGCCCCTGGGGCCCCTGCCGCAGCAGGTCCCGCAGCGCCTCCCGGAGGCTGCCGCCGGCCAGCACCTCGGCGCCGACGGCGTCCACCGCCCCCCGCACGTCGTACGGGGGCGCGAGCGGGTCGGGGCCGCCCCGCCACTGCCCGTACCGGAACCGGTCGCCGGCCATGCTCAGGCCCGGCCGCCGTAGCGGGTCCGGCCAGAGTCGGTGACGTCCTTGCCGAGCCGGCGGGTCAGGTGCAGCCCCTCCAGGACGAACTCCACGCCGGCCGCGACCTGCTCCGGGGTGGGCGCGTCGCCCAGCCCGAGCCGGTCCAGCGCCTTGGCCAGGCCGGGTACGGTGCCCACCTGGCGCAGCAACTCGGCGGAGCCGACCAGCTCGCCGGTCTCGATGACGGCGTCCTCGTCGACGAGGGCGGTGAACCCGGAGAGGTCCAGTCCCGCCAGCCGGGCCCGGAACGTCTCGGCGGTCGCGGTGCGCAGCAGGTGGCCGAGGATCTCGACCTCCCGGCCCTCCTCGCCGCTCTCGAACTCGACCTTCCCGCGCAGGGTGCTCGTCACCGACACCGCGTCCCCCACCCGCGCCACCGCCCCCTCGGATGAGAGGAAGGGCACCTTGTCATCGCCTTCTGATGTGGAAGGTGCCCTTCCTGACAGCTCGGCGTCAGGCACCGTGCCGGCGGCGGCCAGCAGGCCGGCGCGGCGCAGCGCGGCGGCGGCGACCGTCTCGGCCGCGGCGATGGCGAACCGGGCGGAGACCCCGGAGCGCGGGTCCACCGACGGCGACTCGCGCACCGCGCGGGCGAACCGCGCCAGGACCTCCAGCACGTGCTCCGGCACCTCGGCGACCAGGTCGGCCTCCTGCCGGATCAGGGCCAGCTCCAGGTCGAGGTCGACCGGGTAGTGGGTACGCACCTCGGCGCCGAAGCGGTCCTTCAGCGGGGTGATGATCCGGCCCCGGTTGGTGTAGTCCTCCGGGTTGGCGCTGGCCACCAGGAACAGGTCCAGCGGCAGCCGCAGCTGGTAGCCGCGGACCTGGATGTCCCGCTCCTCCAGCACGTTGAGCAGCGCCACCTGGATCCGCTCGGCCAGGTCGGGCAGCTCGTTGACGGCGAAGATGCCCCGGTTGGTACGCGGGACGAGGCCGAAGTGGATCGTCTCCGGGTCGCCGAGGGTGCGCCCCTGGGCGATCCGGATCGGGTCGACGTCGCCGATCAGGTCGCCGACACTGGTGTCCGGGGTGGCCAGCTTCTCGCCGTAGCGCATCGAGCGGTGCAGCCACGCCACCGGCAGGTCGTCGCCGGCCTCGGCGACCAGCGCCCGCGAGCCGGGGGTGAGCGGGTGCAGCGGATGCTCGTTGAGCACCGAGCCGGCGATCACCGGGGTCCACTCGTCGAGCAGGCCGACGAGCGAGCGAATGAGCCGGGTCTTGCCCTGGCCCCGCTCGCCCAGCAGCACCATGTCGTGCCCGGCGAGCAGGGCGCGCTCGACCTCGGGCAGCACCGTGTCGTCGTAGCCGACGATGCCGGGAAAGCGGTCGGCGCCGGAACGCATCCGGGCCAGCAGGTTGTCGCGGAGTTCCTGCTTGACCGTGCGGTACGCGTGGCCGGCCGCCCGCAGCTCGCCGAGCGTGCCGGGCAGGTCGGCCGGTGGGGCCGGGGTAACCGAGGAAGGCGCAGTCACCCGACCAACGCTAGCTCACGGGAACGGGCGCGCCCGGTCCGTCGACCGGGCGCCCCCGCCGGGGTGAGCCTCAACCCTGTCCGCAGCTCCGGCAGGTGCCCCGACGGCGCAGGTGGTACGCGTACGTGGCGACGCCGAGCGCGACGCCCCAGACCGGCCAGAGCAGCATCGGCGCGGTGGCCAGGCTGAGCCCGTCGGAGAAGTCCCAGAAGCTCGGGGCCGCGAGCAGGCCGAGGGTCGCCGCGGTGACCGCCACCGCCACCAGCGTCGCCGGGACGACGGCCAGCCCGACCGGCACCGGCCGCCCGGCCAGGCCGACCATCCAGCGCGGGAACCGTTCGCCCCACCGCTGCACCAGCCCGAGGGTGAGGACCGCGCCCACCAGGGCGAAGCCGCCCAGCCCGGCGCCCGCCCAGACCAGCCCGGACTCGCGCATCTCGTCGAGGAACGACCGCTCGATGCCGAGCGGGACGCCGACCGCCCAGGCGAGCCGGGTGATCGCGTACAGGGCGGGGACGGTGGCCGCGGTCCAGGCCGCCACGCGCCCCCAGCGGGCGGCCGAGGCGGGCGAGGTCCACCCGTGGTCGGCGCCGTCGCGCCCGCACGTCGGGCAGGCGCCCGCGGTACGCCGCTGCCAGCGCAGCACCGCCCCGGCCAGCAGCACCCCGCCGACCATGGCCGCGAACCGCGCGAACAGCGCCCAGGTGAACACGTCGGCGTAGTCCACGGGCGGCCAGCCGAACGGCGCGCCGACGATCAGGATCGGGAGGTAGCCGAGGATGGTCAGCACCCCCACGTCCGGTACGACGACGGCGAGCAGGAACGCGACCGTCCAGGCGTACGCCGACAGCAGGGTGTTCAGCGGTCGGGCCCGGCGGCGGGCCGGGCCGGTCATGGCGAGCGCGGCCACCGCGGCGCCGAGCAGCAGCACGGCGAACAGCGGCGCGCCGACGTCGGTGGGGACCAGCCGGAGCAGGTTGGCCTCGCCGCCGCGCGGATCGTTCGCCCCGAACGGGTAGCCGGCACCGGTGACGGCGGAGACCAGGGCGAGCAGCCCCCAGAGGCCGAGCCAGCCGGCGGCCAGCGGGGCGAGCCGGTCGAGCCGGCTCGGGGCCGGGCGATGGGTGGGAACATTGGTCGTCGTCATGCTTCCCAGCCTCGTCCGGCGGGCCTCGCCCGCCCTCCCGTACGGCGGTGAACCAACTCCCCCTCGGGAGGGAACGCTCAGCCCGACGGGGTGACGAACCCCGACTCGTACGCCGCGATCACCGCCTGGGTGCGGTCGCGGACGCCGAGCTTGGCCAGCACGTTGCCGACGTGGGTCTTCACGGTCTCCACCCCTACCACCAGGTGCGCGGCGATCTCCGGGTTGGACAGCCCGGTGGTCATCAGCCGCAGCACCTCGGCCTCCCGTTCGGTGAGCCGGGCGGCCGACAGCCGGTCGGCGCCCCGCCCTCCGTACGCCCCGGCGAGGCGGCGGATGGCGGCAGGGAAGAGCAGCGACTCGCCCCGCGCGACGACCCGGACCGCCTCCACCACCTCGGCGGGCCGGGCCCGCTTGAGCAGGAACCCGCTCGCTCCGGCGCGGAGCGCGTCGTAGACGTACTCGTCGTTCTCGAAGGTGGTGACCACCAGCACCCGGGGCGGGTCGGCGGAGGTGGCGAGCAGCCGCCGGGTGGCCTGGATGCCGTCGATGCCGGGCATCCGCACGTCCATCAGCACCACCCGGGGGCGCAGCCGGGCGACCAGCGGCGGCACCTCCGCGCCGTCGGTGGCCTCGCCGAGCACCTCCAGGTCGGGCTGGGCGTCGAGGATCGCCCGCAGCCCGACCCGGATCAGCTCGTCGTCGTCGACGATCAGCACGCCGGTGGTCGTCGCGGTTCCGGTCGTCATCGGGTCCCCTCGAACGGCAGTCGCACCCGGATGCGCCAGCGGTCGCCGTCCGGTCCGACGGTCAGCCGGCCGCCGAGCAGCAGCACCCGCTCCCGCATCCCGTCCAGGCCCCGGCCGCCCCGCCCCGGGTCGGCGCGGTGGCGCCGGCCCACCGCGTTGTCCAGTTCCAGCTCCAGCGCGTCGGCGTGCACGTCGAGGCGCAGCGTGACCGGCCCCCGCCCGTACCGGGCCGCGTTGGTCAGCCCCTCCTGGACGATCCGGTAGCCCTCCCGGGAGACCGCCGCCGGCAGGTCGGCCGGGTCGCCGGTGCGCCGGGCGTCGACCGGCAGGCCGGCCGCGCGGGTGTCGGCCACCAGCCGGTCCAGGTCGGCGAGCGTACGCTGCGGCGCCGGCGCGGCCCGCCGGCCGTCGGGCTCGCGGAGCAGCCCCAGCACGTGGTCCAGGTCGTCCATGGCGGTCCGCCCGGCCTCCTCGATCGCGCCCAGCGCGCGCCGGACGAACTCCGGGTCCCGGTCGAGCAGCTCGCGGGCGGCCCCGGCCTGGAGGGTGGCGACGGTGAGGGCGTGGCCCACCGAGTCGTGCAGCTCCCGGGCCAGTCGGTTGCGTTCGGCGAGCCGGGTGGTGCGCGCCTCCAGGGCCGCGATCCGTTCCGCCTGGGCCGGGCCGAGCAGCACCGGGGCCATCGAGACCGCCAGCGCGCCCAGCCCGGCCACGGCGTAGCCGAGCGCCACCAGCACGACGATTGCGGTGAGGGTCAGCCAGCCGCTGTCCCGCCCGTCGAACGGCCCGAACCGGTCGCCGCCGGTCATGCCGGTGTCGAGGCCGAACTGCTGCCCGATGAAGGCCAGCGCCATCGGCACGGCGCTGAACAGGGCGGCCACCAGCAGTCCGCCGCTGACCAGGTGCAGCCCGATCCAGAGCGCCGCGCGCAGCCGGGTCTCCCGGTCGACGGCGTGCCCGGGTGCCGGGTCCGGCAGGTCGACGCCGAGCAGGGCCCGCGCGGCGGCGATCTCCAACGCCCGGGGGCCGTCGAGGAAGACGGGGACCGCCGCGATGGTCGCCGCGACGCCGAGCAGGGCCAGCACCAGCGGCCGGGGCGCGTCCGACCGGGTCAACATCTGGGCGAAGGCCACCGCCAGCAGCACGTACGGCAGCGCGAGCACCCCGCCGAGCAGCAGGAACACGCCGCGCCGCCAGGTGCTGCCGGCCACCAGCGGGGCGAGGACCGTGCGGGGCTTCACCCGCCCATTCTGTCCCGGTCGCGCCCCGGGCCGACTCCCCCGCGTCGGGGAGATCGGCGTTCCGGTCAGCGGCGGTGTTCGTCGACGTAGCGCTGCGGGTCCTTGTCGGCGAAGGCCAGGTCGCGGCCGTTCTTGTGCTCGCCGTGGAAGGTCAGCCAGCGCCGACCCAGCTCGGCCCGCAGTTCGACGCTCGCGTGCCGGCGGAAGTCGGGCAGCGCCTCGTCCTCCTCCTCGGCGAGGTGTTCGCTGTTCTCCCGGCGGGCGGTACGCACCGCCGCCCACCACTCGTCGGAGCCCACCGGGTGCAGCTTGGACTCGGCGACGGCGTCGCGGATCTTGTTGTGGTCGCCGATCGCGTCGACGGTCTCGGCCTCGCCGTCGTCGCCGTGGCGCACCAGGTGCGGGTAGAGGATCGCCTCCTCCGCCTCGGCGTGCACGTCCAGGTGCAGGGCGAGCGCGTCCCAGATCGCCAGCAGCTCGTGCTCGTCGCGGGCGTCGTCGAGGCGGGCGAAGCCCCGGCGGAAGGCCGCGTGGTCGTCGAGGATCAGTGCGGTGATGTCGTCCATCGGCTCACCTTCCGGCTCGGGCCCGGAGCAGGCGGGGCGCCGCCGCCAGGCCGGTGATCGGGCGGAACTCCTTCGCCGCGCGGGCCAGCGCGGCGTGTTCGTCGTCGGCCAGGTCGATGTCGGCGGCAGCCGCGTTGCGTTCGACCTGTTCCACGCCGGACGCGCCGGGGATGGCCAGCACGTTCGGGTGGCGCAGCAGGTAGGCGAGGGCGATCTGGCTGGGCGTGGCGTCGTGCGCGTCGGCCACCTGCCGCAGGGTCTCGATCAACGTCGCGCCGCGCTCCAGGTTCTCCGGCAGGAAGTACGGGTTGGCCCGGCGTACCGCGCCGCTCGGCAGGTTCTTGGCGTCGTACCGGCCGGAGAGGAAGCCCTGGGCCAGCGGGCTGTACGCGATGACGACGCGGCCGGCCTGCTTCGCGTACGGCAGCAGGTCGTGCTCGGGCCCGCGGTCGATCATGCTGTAGCGGACCTGGTTGCTCAGCACCCGCCGGCCGAGCGCCGCCTCGGCGACCTGCCAGCGGCGCAGGCCGTAGTTGCTGACGCCGACCTCGCCGACCAGCCCGACGTCCTGCAACGCGCGCATGCCGCGCATGGTGGTGTGGTCGGCGACCAGCGGGTTGGCCTGGTGCACCTGGTAGAGGTCGAGGTGGGTGACGCCGAGCCGCGCGGCCGAGGCGACCGCCCGCTGCTGCACCACCGGGGCGACCGGCAGGATCGGGAAGATCTTGGTGGCGAGTACGACCTTCGGCCGGTCGTCGCCGAGCGCCTCGCCGAGGATCCGCTCGCTGCGGCCGAAGCCGTACAGCTCGGCGGTGTCGAAGACGGTGATGCCGAGGTCGACGGCGCGCCGGACGATGTCGGCGGCCCGGCGCTCGTACTCGGGGCCGTAGCCCCACTCCCGGGACCCGAACTGCCAGGTGCCGAGGCCGATCTTGGACAGGGGCTTGGGGGTGTCGAGCGGAACGAAACGCATGGTCCCGAAACTACCCCGGAGTCCGTTGTCGCAGGCCCGTTCGCCGCGCACGCCCGCCACCGGCGGGGATAGGGTCGGTGACCGTGACCTACCTCGCCGCGGATGAGCGCTACGACCAGATGACCTACCGGCGCAGCGGACGCAGCGGACTGCGGCTGCCCGCCATCTCGCTCGGGCTGTGGCACAACTTCGGCCCGGACCGGCCGTACGAGCGGCAGCGCGACGTCGTCCGCCGCGCCTTTGACCTGGGCGTGACCCACTTCGACCTGGCCAACAACTACGGGCCGCCGCCGGGCAGTGCCGAGGAGAACTTCGGCCGGATACTCGCCACCGACCTGAGGCCGTACCGGGACGAACTCGTCGTCTCCACCAAGGCCGGCTATCTGATGTGGCCCGGCCCGTACGGCGAGTGGGGCTCCCGCAAGTACCTGGTCTCCTCGCTGGACCAGTCGCTGCGCCGCCTCGGGCTCGACCACGTCGACATCTTCTACTCGCACCGCTTCGACCCGGACACCCCGCTCGAGGAGACGATGGGCGCCCTCGACGCCGTCGTCCGGGCCGGCAAGGCGCTCTACGTCGGCGTCTCCAACTACGACTCCGCGCAGACCGAGCGGGCCGCCGCGATCCTGCGCGACCTGGGTACGCCGCTGCTGATCAACCAGCCGTCGTACTCGATGCTCAACCGCTGGACGGAGGACGACGGCCTGCTGGACACGCTGGAGCGCGTCGGCGCGGGCTGCATCGCCTACAGCCCGCTCGCCCAGGGCCTGCTCACCGACCGCTACCTGGGCGGCATCCCGGCGGACTCCCGGGTGCGCACCAGCGTCTTCCTCAGCGAGAGCGACCTCGGCGAGGAGAAGATGGCCACCATCCGGGCGCTCGGCGCGATCGCCGAGCGGCGCGGCCAGTCACTGGCCCAGCTCGCGCTCGCCTGGGCGCTGCGCGACCCGCGGATGACCAGCCTGATCATCGGGGCGAGCAGCGTGCCGCAGTTGGAGGCGAACGTCGCCGCCCTGGACGACCCGGACCTCAGCGCCGAGGAGCTGGCCGAGATCGAGCGCCACCTCGGCTGAGCCGCGGCGTCCCTCAGTAGATGTCGGCGTACGGCGACGCCCGGGAGAACGCCCTCAGCACGTCGAGGTCGTAGCCCTCCTCGAAGTTCGTCAGCTCCGTCAGCAGGTCCTCCGGCTCGTACCGGTACCGGCCGGCCCAGGTCTCGAACGACTCGACCTGTGCCGGGTCGGCGGCGCTGAAGCAGCGGTAGCCGCGCGGCGAGTTCCCGATCACCTCGTCGACGGCCGGGGCGAACCGGATGTCGATGTTCCACCGGATGCGGTCCGACACGTTGGGCGTCGAGCGGTGCAGCGTGGTGTCCGTGAAGATCACCACGTCGCCGGGCTCCATCCGGGCGGTGCTGACCGGGCCGTCCCCGACGGCCTCGTCCGACGTGCCGTACTCGCCGTTGGGCAGGCGGTCGCGGGAGATCCAGCCCCGGGTGTGCGAGCCGGTGACGAACTGGAGGCAGGCGGTGTCCTCGTCGACGGGCACCAGCGGGATCCACACCGACAGCAGCGGCCCGACCGAGGCGTCCCAGCCCTTGTAGTAGTAGGCGTCCTGGTGCCAGGCGACCTGCTGGGTGCGGCCGTGGGGGTCGCGCGGCCGGGCGTTCCACACGCCGTGCGCGTAGACCTCGTCGCCGAGCAGGCTGCGCACCGGGCCGAGCAACTCGGGGGTGCGCCACAGGTCGTACACCGGCCGTCCCACCAGGATCCGCCGCCAGGCGGCCGGTACGCGGACCTGGCTGGACTCGATCAGGCGCAGGTAGCGCTGGTCGTACGGCAGGTCGGCGAAGGTCTCGGTGATCATCCCGCGCTGCTGCCACTGCCGGGCGAGGTGGTCGACGACGCGGCTGAACGAGCCGTGCAGCGCGTCCAGCGTCCCGGTCGGGAGCACGCCCCGCAGGATCAGGTGCCCGTCGCGCCGGAACTGGTCCAGTTGCTCGGCTGTCAACGCGTGGGGGTGGTCCACCATCGGCTCCTTCGCTGGCCGCACGGGATCGAGCCCAACCACCCGGCGGGGGAAAGGCTTCCAGTGCGGCGATCGTGACAGAAGGCCCGGCGGGCGACAACGCCTCACTTGTGCGACAGGACCCCTATTCCCCGGAGGGGGCCAGGTCCAGGCCGGAGAAGGGCGCCAGCCGACGCCTACCATCCTTGGTTGTGATCTCGACCGTATGGCGGCTGCTCACCCGCCAGATCGATACGAACCTGGCGCAGGACGACGCCGTGCTGCGCGAGGCGTGCACGCAGGCGCGGTACGGCTCCGACGCCGAATCCGCCCGGAAGGCTCTGGCTGCCACCCGAGGTGACCACGACCGTCGGGCGCGGTACGTCCGCGTCATGGCCGAGTCGACCGCCGGTGGGCTGGGATCCCGGGTCGACCCTACGACCGGCCGGGTCGACACCACGGCCGCCTGGACCGACCGCTGGGCGGCGCGCACGCCCACCAGTCCCGATGCGCAACTCGTACGTGCCCGGTCCCTGATGGCGCGAGCCTGGGAGGTGCGCGGCGGGGACTGGGCCGCCAGCGTCCGTCCGGAGCAGTGGACCGAGTTCAACCGCCTGCTGCAGTTGGCCCGGCAGGTGAACGATCTGGCGATGCGGCTCGCACCCGATGACCCCACGCCGTACGTGAGCCTGTTGGACCTGATGATCGGCCAGAGCACGCCACGGGAGGACGTCGAGGAGACGTGGCGTGAGCTGACCCGGCGCGACCCCTGGCATCGGGAGGGGCACCTGCTCAAGCTGACCTACCACTGCCGGAAGTGGAGCGGCTCGCACGAGGCGATGTTCGGCTTCGCCCGGTCGGTCGCCGCCGCGGCGCCTGCGGGCTCGCCGCTGCACGTGCTGCCGGTGCAGGCCGCCGCCGAGTGGGCGCTGTGGGAGCAGGAGCGCGCATCCCAGGCCGGCAGCGCCGATGAGGTCAGCCAGCGGTGGCGGCAGGACCCGGTCATGCAGTCGGATCTCGACAACGCGCTGTCCCGGTGGTTCCACCAGCCGGCCACCCGGCACGCCGACTGGCTGAACGACGCGAACATCCTGGCGTACGGGCTGGCGCGCACCGGCCGCGACGCCGACGCCGCGCCGGTCTTCGCCTCGATCGGCCGGTACGTGACCAGCGTTCCGTGGGCCTGGTGGCACGGCCTACGCGGAGACGCAGCCTTCATCCAAGCCCGCCGCCGCGCCCGCCGCGCCGCCTGACCGGCCGGAGAACGAATCAGCGGCCTGGTCGAATCGCTCTCGACCAGGCCGCTGACCTGTAAAACAAGGGTGGAGCCGAGGGGACTCGAACCCCTGACCCCCACACTGCCAGGGGGGCCCTCTCGAAGCGCCCTGGCCTGCGGTAGTCGTGACCTGCGGCCAGGCGGTCACTCTTCCCGCCAGGCCCCGTGAATCACCCGCCGTGGCCTACTGACCTGGCATGGATCTGGCACGCACCCTCGTGAGCGTGAGCGGCATGTGCGCAGGATGAGCACAGGCAAGAGTTAGAGGATGACCTCCTCATCGGACGGCTGCAGACGCGGAGGCTGATAGCCCCTGTGGCGCGCCCGACGTAGGCTCACGCGGGTCGAGCGACGGGGGCTAGGAGTCGAACGCCCAAATCGTGGCCGTATCGTTCAATTTCGGCCACAGTCTCCTGCTTCTGGACGAGGTTGGCGTGTAGACACTGCACACACTGGCTTTCACCCATAAGAACCGCCCAGTCAAAAAGGGTCTTGTGCGCCGCAATGGTGAGATATAGGAACCGAATCAGGGTATCGACTGCGAATTGATCAATCATGTCCGATGAGGGGTTTGTGCGTACGAAGGTTGCAAACCTTTCGTATATGCCCTCAACAGTGTCGGACCGGTTTGTTGTCAGCGAGGTGCCGATTGCCTTCGCACAGGAGATGATGTTGTCGTTCCATTGCGCGGATTCCTGCTGCTTGCTCCGTACGACTTGCCTGAGATCGCCACTAACCCGATGGGCCAAGAAGTCGAATATGCGCCGCCCGGATGTCTCCATTTCACCTAGTATGCCCAGCTCATAGATGAATAGGTCACGCGTCGTATTAATCGGCATGCACTCCTCCTGATCTCGCTGGCGAGCCGCTACGACCTACCCGTTTAGATGCCACCAAAACTCCCCGGGCCATCCATTCGGGCGGCTGTTCCTCAGCGCTCGGGGTGGCATCCCGCGTCGGCGCAACTTCAACCGCGTGTGACGCAAGACGCTGGCCGCCGCAGGCATCCCACTGGCTCAACCCGCCGTTGTTCCCGCCTTCGCCTCGGTCCACTGGCCGCCATCGACACGGATCAGCCGTTGAACCATCCGGCAAGCCTCCTCCTCGGTCGCAAACTCCCATCGGAGCACGCGCCCAGCCTCGGAGTCGCCCACCCTTGCCACGACATGCCACCGCACCTCACGGGACAAGCAGACGTCACGACGGGTCAGCCGCCCCCCACGACCCGTTCCACCACCGCGCCACCCACTCTCGCACGCCCTGATCGTACAATCGTACGAACAATCCGTCCCGTGGCGGCTCAAGATCCGGTCGCTAATCTCAGCCCATGATCGCGCCACCCCTCACCACGCAATCATGGCGACTTCCCGCCGCTGTAGCCGCCGCAGCCATCCTCGCGGCCTGCCTTGCTGCGCCCGTCGGATGGGCCGCCGTCAAGACCGTCGCAGCGGACCGGGGAGAGGCAACACCGGTTGCCGCCGCACACGCCTACCTCCTGGCCGTATTCAACGGCTCTGGCGAAGAGCTGGGCATCCGACGCTGCCTGTGCGACAGCCGCCAGTCCGAACTTCTCACGGAGGCACGCGCTTTACGCGCCGAATTTGCCAGAGTGAACACGGACGCCAAAGTTGAATCTGCCGATTGGAAGTCGCTCGACTCAGACGGAAATGTGTCTGCGCTCATTTCCTTCCGATTCACGTTGATTGACCCGACAACAGGTAGCGTGACTTTCATGAAGGGCAGCCAGCACGAATGGCGCTTTCAGGCAACGAAAGAGCGGGGCATCGATGGCGGCTGGAAAGTCTGCCGCCTCAATGCCCCGCCCCTCTGCGGAACGCATCTACGCTGCTAACAGTCGACGGTTGATTTCGGCAGCGATAAGCAATGCCGATTTCTGCGGATCGAAATAATCCGTGTCTATTGCAATGTCCGCACTGTGGAGTTCTTTCGTCTCGTCCCATGCCCGAATACGGGCTTCGTCGTCGCCTGTTCCGCGTTCTCGGATTCTCTGGATTGCAGTTTGCCGTGAACAGGAGAGAGATACGACCAGCCAACGCGCTTGCGCGAGCGCGGACTTCACCGCCATTATCGCTGCCAACTGCCCGAGGTGAACGACGGGCACTCCGCTTTCAAGCGCTTGAAGTAGCCCCGGCCGATCAACAACATACAGGGAGCCGTACCTAGCGTTCTCCCATACGATTTCGTCACGAACGCGAAGACCTGCAATGTGTTCGGCGTCGATTACTCGGTATCCGGCAGTCCGCCCACTTCCAGCTTTCAGCCGACGGAAGAGGGCAAACCGAGGGTCAAGGCCAGTGAGCGCGGACGTCACGGTGTCCTTTCCCGCTGCTGGCGGCCCGTAGAGGATAACCCCGATCACCTGCGCTCCTTTCCCTCCAAAATCTCATCCAATAGGCCCCTAGCCTGTTCTTGCAACGGGCGACCAGAGGCGCAGTTGTCCACTAGATGATGCGGCCGCGGCGGCCGGAAGTCGACATCGATTCCCGAGATGTACTGCGGCCAGTTGGCTAGCTTTGCAGCGTCTCGTGCGGCTCCGCGCCGCCGAACATACGTATGCATAACCTCCTTGTCGCAGTACAGCCAAACCAACACTGTCTTCGCGCCCATATCTTGATAGACGGCCTCAGTTCGACTGATCCAAGCCTCGTCGCCGAACTCACGTATGAAAGGGGCCGTTGCG
Source organism: Micromonospora sp. DT62 (assembly GCF_049847285.1). Lineage (NCBI taxonomy): Bacteria > Bacillati > Actinomycetota > Actinomycetes > Micromonosporales > Micromonosporaceae > Micromonospora > Micromonospora sp. DT62. Next base: position 230,965 of record NZ_JBNCOB010000004.1, read on the forward strand.
ATGACGCTATTGCCACACAACAAGTTTTCGTGGATGGCTGCTGCCAGCGCTTCATACTCGCGCGGCCTAACTTGATTAAGGTACTCGTCTGACTCCCGATCGTTGGGTGAATGACCTATAAATTCTAGGGCAGCTTCTACGACCGGCCGAGTAAGAGTGTCCTTATCCAGCATTGGCCAGCCGGTTTCCCTTGCCAGGATTCGCCCTAACTCAGTCTTACCGCTTCCCGGGTATCCCCCAACAAGAACTACGTTTGGCCTTTTTAGTCTCACCTCATCGGCGACTCGCTGACTTGCCGACCGAACGGTTCTTTTCGATCTCGACTTGCTTTCGATAAGACCCTCACTTGCAAGAATCTTCATTGCCTCCGAAATCGTGAACACGCTAACGCCCCACTGCTCCGCCAATTCTCGCGTAGATGGCAGAACTGCCCCGTCACGCAGGGCACCCGATTCAATGTCGTTTCGGATATTACGGGCAACTTGCACGTGTAGTGAGTCGGATCGGTTCAGGGGGACTGGGTTGACCATCGATCCCTCTCTCTGGCCGGTCATGCGGCGAACTGGGCCAGCCTATCAGCCACCTAACAAGTGATAGAGGCATCACTCCTGGTCAGGACCCGTTTCGGCGCGGCTTCCTACCTAACAGTTGACTGGATCACATACCAGTTGTTAGGTTCCCTCTACCCCCAGCCGGTAGCCACCGGGGAAGGCAGCGATCTATCGCTGCACGCCTACGAGCTGCCGTGTCTGGTCGTTCCCTGACAACTGAATCGGGCTGCACCTCCCTCCGAAAAGGTCGCCACGCACGGCTGAGGTCCGTGCAGCTCATCCCCCTGATTCGCGCGGTGGTGCGGGCTTCGGTTCGCACCACCGCGCTCCCCCCGTCACATCGACTAACGGAGGTTTCCCGTGAGGAAACGTCTCGCCCTCGTCACCGCCGAGCCGACCGCCGCCGACCTGGCCGCGATCGACACGGAGTGGCCGCTGATCGCGGCCGAACTGGACGTACTCGACGCCGAAATCACCCTGATCTACGCCGAGGACCACGGCGGCCCCACGCCGCTGGACTGGCGGCGGCTGCGCCGGGCCGAGGCCCGCGTCACCCGCGCCGCCGCCGAGCTGGCCGCCGGCACCCTCGCCGGCCCGCACCGCGCGGCCTGATGTCGCGCATCCGCGCCGCCTACCACGACCCGGACGGGTCGCGGTACGGCATCCCCACCTACTGGTGGCGCGGCGCACCGCCCGGCTACGCCACCCGCCGCCAACTGACCGCCGCCGGCCTACGCCCCGGCGGTCAACCGATCGCCGCCCAGGTGCTCTGGCAAGGGGTCGGCGGCACCCGCGCCGCCTACCTCTACCGGGTCGACCTGGCCCGCCCCAAGCGCACCGCCACCCCCGCCCAGCTCCGGGCGGTCCGCGCCGCGCTGACCGCCCGCCGCACCTGCCGCATCTGCCGCCAGGTCCGCAGCTACTACATCTCGCGCTCGCTCGGCGAGTGCCTTGAATGCGCCCACCCAATGGAGGCCACCGCATGATTCCCCGCACCTGCACCCACCCGAGCGTTCTGGACGGCATCGCCGCCGGAGCCGCGTGGGCCGACCCGACCATGGACCCCACCGACATCGACTGGACCGCCCGCCGGGCCGCCGCCGCGATCCCCTTCCCGCTGGTCGACGGACGGCCGGTCAACCCGTACGCCCCGACCGGCATCCGCTACGGCCGCAACCAGCTCGGCCACTGGGGCGAGGCCCTGGCCGCCGACGCCCTGGTGTCCCTCTGGGACGAGAACCGGCACCGCTGGATCCTGATGGTGGAGCGCGGCGACGGCCACGGCTGGGCGCTGCCCGGCGGCCACGTCGACCCCGGCGAGACGCCGGCCGACGCCGCCGTGCGGGAGCTGGCCGAGGAAACCGGCCTGATCCTTCCCGATGCCCGGTGGGAGCTGTCGGCCCCGCGCTACGTGCCCGACCCCCGCGCCAGCGATGAGGCATGGATGGTCACCGTCCTGGCCCGCACCTGGATTGGCCACTACCGCCGCGACGACTTCCCGCCGGTGACCGGTGCCGACGATGCCCGGCGGGCGTTGTGGCTGCCCGCCGACGACTACGACGTGCTCGCCGACCACCTGGCCGACGCCTACGACGGCCAGGTGTTCCCCGCCCACCGTGACCTGCTCGCCGACAACCTGGACGAGGTGACCCGATGACCGCCCCCACCATCAACGGCACCCGCTACCCGCAGCCCATCGACGAGTTGGTGCCCCGCGCGCTGGCATGGGCCGAGCAGGAGCGCAAGATTCCGTCGCGTAACGCCCTGATGCGGCAGTACCGCATCGGTGCGCCGAAGGCCGACGCGGTGCGGGCCGAGGTGGTCCGGCTGCTCGCCGGCACCGACCTGGCCGAGAAGCCGGACGCCACCCCCGCACCGCCGAACCTGACCGGCCTCAGCGACGCCGACATGCTCCGCACGGCCGTCGACATCGCCGACGAACGCGGCGAGGTTCCCACCGCCGCCGAATACGCGGCCGTGTTCGGACTCGCGATGGACCGGGCGAGCGCGCTGGCCGAACTGGTGTCCATGACTCCCAGGTTCCGCGCGAACACCCCGCCGGTCGACACCGACGAGCCGACCCGAAACCCGTGGGACTACGCCGAGCCGATCGGCCCGGACCCGGCACCGGAGCCGGCCGAGACGACAGAGCGGGCCGAGACGCTGCGCGCGGCGATGATCGCCCGGGGCGCGCTGCTGCCGCCCGCCGGCACGTCGTGGACGGACCCGGTCGCACCCGAGTACGCCCCGCCGGCTGACCCGATTCCGGCGGCCCCGGTGGAGATCACGCCGCCCGCACCGGATGGGCAGGTCACGGCGGTCGGTCACCCGGACACGCCCACCCCGCGCAAGCCGGCCAAGTCGGCGGTGGTATGGCCGGTGGTGCTGCTGGCCCTGCCGGCGTTCGTGGCGATCTGGTCCGGGTGGGTCGGGCTCGGCGGACTCACCGGGTTCGGGGTGGTGCACCCGCTGCCGGGCATCTGGGACAGCTTCTCCATCAACTCCGCGATCACCCTGCCGATCGGCGTGGAGACGTACGGCGCGTACGCCCTCTACGTGTGGCTGTCCGGCAGGGTGCCCGCCCCGGCCCGCCGATTCGCCAAGTGGTCCGCCCTCGGCTCCCTCGCCGTCGGCGCGCTCGGCCAGATCGCCTACCACCTCCTGGAGGCAGCCGGGGTCACCTCGGCCCCGTGGTGGATCACCACCGCCGTCGCGTGTCTCCCGGTCGCGGTGCTCGGCATGGGCGCCGCCCTCGCGCACCTCGTCCGCACCCACGACTAGCTATGCCCGGCGGCACGGCCCCTCGGCCTGGAAACCGTGCCGTGCCGCCGGCCCTCACCCCTCAGCCAACGACCTCAGGAGAGGTACCCATGTTCGCAGACCCCACAGGCCGCCACGCCGCCGCGTTCGCGGCCGTGTACGTCGCCCTCTACGTCGCCCACCAAGTCGGCGACCACTGGATCCAGACCCAGCACCAGGCCGACTGCAAGGGCCAGCCCGGCTGGCCCGGCCGCATCGCCTGCGCCGCGCACGTCGCCACCTACACCCTGACCGCCCTGGTCGCGCTGCTGCTTCTGGTCGCCGGTACCGGCCTGCGGCTGGACCCGTGGGGCGTAGCGGTCGGGCTGACGATCTCGGCGGTCAGCCACTACGTCGCCGACCGGCGCACCCCACTCAAGCGCATCGCCGCCGCCCTCGGATCGGCCCGCTTCTACGCCCTCGGCACCCCTCGCCCCGGCCGCGACGACAACCCGTCGCTTGGCACCGGGGCCTACGCCCTCGACCAGTCGTGGCACATCGGCTGGCTGTTCATCGCCGCCCTGTTCTGCGCCGCCTAACCCACCCCACACGAAGGAGAACCCCTGATGGCAAGCATCTCGATCGGCTCCGCTGGCGGGCGCATAACCACCGGCACCTCGCAGTTGTGGTGCCCGGCCTGCGGCAACGAAAGCAACTGGCGCGACATCACCGCCGACAGCCAGCGCACGCACGCCACCTGCGGCGACTGCGGCAACCGCGTCTCCGTCAAGAGCTGACCGCTCCCGTCGTCACCGGCTCATCACCCGGTGACGTGCGGAAGCCGCCAGACCCGCTGACGGCCCAACCGAAGGAGCACCACCGCTATGGGTAAGCGCAACGTCGCCTCCGGCACCGACCGCGTCGATGTCCAGGTCGGTCACGTCACCGGCCGCCGCGACACCGGCAAGACCCCGAAGGACACCAGCACCGCCGGCACCACGGCGGGCCGGACCGAGAACGTCCGCACCGGCAACGCCCGCGTTGGCCGGCAGGTCGACGAGATCACCGGCTCCCTGCACATCCGGTTCTGAGCCGGCCCGGCGGCACGGCCTCTGGCCTCGACAACCCGTGCCGTGCCGCCGGCCCCCCCCATCCGGCTTCAACCGTCAGGAGAGACCTCTGATGTTGTCACCCTTGCGAGCACTGCGCCGCGCAGTGATCCGTTCGCGGCCCCGCCGCCGGCTTTGGCTCGGGACGCCGCTGCGAGCCACGATCGCCGCCGCCGCGTGCGGCGGCTACATCCTGCTCCTCCACTACACGCAGGGCGTCGAGCGAGTTGACCTGCCGCTCCGCATGGAGGAATACGACCGGCCCGATGAGCGCGAGTTCACCGCCGTCGCCGCCGCCCTCGCGTCGCGTGGCCTGACCCGCACCACGTCGTGGCAGATCGACGCCTACGGCCGCCTCTGCGCCCCCATCGCTGTCATCCGCCCTGGGAAGGAGTCCCGATGAGCGAGCCGAACACCGACCCCGGCGACCGTTTCGACTGGCGGGCCGCAGAGGCCGACATCACCGCCGGCCCGGATGCGGAGGTGGTCGACCTGGACGCCGCCCGCGCCGCCCGCACCACCGACCCCGACTCCGACGGCGACGACGGCGGGCCGGTGCTGGTCGACTCGCCCGCCGCGCAGAAGTCACCGCGGTTCACCCTGTCGGGTGCGCGTGCCGGGCAGCGTCGGCCGATCCTGCCTGCCTGGTTGCGGTCGCTCGATGAGTTGCGTGAGGTAATGCGGTGGACGGTGGGGCACCTGCTGCACAGCACCGCCTACCACGCCACCCGCCTGCCGAAGTACGGCGGCAAGCTGCTGCTGCGCGCCCCCGCCGGAGCCGCCCGGATCGCCACTGGCGCTACCCGGTGGCTGTTCGACTGGGAAGGCGAGCAGTTGCGGCAGTCGACCTCCCAAACCAAGGACGGGGAGCTGTACCTGAAGCTGTCGCGGCAGCGTGACCGGCGGGTGCGGTGGCGCGGCATCGTCGCCACCTTCGCCCTGGCCGTGACTCTGGCCGGTGGCGTGGCGATGGCGTTCGCGCCGCCGTGGTCGCGGTGGGCAGTGCTCGCGATGCTGGTGACGTTGTGCGGGATGTTCGGTCAGCCGGCCGACAAGCCGCTGCTCGACACCGCCGTGGTCATCCCCCGCGTCGCCCGGCTCACCTCGGATGTCGTGGTGCGCGCCCTGGCCGTGCTCGGCATCTCCGGCATCACCCAAGCCATCGCCAAACAGGGACAGCGCGCTATCGCCTTCACCGCCCCTATCGTCCGCGACGGCCCCGGCTGGCGGGCCGACATCGACCTGCCGCCCGGCGTGACGGCCGGGGACGTGATCGAGCGCCGGGACCGGCTCGCCGCCGGCCTTACCCGCCCCCTCGGGTGTGTGTGGCCGGAGGGGCAGCCGGAGGTGCACCCGGGCCGGCTGCTGCTGTGGGTGGGCGATCAGGACATGGCCGCCACGGCGCCGAAGCCGTGGCCGCTACTCAAGAGCACGGGCGGGTTCGACCTGGGGCGTCCGGTGCCGTTCGGCACCGACCCGCGCGGACGGGTCATCTCCATCGAACTGCCCTATACGAACGTGCTCATCGGGTCGATTCCCGGCTACGGCAAGACGGCCGCCACGCAGGTGCCGATGCTGGCCGCCGCGCTCGACCCGTACGCGGAGTTGTGGTGCTTCGACTTCAAGGGCACCGGCGGCCTCGACCCCCTGGAGAAGGTGTCTGCCCGGTACGCGTCGGGGCAGGATGACGACACCGCCGAAGAGGGCCTGTTGGCGTTGCGGGAGTTGCGCAAGGAGTGCCAGCGCCGCGCCGCCGTCATCAAGGGCCTGCCCAAGGCGGTGTGCCCGGACAACAAGGTCACCCCGGAACTGGCCCGCCGCAAGAAGTTGGGCCTGCACTGGCTCGTCGTGGCCCTCGACGAGGTGCAGGAACTGTTCTCGCACCCGGAGTTCGGCAAGGAAGCCGGCGAGCTGGCCGAGAAGGTCATCAAGCTTGGTCGCGCCCTGGGCGTCATCCTCGTCGTGGCGACGCAGCGGCCGGATGCCAAGAGCCTGCCGACGGGCGTGAGCGCGAACGCCGGTACCCGGTTCTGCCTGCGGGTCATGGGTCAGATCGAGAACGACATGATCCTCGGCACCTCGGCCTACAAGAACGGCATCCGGGCGACCATGTTCGCCAAGAAGGACAAGGGCGTCGGCTACCTCGTCGGCGCGGCCGACGACGCGCAGATCGTGCGGACCTTCTACGTGGACGGCCCCACCGCCGAGAAGATCACCGACCGGGCACGGGCACTGCGCGAGGCTGCCGGCACCCTCACCGGGCACGCCATCGGGCAGGCCCCAACCACCCCGGCGGCCCGCCGAGACACCCTGCTCGACGACATCCTCACCGTCGTCCCCGCCACCGAGGCGAAGGTGTGGGCGGAGACGCTCACCGAGCGGCTCGCCGACCTGAACGCCGACGCGTACGGGGACCTGACCCGCGATCAGCTCACGGCCGCGCTCAAGCCGTACGGGGTCACCACGGGGCAGGTGTGGGGCACCGACCCCACGACCGGCAAGGGCGCCAACCGGCGCGGCATCGAACGGCAGCACATCGCCGATGCGGTCGCGGAGCGTAACAAGCGGCGCGGCGACAAAGCCGCCTAAGCCGGACAGCCGTGGGTTGCTAGGTCTAGCGGCACCCCCCGCTAGACCTAGCACCCCCGCTAGCAACCCATCCCAACCCTGGCCAGCGCCCTAGTTCCTAGCGGCGTCAGCCTTCCGCACCCTCAAACCGGCTCGTGGAGGCGTTTCGTGACCACCATTGCCCTGCTCGCTAGCCTCGCAGCCCTCGGTTACGCACTGTGCTACCTGGCCGTGTGCTTCACCTCGCCCTGGGGACGCTGCCGCCGCTGCCACGGCCGCCGCTCCCACCGCACTGCCATCGGCACCCGCCGCGACTGCCGCCGCTGCGACGGCACCGGCATCCGCGTCCGCTACGGCCGCCGCCTCATCGACTACATCCGCACCGAGTACCGGGCGGGCCACCAATGACCGCCCGCCGCGCCGGCCGCGCCGGTCACACCGACTGGTGCGGCCGAGACCACCGATGCAGCCTCGGCGAGCACCGCTCCGACGAAATCGTGGTCGACGCCGGCCACGCCCGCGCCGTGCTCGTCAGGGTGCGTACCGCCGCCGGCCGCGAACACGCCGAGGTGCGCGTCAGGGTCGCCCTCGCCCCCGGCGAGATCGCGGCCCGCCGTCAGTTGGTGGGGCTGCTCGGCGACGTGCGCCAGGCCGTGACCCGCGCTGCCATCGCGGCCCGGCCTCGACCCGGGCGGGCCGGGCGGTGACCGGCGGGCGGTGCGGCCATTGGATCGGCACCGCCGCCCGCTACTGCCACACCCCGGACAACCTCCGGCCCTACCTGCAAGGGCTGCGCTGCCCCGCTCACACGCCTTCAGCGCTCGCGGGGCGGCCGGAGCCGCCCTCTACCCCCATCTGTCCGCCATCGACCGAAGGAAGGGATCTCATGCCCGACCCTGGCCTGTTGGCCGCTGCCCTTGCCCACGCCGCGCGCGAATGGCACGTCTTCCCGCTGCGCCCCGACGACAAGCGGCCCGCGTTCCCCGACCACACCGCCGAGAACTGCACCCAGGCCGACCCGCGTTGCCGCGCCGCCGGCCGCCATCTCGGCTGGGAGCCCCGCGCCACCTGCGACCCGGATCGCATCCGGCGCGCGTGGTCGACGCGCCCCTACGGCGTCGGCATCGCCTGCGGCCCGTCCGGGCTGGCGGTGGTCGACCTCGACGTGCCCAAGACCGTCGACGACACTCCGCCCGCCGATTGGGCGGGTGCGCGTGACGGCTTGGACGTGCTCAGCGCCCTTGCCGCCCGCCACGGCGGCAGCATCGACACCACGTACACCGTGACCACCGGCCGGGGCGGAAGCCACCTGTACTACCGCCACCCCGCCGCCGGACCGCAGTTGCGCAACACGACCGGCGAGCGGAGCGGTCTCGGGTGGAAGGTCGACACCCGCGCGCACGGCGGCTACGTCGTCGCCGCCGGCAGCACCGTCGCCGGCCGCCCCTACGCCGTGGCGCTCGACTGCGACCCGGCGCCGCTGCCTACATGGCTGGCGGGGCTGCTCACCCCCGCCCCGCGACCGGCCTGCCGGCCCGCTGCGGTGGCGCTGCCGGCTGACCGGCGCGGCCCGTACGTGGCGGCGGCGATCCGCCGGCAGGTCGCCCACCTCACGGCCGCCCCGGACGGGCAGCGCAACCACGCCCTGTTCACCTCAGCGGTTGCCCTCGGCCAGCTCGCCGCCGGGGGTGCGCTCACCGACGACGACGTGACGGCCGTTCTAGAACCGGCCGCGCTGTCGATCGGCCTGCGGCCCGGAGAGGTCGCCCGCACGATCGCGTCCGGCCTGCGCACCGGGGCGAACAACCCGCGTCACCTCACCAACCTGGGAAGGACGGCGGCATGACCACCCGCCTACAGATCGGCTCCGGTCCGGAAACCATCCGCGTGCTCAAGGCCGCGCTCAGCGACGGGCTCCTGCCCGACACCTACGTGTCGGCCGGCTCCCTCGTGCACATGGAAGCCGTCTCCGGCGGCCTCACCGACGCCGTTGACGAAGACTCGCCGCTGCCGGTGTCGGCCAGCACCATCAACCCTGCCGGCCTCGCCGGGCTGCTCGCCCAACACGCCTACGTCTACCGGATCAAGACCCGCAAGGACGACAAGGGCAACCCGGACACCTACGAAGACGAGGTGACCCCACCCCGCGACGCCCTGTCGTCGGTGCTGGCCGGTAAGACGTGGCCGGGAGTGGCACCGCTGCGCGGGATCATCGGCGCGCCCGTGCTGCGCCGAGACGGCACCCTGCTCCAGGCCCCCGGCTACGACCCGGCCACCGGCTTCTACCTCGCGTCGAAGGTGGCGCTGCCGCCGGTGCCGGACGCGCCCACCCGAGAGCAGGTCGCCGAAGCGCGCCGCTTCCTGCTCGGCGCGTTCCTGCGCGACTTCCCGTGGTCGTCGCCAGCGGACCGGGCCAACTACATAGCGCTGTTGGCAACGCCGGTACTGCGGCACTACACCCGCAGCCTGACGCCGTTCGGGCTGATCGACGCGACCATGCCCGCGTCCGGTAAGAGCATCCTCACCGCCGGCCCCGGGATGCTCTACGGGCAGCGCATGATGCCCTGGGTCGACAGCGACGAAGAACTCCGCAAGAGCATCACCGCGGTTCTCGCCGATCAGGTCGGCGTGGTCATCTGGGACAACGTCCCCGAAGGTGGCGTCATCGACTCCGCGATCCTCGCCCAGCTCGTCACCAACACCGTGTGGTCCGACCGGCAGCTAGGCGCGTCGCGCAACATCGCCACCATTAACGACCGGCTATGGATGGCCACCGGCAACAACCTCCAGGTTGGCGGCGACATGGCCTCCCGCACGGTGCGGGTGCACCTCGACCCGAACATGCCGCACCCCGAACTACGCGACCAAGAGGCGTTCGGCATTCCCTACCTCGACCAGTGGATCACCGAACCCGCCAACCAAATGACCGTCCTGTGGCACGTCCTGATTCTCGTGCTCGACTGGACCCGCAACGGCGCACCCCGCGCCCCCGGCCTGACCATGCGGCAGTTCACCCCATGGGCGCAGGCCCTCGGCGGGTTCCTCGCCTGGCACGAAATCCACGGGTTCCTCACCAACGCCGCCGAGGTACGCGGGATCGATGAAGACGAAACGCGCTGGCGCGCGTTCCTCACCACCTGGCATGAGCGCCACGGCGGTAAAGCCATGACGGCCGCTGACCTGCGCAGAGACGCAGAGCCCATGCACCTCGGCAGCGACGTCAACGATCCGTGGGACGGGCAATTCATCACCACCACCGCCGGACGCCTACCCAACCCGCTGCAACTCGGCCGGCTGCTGACCGGGCAGGCCGGACGCTGGCGCGGTGACCACGTCATCCGTGCCGGCAAACACGAACGCGGCAACCGGGCCGTGTTCTGGGTCGAACGCCACGAGGGCTAGGGGGTCAAACCCCGCTGAACCATCTCGGCATCTCGGCATCTCGGCGGAAACGGCACCCTACCTGGGAAAACAGCCTGCCGAGATCAAGGCAATCGGTAAACCTCCATCTCGGCATCTCGGCACCCCTCCTGCCGAGATGGAAGCCGGTTGCCGAGATCGACCCTCAACCCCGGTCAAGATCTCGGCAGACGTTTGCCCAGCTCAACGGCACCTTTGCCGAGATGCCGAGATGCCGAGATGGTTCAGCCCTCTCCCACAGAAACCACCGACCACCCGCCACTACCCTCCACCCAGCCGGCCCGCTGAGAGCCACACAGCCGCTCAGGCGCATTCCTTTACACCAGGGCTCCGCAGATCTTGGCTCTGCGGCGCTCTCAGCGGGCCGCTCTGCGCCCTTCTGCGCAGCACCCTTCCCGATTCTCCGCCAGTGACCCGCGACGACCGAAAGGCGCTCAGCGTGCCACTCAACACCCCCTACACCACTCCCCCACGGCAAAGGAGGTCGACCGTGCCGGAGAAGTTCCTATCCATCCCGGAAGTCGCTGAACGCCTCGGTACGACCGAGCGGTTTCCGCGCCGGCTGATTGAAGAACGGCGAATCGAGTTCAAGCGGTTTGGTCGACACGTTCGCATCGCTGAGAGCACCCTCAGCGCCTACATCGACTCGTGCACCGTTGCCCCAATGCGCCGCGTCGGGCGGGAAAGGCGGGCCGCCTAGTGGGAGGCAACACCAGCGGGCGTAAGCGCAGATTCGGCAGCGTTCGCAAGCTGCCGTCCGGCGCGTGGCAAGCGCGCTACACCGGACCGGACGGGTTACCTCGCAAGGCACCAGCCACGTTCGACACCAAGCGGGCGGCCGAACAATGGCTAGTCGAAACCGAGGCCGAGATGCTGCGCGGGGACTGGCTCGACCCCAACGCCGGAAACATCAGTCTTGCTGAGTACGCCGATCAGTGGATGCGGGAACGAGATCTCAAGGCACGGACGCGCGAGGAATACGAGCGACACATCCGGCTACACGTCCGGCCGCATCTCGGCGACCACGCGCTTAACGAGGTCACCGCGCCTCACATCCGCAAATGGCGGGCGGACCGACTAGCCGATGGCGTAGGGAAACCCACCGCAGCGAAGACGTACCGAATCCTGCACGCCATCTTCGCTACCGCTGTAGACGACGACTTGATCCGCCGCAACCCCTGCCGCATCAAGGGAGCCGGCCAGGACAAGGCGGAGGAGCGACCTACCGCGACGCTTCAACAGGTGTTTGCCATCGCCGAAGCCATCCAGCCGCGCTACCGCCTGTTCGTCCTCCTGGCCGCGTTCGCGCAACTACGGTTCGGCGAACTGGTGGCGCTACGCCGCCGAGATATCGACCTGCGCACGATGGAATTGCGGGTGCGTCGGGCCACGGCGGAAATGGAAGACGGCACGCAAGTTGATGATGACCCGAAATCCGAGGCGGGAAAGCGGCCGATTAGCCTGCCGGCTGGGCTACGGGCTGACGTGGAATGGCACCTAGCTCAGTTCGCCGAGGGTGGCCCGAACGGGCGTCTGTTTCTCGGCCCTCAGAGCGGCATCCCGCGTCGGCGCAACTTCAACCGCGTATGGCGCAACGCGCTGACCGCCGCCGGTATCCCTAACAGCCTCGGATTGCACCTGCACGACCTGCGGCATACCGGCAGTACGTGGTCGGCGCAGAGCGGCGCGACGCTCAAAGAGCTGATGGCACGGATCGGGCATTCCAGCACGCGCGCGGCGATGATCTATCAGCACGCGACTCGTGACCGGGATCACACCATCGCCGCCGCCCTGGACGCGCTGATCGAAGAGGCGCGAGGCAAGCTCAGCGCCTGATCTGGCATGGTTCTGGCACAAAGCAGATTGCGAGCGGAAGAAACGAGAAACGCCCTGGTGGGAGATTTGGTCTCTCACCAGGGCGTTTCGCAAGGGTGGAGCCGAGGGGACTCGAACCCCTGACCCCCACACTGCCAGTGTGGTGCGCTACCAGCTGCGCCACGGCCCCTTGCCTTGTCCCCGTCACCCGGGCACGAGAGAACTATACACAGCGACCGCCGCATGGTCATCTCGCGGGGGCCCACCCCCGGCGCGGCTCAGTTGAGCGCCACGTCCGGCGGGAAGTGTGCGACCGCCGCCATCATGCCGCCCTGGCGGCGCAGCACCATCGGCCACAGGTCGTCCGGCCGGTCCACGAAGGCGTCGCCGGGCAGCGCGTCCAGCACGAACCAGGAGCCGTCCTCGATCTCCTGCTCCAACTGCCCCGTGCCCCAGCCGGAGTAGCCGGCGAAGACCCGGATGCCGGTGATGCCCTCCCGCAGCGGCCCTGGGTCGACGGAGAGGTCGAGGGTCCCGACCGCCCCGGAGACCTGGTGGAACCCCCTGAGCCGCTGCACCGGGTGACGCATCCGGGCCAGGCAGATCGCCGAATCGGGCTGCACGGGGCCGCCCTCGAAGAGCACCGCCGGGTCGCGGGCCAGGTCGCTCCAGTCGCCGAGCACGTCGGCGACCGGCACCTCGGTGGCCCGGTTGAGCACCACGCCGAGGGCGCCGCCGGGCTCGTGCGCCACCAGCAGCACCACCGTACGGTCGAAGTTCGGGTCCTTCAGCGCCGGCGTCGCGACCAGCAGCCGCCCGGTCATCGACCCCGTCGCCCGCCCGCCGATCGCCTGCCCCTCTCCCTGCATGCCGGACACCCGTCAGACCGACCGGACCGGGACGCCCGGGGGCACCGGTGTCATCCGCGCTGTGAACGCCATGCCTGGCACCATAGCTTGCCCCCGGGGCGGTGGCTAAGGTCTGACGTGCGGTAGATCGGCGGACACGAGGGAGGGCCGATGGGTCCCACGGCGGAACTCGCGGTGATCGGCGGTTCGGGGCTCTACGCGTTGCTCGACAACGCGACCGAGCACGTGGTGGAGACGCCCTACGGGCCGCCGTCCGACGCCGTCACGATCGCCGAGGTCAGCGGCCGGCGGGTGGCGTTCCTGCCCCGCCACGGCCGGGACCACCGCCACCCGCCGCACCTGATCCCCTACCGGGCCAACCTCTGGGCGCTGCGCTCCCTCGGCGTACGCCAGGTGCTCGCCCCCTGCGCCGTGGGCGGCCTGCGGCCGGAGCTCGGGCCGGGCACGTTCGTGGTGCCCGACCAGCTGATCGACCGCACCAGCGGACGGACGCAGACCTACTACGACCGGGGCGCGGTGCACGTCTCCTTCGCCGACCCGTACTGCCCCGCCGGCCGGCGTACGCTGCTGGCCGCCGCGGCCGGCCGGGACGTGCCCGCGGTGGACGGCGGGACGGTGGTGGTGGTCGAGGGCCCGCGCTTCTCCACCCGTGCCGAGTCGCGGTGGTACGCCTCGATCGGCGGCACGGTGGTCAACATGACCGGCCACCCGGAGGCGGTGCTGGCCCGCGAGCTGGCCCTCTGCTATTCCTCGATCGCCCTGGTCACCGACCTCGACGCGGGCGTGGAGGGCGGCGGCGCGGTGACGCAGGAGGAGGTGTTCCGGGTCTTCGGGGAGAACACCGACCGGCTGCGGGGCCTGCTGCTGGCGGCCGTCGCCGCGCTGCCGGCCGAACGGGACTGCGCCTGCGGGCACGCGCTGGACGGCATCACCCTGCCCTTCCCCCTCCCCTGAGGTGAGGAGCGGCGAAAGGCCCGGATAGCCCGAGTCGCCCCGATAGCCTGAGGGCGATGGCTACGGTCCGCGACACCACGTACGACCTGCTCCGTGCCCTCGGCCTGACCACCGTCTTCGGCAACCCGGGCTCCACCGAGGAGCCGTTCCTGCGGGACTTCCCGGACGACTTCCACTACGTGCTCGCCCTGCACGAGGCGTCGGCCGTCGGCATGGCGGACGGCTACGGGCAGGCCACCGGCGGGGCGGCGCACGTCAACCTGCACACCGCCCCCGGCACGGGCAACGGCATGGGCAACCTGGTCACCGCGTGGCACAACCGCACCCCGCTGATCGTCACCGCCGGCCAGCAGACCCGGGAGATGCTGCTGATCGAGCCCCGGCTGACCAGTCGGCGGGCGACCGAGCTGCCCCAGCCGTACGTGAAGTGGAGCCACGAACCGGTCCGCGCGCAGGACGTCCCGGCGGCGTTGATGCGGGCGTACGCGACGGCGGTGCAGCCGCCCGCCGGGCCGGTCTTTCTCTCGCTGCCCCTCGACGACTGGGCGCAGCCGGCCGACCCGCCACCGCCGGTGCGGACGGTGGCGACCCGGTTCGCGCCCGACCCGCGCCGGCTGCGCGAGTTCGCCGCCGTGCTGGCCGCCAGCCGCGCGCCCGCGCTGGTGCTCGGCGCGGCCGTGGACCGGGCCGACGGCTGGCCCGCCGCCGTGGCGCTGGCGGAGCGGCTCGCCGCGCCGGTCTGGTCGGCGCCCGCGCCGGAGCGGGCCGCCTTCCCCGAGGACCACCCGCACTTCCGGGGGGTGCTCCCGTTCGCGATGGGGCCGCTCTCGGAGGCGCTGGACGGGCACGACACCGTGCTGGTGGTCGGGGCGCCGGTGTTCCGCTACTACCCGCACGTGCCGGGCGACCACCTGCCCACCGGGGCCCGCCTGCTGCACGTCACCGACGACCCGGACGAGGCGGCCCGCGCGCCGGTGGGCGACAGCCTGCTCGCCGACGCCGGGCTGGCCCTGACCGCCCTGGTCGACCTGCTCCCGACGGCGGACCGGCCGGCGCCACCCGCGCGCCCCGATCCGCCCCCGCCGGCGAACGGGCTGCCGTTGGCCCCGGACGCCCTCTTCGCGGCCCTGGCCCGGCACTGGCCGGCCGACGGGATCCTGGTCCAGGAGTCGCCGTCCAGCCTGCCGGCGTTGCGCCGCCGGCTGCGCGCCACCCGCCCCGGGTCGTACTTCACGATGGCCAGCGGCGGCCTCGGGTACGGCCTGCCGGCGGCGGTGGGCATCGCGCTCGCGCAGCGCGACACCGGCCGGGGACGGCCGGTGGTCGCGGTGATCGGGGACGGCTCGTTCCACTACTCGGTGCAGGCGCTCTGGACCGCCGCGCGGCTGCGCCTGCCGCTGGTCGTGGTGGTGCCGGTCAACCAGCAGTACGCCATCCTGAAGGCCTTCGCCGACTTCAAGGACACCCCGGGGGTGCCCGGGCTGGACCTGCCGGGGCTGGACATCACCGCGATCGCCCGGGGCTACGGCTGCACGGCCACCGTCGTGGAGACCCCGGAGCAGCTCGGCGACGCCCTGGCCGCCGGCCTGCGCGCCGACGGCCCGACGGTGCTGCCGGTGCCGGTCAGCACGGAGGTGCCCCGGCTCCTGTGAGCCGCCACCCGGTCGCTCCCGTCAGCGCGTCGCGAGGCGCAGCGGCGCGCCGGTCAGCACGTCGAGGATCGGCCGGTCGCCCAGCGGCGCCTTCAGCGTGGCGGTGACCGGTTCCATCTTCAGCATCGCGTTGCACACGCCGGTGGAGCGGATCACGCTGCCGCCCACCACCACGACGTCGTCGCGCTCCTGCACCAGCGGGGTGATCCCGGTGTCGCAGCTGCCCACGCCGAGCCGCCAGGTCAGCTCGGCGCCATTCACGGACTGGACGTCCTGTGCGCCGACCAGGCCCTCCGGGGCCGGCCGGGCGGGCGGGGCGGGCTCGGGCGGGGCGGTGACGGCCTGCGGCGCCACAGCGAGCCGGGCCACTGGCGCGGTGAGTTCCTCGACGGTGAACAGCCACGCCGGCACCTGCGCCTCGCCCCGGCTGGTACGCACCGGCGCGGCGCCCAGCTTCACGGCCGTGACCGTCAGCGGGACGCAGGCGGTCTGCGAGTTGCTGCTCACCGGGCCGTCGGGCCCCGGCTCGATGGTGGGGCCGCCACCGGGGAGCTTGGACCCGGGATCCTTGGGGCGGCCGTCGCACGGCGGCGGGTCGCCCTGGTCGAGCTGCCCGTACGCGGTGGCGGCGCTGACCAGCGGGACGGTCAGCGTGCCGTCCGGAAACGTGATGGTGCCGTCGGCGGGCTGCGCGACGGGCAGGTCGACCTGGTCCCGGTACCAGCCGTTGAGGAAGGCGACCTTGGTCTCCCCGGTGAAGCCCGGGTCGCCGACGAGCACCGTCGGGTCCTGCATCGGTACGTAACCGGACTTCCACGCCGGAAGCGGTCGCCACGAGTCGGCCACCTCGGTGGCCCGCTGGGCGAAGGCGTCGCGACGCGGGTCGGAGTCGACCGGGTCGACGGCCGGGTCAGAGCCGGCCGGCGCGCACCCGGCGACGATCATCAACAGCGGAAGGCCCAGCAGGGCGGCGGTACGGCGCATGTGGGTTGGACGCCGGTACGCCCACACCGGTTCCCCCTGGTCAGGTCTCTCCGCCGAGATCCGTCTCGTACGCCTCCCAGAGCAGGTCCGCGCCGCGCTGCCGATGCCGGGCAAGGGCCCGTAGCAGGTGCGCGGCACGATCGAGGAGGTCGTCGAGCGAGGCGTCCGGCAGCTCCGCCGCCTGCTGGAGGGCGCTCAGCGCGGCGGTGATGGCGACGTGCTCCCGGGCCAGCAGCCGCACCCCGCGTTCCAGCCGGGGCGAATGGCCGAGCACCTCGGCGTAGAGGCCGGCGGGCCCCTCGGTGACCCGGACGTGCTCCGTGAAGCCCCGACGCACGGGGCCGAGCCCCACGAGGAAGCGTTCCCGCCAGCGCGGTCCGGCCGGCGCGACGGCCAGCGCCCGGGCGAGCGGGTGCAGGTCCCCGGGCGGGGCGCCGGAAAGCCGGCGCGCGGCGGGCGGCCGGAGCCCTCCGGGCGGGGTGGGCGGCTGCTGGATCGGACCGGTGACCATGGGCACCTCCCGCGTCGCGTCTGACCGCGTACAGCGATGGTGGACCCGCGCGTGCGCCCTGTCCAGAGGCGGGACGGACCTCATCGGTCCCATCCGTACCACCTGTCCCAGGCGACCCGCCCGCCCCAGGGCCGACCGGTCCGGACACGACGATGCGCCCCGGTCCGGTGGACCGGGGCGCATCGTCTGGTGGTGGAGGTGCCGGGAATCGAACCCGGGTCCTTCGCCGGTTTGTCAGGGCTTCTCCGAGCGCAGCTCGCTGTGCCTCTACTCGGCCCCACCGCTCACGCGAGCAAGTTGGTGTGACGGGCCCAGTCGCTGATTAATCTCGCCGCACGGACCCCGCGACCGGGTCCGATTGGCCAGCCTTCTAGCTGATGCCGGCTAACTGGGTCGAAGGCGCTCCCAGGCCGACAGACTCACTACTCGCCTCAGGCGGCGAGAGCGAAGTCAGCGCGATTGTTCTTGGCGCTTATTGGTTTCCGACGACCGATTCTCGAGACGACGTCGGCTTCCTCGGCTCGCTTCCCCTGTCGCTGCGTACGAAGTCGAAACCAGTCACCCCCTCGACAGGCCGCCGATGTGGCGGCACTGACAAGCGTAACGCCTACCGCAACGGGTTTCATCCCGAGCCCCCGGCGGGCGCGCCGAACCGGACAGGACGGACACCTCAGTCATCCATGCCCTTGCCACGCCGGCCGGCGACCCGGGCGATCTCCCGGTCCGCGTCCCGCTTGGCGAGGTCCTGCCGCTTGTCGTACGACTTCTTGCCCTTCGCCAGGGCGATCTCCACCTTGGCCCAGCCGTCGGAGAAGTAGACCTGCAACGGCACCATGGTCAGGCCGCCCTCGCGGGTCTTGCCGATCAGCCGGTCGATCTCCAGCCGGTTGAGCAGCAGCTTGCGGGTCCGCCGGGGCTCGTGGTTGGTCCAGGTGCCCTGCGTGTACTCGGGAATGTGCATCCCGTGCAGGTAGAGCTCGCCGTTGCGCTCCTGCGCGAACGCGTCGACCAGCGACGCGCGCCCGGCCCGCAGCGACTTGACCTCCGTGCCGGTCAACGCCATGCCCGCCTCGTAGGTGTCGAGGATCGCGTAGTCGTGCCGGGCCTTCTTGTTGGAGGCGACGACCTTGCGTCCCTTTTCCCGTGGCATCGGCGCCACCCCCTTCCGGTGATCCGCGCCGGACGTGACCGGCCGCGGGGCGGAGATCATGCTACCCGAACGGCAACGGCCCTCCCGCGCCGTTTGTTCCTGGCGCGGAAGGGCCGTCGTCGAGCCGTACGGGCGTCAGACCCGCAGGTAGAAGCGGAGCGTGACCCAGGCGGTGACCGCGCTGACCAGGCCACCGACGCCGGCCATCAGCGGGAACATGAACAGGATGTCGCCCCAGCCGATCGGGGAGAGCAGGCCCTGCAACGCCTGGAGCGATCCGTCGAACAACAGATACTTCGCCGCGATGAGGGCCACCAGGCCGAGTAGCGAGCCGATCAGGCCGGCGACCACGGCCTCCAGTACGAACGGCGCCTGGATGAACCAGTTCGACGCGCCGACCAGTTTCATGACCGCGACCTCACGCCGCTTGCTGTACGCGGCCACCTGGATCGTGTTGGCGACCAGGAGCAGCGCGGCGACGGCCATCACGATCGCGGCGGCCAGGGCGATGTTCTGGATCGCGGTGAGGATGTCGAAGATCTTGTCCAGCAGGCGACTCTGGTCGACGATCTCGTCGACGCCTTCGGTGTCCTTGTACTGGTCGTAGATGTTCTTGTACTGCTCGGGATTGTTCAGCGTGAGCCGGTACGACTCGGGCAGGCTGTCCGCCTTGACCGCGCTGAGCAGGTCGGGAGCGTCCTGGAACATCTCCTGGAAGCGCTTGTACGCCTCCTCCTTGTTGACGTAGATGACCTCCTTGACCAGCGAGTCGGCCTTCAGCTTCGCGTCCAGGGACTCACGCTGCTCGGGGGTCACCTCCTGTGTCAGGAAGATCGAGACCTGGATGTTCTTGTAGTAGAGGTCCTTCATGTCGTCGACCTGGCGGTACATGAGACCGCTGGCGCCGAGCATGGTCAGCGAGACCGCCATCGTGATGATCATCGCGATGGTCATGGTCACGTTGCGCCACAGTCCGACCAGTACCTCGGACAGGACGTATTTCACGCGCATCGGGATTTCCTCCGGGTCTCCGGCATGAGGTGTTCGTCGTCAGGCTGCGCAGGGGTGGCGTCGGCTCAGCCGTAGACGCCGCGGGCCTGGTCGCGCACGATGCGGCCACTCTCGATCTCGATGACCCGGCGGCGCATCTGGTTCACGATGTTGGAGTCGTGCGTGACCATCACGACGGTCGTGCCGGTGCGGTTGATCCGGTCCAGCAGGCGCATGATCTCGATCGAGGTGTCCGGGTCCAGGTTTCCGGTCGGCTCGTCCGCGAGCAGGATCAGCGGACGGTTCACGAACGCCCGGGCGACGGCGACCCGCTGCTGCTCACCACCGGAGAGCTCGTGCGGGTAGCGGTGCTCCTTGCCACCGAGTCCGACCAGCTCCAGAACCTCGGGCACGACCCGGCGGGCGACCGCCTTGGTCTTGCCGATCACCTCGAGGGCGAACGCCACGTTCTCGTACGCGGTGCGGTTCGGCAGCAGCCGGAAGTCCTGGAACACGCAGCCGATGGAACGCCGGAAGTGGGGTCGCTTCCAGGAACGCATCGACGTGACGTCCTTGCTGTTGACGACGACCCGGCCCTTGTTGGGCGCGACCTCGTGCAGCAGCAGCTTGATGATGGTGGACTTGCCGGAGCCGGATGGACCGATGAAGAAGACGAACTCGCCCTTCTCGATCGAGACGGACACGTTGTCGAGCGAAGGCCGGGACGCCTTCGGGTACGTCTTCGTCACTTGCTCAAGCTGAATCACGGGTCGTGAGTCTACGCGGTGTAACCGGGGAGCCAAGCCCCACGCCCCGCCGTTGCGAGTCGCGTCATCCAATTCGGGCGTACCGGGAAGATCGATGACGCGCTCCGCCCACGGTTGATCACGCAGCGTCGCCGGCGAGCTGCTGCTGCTTGCGCCACCGGATGCCCGCCTCGAGGAACTTGTCCAGGTCGCCGTCGAAGACCGCCGTCGGGTTGCCCGTCTCCTGCTCCGTCCGCAGGTCCTTCACCATCTGGTACGGGTGCAGGACGTACGAGCGCATCTGGTCGCCCCACGCGCCGGTGGTGTCCTTCTTCAGGCCCTGGAGCTTCGCCTGCTCCTCCTGGCGCTTGACCTCCAGCAGCCGGGCCTGGAGCACCCGCAGCGCGGACGCCTTGTTCTGCAACTGGGACTTCTCGTTCTGACAGGTGACCACGATGCCGGTCGGGATGTGCGTGAGCCGCACGGCGGAGTCGGTGGTGTTGACGCTCTGCCCGCCCGGCCCGGAGGAGCGGTAGACGTCGACCCGCATCTCGTTCTCGGGGATCTCGATGCTGTCGGTCTGCTCGACCACCGGCAGCACCTCGACGCCGGCGAAGCTGGTCTGCCGGCGCCCCTGGTTGTCGAAGGGGCTGATCCGCACCAGCCGGTGGGTGCCCGACTCGACGCTGAGCGTGCCGTACGCGTAGGGCACCTTGACCGTGAAGGTGGCCGACTTGAGGCCCGCCTCCTCGGCGTAGGAGGTCTCGTAGACCTCCGTCGGGTAGCCGTGGCGCTCCGCCCAGCGCAGGTACATCCGCAGCAGCATCTCGGCGAAGTCCGCCGCGTCCACGCCGCCGGCGCCGGCCCGGATGGCGACCAGCGCCTCCCGGGAGTCGTACTCGCCGGAGAGCAGGGTGCGGACCTCCATCTCCTCGATGGCCTTGCCCAGCGTGGCGATCTCCGCCTGGACCTCGGTGAGCACCCCCGGGTCGGACTCCGCCTCGGCCAGCTCCAGCAGCACCTTGGCGTCGTCGAGCCCGGAACGGAGGCTGCCGAGCTTGCTGATCTCGCCGTTGACGTACGACAACTGGGAGGTCACTTCCTGGGCCTTCGCCTGGTCGTCCCACAGGTCGGGCGCGGAGGCCTCCTGCTCCAGGCGGTCCTTGTCCGCGCGCAGCCGGTCGATGTCGAGCACCGCCTCGATGTTGCGCAGGGTGGCGTCGAGGTCCTTGAGCTGTTCGGCGTAATCGGCAGCGGTCACGACAGACAAGGGTACTGCTCTTGCGAGGAGTGAGCTTGCGAGCCCCGCAGCACGAGCCAAAAAGACCCAGTTCGTGCGAGGAGTGAGCCTGCAAACCCCGCAGCACGAGCCAAAAAGACCCAGTTCGTGCGAGGAGTGAGCCTGCAAACCCCGCAGCACGGGCCAAAAAGATCCCGGTGGGGCGCCTTTGATCAGGCGACCGGGGCGCTCTTCAGCCAGGACAGGGCGGCCTTGTGGTAGGCGACGGCGAACTCCAGCGCGCTGGCGTCGTACGCGTCGCCCTCCTTCTTGGCGTTCTTGACCTGCTCCCGGACCTTGGCCAGGGCCTCGGTGTGGTACTCGTTGGCCGCGGTTTGGAGGTTCTTGAGCTGGCTGGCCGAGTGCAGCTCACCGAAGGCGATCCGCAGGGCGATCGGGTTGCGGATGGTGTCCCGCCCCGGCTCCTCGGCCAGCCAGCGGGAGAATGTCCGTTTTCCCGCTGCGGTGATCGCGTACGGCTGGCTGGAGCGCGGGCCGGGCTTGCCCATCCGGACCAGGCCCCGCTCGGCCAGCACCGGCAGCTCCCGGTAGACCTGGCTACGCGTCATCGACCAGTACGGCGCCAGTCGGCGCTCGGCGGCGGCCATCAACTGGCCACCTGTCATGGGGCCCTCGTGGAGCAGCCCGAGCAGGGCCGCCGCCGTGGGGTTGACTCCGGAATCCGCCATGCCCCTCACGCTGCCACTTTGCCGACGCGGCGTCCAGGATTTGGCATTTTCGCCACCCGGTCGGGTTCCTATGTGCACTGTCGGCGCGAGACAGTCCGCCGGGGAGGCGCGGGACGGTCACAGTCGGCTACGCAGCTCCCACAGCTCCGGGTAGAACCGGGTCTCCACGCGGGAGCGCAGGTACGCCCCACCGGCCGAGCCCCCGGTGCCGGGCTTCGTGCCGATCTGCCGCTCGGCCATCAGCACGTGCCGGGCCCGCCACAGTGAGAACGCCTGGTCGTGGGCGACCAGCGCCTCCGCGAGGTCCCACAGCGGCCCGAACCGCTCCCGGTCCCCGGCGATCGTGGCGTACGCCGCGAAGCGCGCCTCCTCCTCGGCGACGTCGAAGCCGGCCCGGCCGAGCACGGCCAGGAAGCCGTCCCAGAGGCTCGGCTCGGCCAGCCGCCGCTCCAGGCGCTCCCGCTCGACGTCGGGCAGCCCCCGGAAGCGGCGCAGGTAGTCCGGATCCTTCAGGCCGGAGAGGAACTCGATCTCCCGGAACTGGGCGGACTGGAAGCCCGAGGCCGGGGCGAGCTTGGTGCGGAAGGCCAGGAAGTCCTGCGGGGTCATCGTGTCGATCACGTCGACCTGACCGATCAGGACCCGTTCCACCACGTGGCAGCGCTCCAGCCGCACCCGGGGCAGGTAGGTCTCGCCGTCCAGCAGCCGGTCCCGGGCGTCGGTCAGCTCGGAGAGCAGCAGCTTGAACCACAGCTCGTAGACCTGGTGGATGGTGATGAAGAGCAGCTCGTCGTGGGAGGCCGGGTCGGACTCCGGCACCTGGGCGGCCAGCAGGTCGGCCAGCCGCAGGTAGTCGGTGTAGGTGAGCAGGCCACCCTGCTCGCCGAAGTGGGGATCCTGCGCGGGGGTGGGGTGGGTCACAGCGGCCACCGTACCGCCGTCGCCCCACCCCCGCCCGCTGGCGAGGAAGGGCCCCTTCCTGCGCACGAGGCGTTGAGAAGGGGCCCTCCTGACACCTCAGCCCATGTGGGGGTAGGTGTGGTCGGTCGGCGCGACGAAGGTCTCCTTGATGGTCCGGGGCGACATCCACCGGACGAGGTTGTGCCAGGAGCCGGCCTTGTCGTTGGTGCCGCTGGCCCGGGCGCCGCCGAAGGGCTGCTGCCCGACCACCGCGCCGGTCGGCTTGTCGTTGATGTAGAAGTTGCCGGCGGCGTACCGCATCTTCTCGGCGACCGCGTCGACCACCCGGCGGTCCGTCGCGAAGATCGACCCGGTCAGGGCGTACGGCGCGATCGACTCGGCCTGGCCGACCACGTCGTCGAAGCGGCCGTCGTCGAAGACGTGCACGCCGAGGATCGGCCCGAAGTACTCGGTGGTGAACGTCTCGTGCGCCGCGTCGGTGCACTCGAACAGCGTGGGCCGGACGAACCAGCCGACGGAGTCGTCGGCGGTGCCGCCGGCGAGGACCCGGCAGGCGTCGTCGCCGGAGATCAGCTCCAGCGCGGCGCGGTGCCGGTCGAACGCCTTGGCGTCGATCACGGCGCCGCCGAAGTTGCCGAAGTCGGTGACGTCGCCGTAGGTCAGGGACTCCGCGGTGGCGGCCAGCCGGTCGCGCAGCCCGCCCTCCCACAGCGACCGCGGGACGTACGCCCGGGACGCCGCCGAGCACTTCTGGCCCTGGTACTCGAAGGCGCCGCGGATCAGGGCGGTGTGCAGGGCGTCGACGTCGGCGCTGGTGTGCGCGACGACGAAGTCCTTGCCGCCGGTCTCGCCGACCAGCCGGGGGTAGCCCCGGTAGCGGGAGATGTTCTCGCCGACGGTCCGCCACAGGTGCTGGAAGACCTTCGTGGAGCCGGTGAAGTGGATGCCGGCCAGGTCCGGGTCGGCGAGCACCACGTCGGAGACCTCCTCGCCGCGCCCGGTGACCATGTTGATCACGCCGGGGGGCAGGCCGGCCGCCTCGAACAGCCGCATGGTGAAGTGCGCGGAGAACTGCTGGGTCGGGCCCGGCTTCCAGACCACGGTGTTGCCCAGCAGGGCCGGCGCCGAGGGCAGGTTGCCGGCGATGGCCGTGAAGTTGAACGGGGTGACCGCGTAGACGAAGCCCTCCAGCGGGCGGTGGTCGAAGCGGTTCCACACCCCCGGCGACGACATCGGCTGCGCCTCGAGCAGCTCCCGGGCGAAGTGCACGTTGAACCGGAGGAAGTCGATGAACTCGCAGGCCGCGTCGATCTCGGCCTGGATGACGGTCTTCGACTGGCCGAGCATGGTGGCCGCGTTCAGCGTGTCACGCCACGGGCCGGCGAGCAGCTCGGCGGCGCGCAGGAAGATCGCGGCCCGCTCCTCGAACGGCAGGGCCCGCCACATTCCGGCGGCGTCCTTGGCGGCCTTCACGGCGGCGCGGGCGTCGTCGTGGGTGGCGTGTGCGGTGACGCCGAGCACGTGCGCGTGCCTGTGCGGCTGCACGACGTCGATCGACTCGCCGCCGGCCATCCGCTGCTCACCGGCGATGGTCATCGGCAGGTCGATCCGCTCGGCGGCCAGCTCGGTCAGCCGCCGCTGGAGCCGTTCCCGGTCGGCACTGCCCGGCTCGTAGTTGCGGACCGGCTCGTTGCGCGGCTCGGGTACGGAGAACACAGCGTCCATCAAGGCTCCTGGCGATCTCGACAGCGGTGGCGAAACCGGACCCGCGGGCACCGGCCGGGTGACCGGCGCCGACGCCGTGCCGGGTTGACCGGTCACGGCAGCGGGACCTCTCCCGATTCTTCCACGCCCCACCCGCAGCCCTCCCACCCCGCGCGGGGCGGGCGACGGGGGCGGGCGTGGCGGACGCGTACGCTGGGTGGCCGGTGAACTGCCGGCCCACCGGGGCCGGGCGTCCGTCGGAGGGAAGACGATGACCAAGCAGCCCGGCAGCTCCGCAGCCGCGGAGTCCGACCGGTCGGCGCCGGCCGCCGACGCGGTTCCCGCCACGACGGACGCCATCGGGGCCACCGCCGCCGCCACGACGGACGCCGTCGGGGAAACCGCCACCGGCACGACGGACGCCGCCGGGGACACCGCCGCCGAAGCGCGGGACGCCACCGGCGCCGCACCGGTGGACGAGACCGACGCGACCGGGGCCGGACCCTCCGTCGACCTGCGGGGCGGGACGGCGCTGCCGCTCGCGCCCGGTGCGCCGGTGCTGGCGCTCCTGGCGCTCGGGTGGCTGGCCGCGATGCTCTGGTCGACCCGCGAGGTGATCAGCTCCGCGGCGGCCGGGCTCACCGCCATCAGCCTCTCCGCGTTCGCCCTGCCGGGGGTGATCTCGGCGGCGCTGGTCGCCGGCGCCGGCTTCGCCCTCTTCGGCGTCGACCTGCTCGCCCGCCGGGGCAGCGACCGGGTCACCCTGCGCTTCGTGGCGGCGATCGGCACCGGCCTGCTCGTCGGGCTCGCCGCCGCGTTCGCGATCAACCTGACGTACGCCGACAACGCGACCACCAACGTGATCGCCGCCACCACCGCCGCCGCCGCGACCGTCGGCGGGGCCGTCGCCGGCGCGCGTAGCGGGTCCGTGGTCGGGGCCGTGGTGGCCGCCGCCCTCGGCACGCTGATCTTCGTGGTGGCCTTCAGCCGGGCCCGCGACCCGCTCTTCGACCTGTTCGGCGGCGGCGACGGCCAGGAGTCGCTGCTGAGCGCGGCCAAGTGGGTGTCCCGCACCGAGTCCCTGCTCGCCGGCCTGGTGGCCGGGCTGCTGGCCTTCGGGTACCTGACCCTGGCCCGCCGCCGGGCCGCCCGGCTCGACGCGGCGGCGCCCGCGCCCCGCTGGCCCGCCTACCTGCTGGCCGGCGCCGGCCCGGGCCTGCTCCTGATCGTCGCCGAGGTGATCATCCGGGTCGGCGGGCGGTCCCTGCTCGACCTGGCCGGGGCGCTGAGCGAGGCGGACGCGGTGGCCCAGACCTCGCTGGGCACCTCCCGGATCGACAACGCCATCTGGGTGCTCTTCGTCGGCGCCCTGACCGCGATGATCGCCTTCGGCCGCACCCTGGGGCCGGCCCACGCCGACGACGACGAGCCGGTCGAGGCCGCTCCCACCCGCTGACCTCGCGGTACCCGTCCCGCCGCGCCGGCACCGGCCGTCAGGCGGCGGGCGGGGGTCAGGAGGTGGCGCGGAGCAGCAGGTCCAGCTCGGTGACGTCGTACCACTCCAGCTCGTGGTCCTCGGCGCCGTCGACCGTGAACTGCGCGTCCGGGTCGCCGGCCAGGGCCTCGGTGACCACCTCCGCCGCGGCGGAGACGTCCTCGACCGCGTCGGCGCCGTCCACGTGGACGGCCGCGACGGCGCCCACCGGCACAGGGGCGCTCAGCTCGACCGCGCTGGAGCCCAGCTCCCCGTCGCCCCGGCCCACGGCCGAGGCGGGCAGGTCGACCGAGACGACGATCCGGCGGCGGGGCGCGTCGGGGTCGGCCCGGAGCAGCTGCAACGCGTCCTGGGCGGCCCGGGTGAAGGCGACGTACTCCAGCTCCTCCTCGTCGCCCTCGGCGTACCACTCCCGCAGGGTGGGGGTCACCGCGTGCGCGGCGGCCACCGGCAGCCCGGCGCCGCGCAGAAGGGTCAGCATCGGGACGGTCGCCGGCACGTACACCCGGACAAGCTCCTCGGTCACCGGTCGTCTCCCCCGCTCAGGTCCCTGCGCCGGCTTCCGCCGGCCCCGGCCGATCATGCCCTATCGCCGTGACCGTCATACACCGCGCACCTTCTCCGGTGGAAGCGTCCCACCGGTGTGTCCCGGAGCGGGTCGGCGCAGGTCGCGTCCGGGCGGCTGGGCCATGTCGGCCGTCGGTGGCAAACTGAACCAAACGACGCCAACCCCGGGGGTTTTCGTGGAGCCGAGGTTCCTGCTGCTCTCCGACGTGGCCACCGAGCTGAACGTGTCGGACTCGCAGGTCTACCACATGGTGCGCAGCGGCGAACTGCCCGCGATCAAGATCGGCGGGCGTGGCCAGTGGCGGGTGGAACGCGCCCGGCTGGAGGAGTACATCGACCGCAAGTACGCCGAGACGGCCGACTGGGTGCGGAGCAACCCGCTGGCCGACCGCGACCCGGAGTAACCGGACCGATCCGCAGAGGCATTGACCGTGAGCTCTGCCGTGCCTGAGAATGGAGCCTGTCGAAGGCAAACGAAGGCAAACGCAAGATCATGGGAGGTTTCCGGATGACCGATCACCGCCGACCCGGGCCGGCGCGGCCTCCCGTCCGGCTACGCCCCGCCCCCTCGTTCGAGCCGTCGTTCACCGACGACGACGCCCACTGGCCGGCCCCGGGTCACGCCCAGCTCGTCCTCGACCTGTTCGAGCCGTCCCGACGCGAGGCCGACCGGCCGCCCGGCCGACGACAGCGGCCGGTGCCGACCGGCCCCGGCCGTCGGCCCGCCGCCCCGCTGCCACTGGACGCGCTGGTGACCGCCACCCCCGAGGCGACCGGGGCCGCGCACCGGTTCGTCCGCACCTGCCTGGAGGTGCTCAACGGCTACCGCTCGCCCGGGCAGCTCCGGCCGCTGCTCGACCCGGCGCGGGCGGCCGGGCTGCTGCCCGAGCTGGCCCGCGCCACCGCCCGTTCCGGTCCGCTCCGCCGCCGGTCGACCCGCCCGGCCGTACGCCTGCTCCGGCTGCGGGTCTGCGAGCCGCGCACCGCCGCCGTCGAGGTGGCCGCGGTGCTCGCCAGCACGGGCGGGCGCACCTGGGCGATGGCGCTGCGCCTGGAGCACCGCCGGGGCAGCTGGCTCTGCACGGCCCTCCAGGTGCTCTGAGCTGCCGGGCTCCGGCCACGCGCGCATGGTGCTCACCCACGAGCCCGGGGCGGACCTGGTGCGCGCCGACCCGACGGTCGCCGAGGTGCGCACCAGGTCCGCCCCGGGTGGCCAGCCGCCCGGACGGTGGCCGAGACGGAAGCGAGCCGTGGTCCACGAGGACCACGGCTCGACTTGCTCCGGCGGGCGCGGGCCCGCTCAGCTGCCGGTCACGCGCCGCCGTTGGGGGCGCCGTGGCAGCGCTTGTACTTCCGGCCGGACCCGCACGGGCACGGCGCGTTGCGGGACGGGCCGTTGCCGGCCTCCGCCTGCCCCGACGCCGCCCGCCGGTTGTTGCCGGCCGGGACGCCCGGGCCGCGCAGACCCGACGCCGGACGCTGCGGCGCCGCCGGGGCGGTCGTCCCCGGCGCGGCCGGGGCGGCCGGTGCCGGACGACCGACGCCCAGCGCGGGCGCCTGCTGCTCGGCGTGCTCGACGGCCACCGCACCGGCGCCGGCCTCGCCGTCGATGGTCGGCGCGGAGTACTGCAGGCCCTGCTGCTGCGGGGCCCGGCCCAGGCCCTTGGCCCGGATCTCGACCGGCTTGTCGAGCAGCTGGACCTCCTCGGCCTCGGGCTCCGGCTCGTTGACCTGGACCTCGAGGTTGTAGAGGAAGCCGACCGTCTCCTCCTTGATGCCGTCCATCATCGTCGCGAACATGTCGAAGCCCTCGCGCTGGTATTCCACCACCGGGTCGCGCTGGGCGTACGCCCGCAGGCTGATGCCCTCCTGGAGGTAGTCCATCTCGTAGAGGTGCTCGCGCCACTTGCGGTCGATGACCTGGAGCAGGACCATCCGCTCCAGCTGGCGGGTGCCCTCCTCGCCGAGCTGCTCCTCACGCCGGTCGTACGCGGCGTGCGCGTCCTCCTTGAGGCGGGAGAGCAGGAAGTCCGCGTCGATGCCGGCCCGCGAGCCGCCGGCCTCCTCCTCCAGCTCCTCGATCGTGATGCCCACCGGGTAGAGCTGCTTCAGGCTGGCCCAGAGCTGCTCCAGGTCCCAGTCCTCGCCGTAGCCGTCGGCGGTGGCCCCCCGCACGTACGCGTCAACGACATCGTCGATCATGTTGCGGACCTGGTCGGAGAGGTCCTCGCCGTTGAGCACCCGCAGCCGCTCGGCGTAGATCACCTGGCGCTGCTTGTTCATGACCTCGTCGTACTTGAGGACGTTCTTGCGGATCTCGGCGTTCTGGCCCTCGATCTGGGCCTGCGCGCTCTTGATCTGCTTGGTGACCATCTTCGACTCGATGGGCACGTCCTCCGGGATGTTGAAGCGCTCCATGACCGCCTCGACGGCGCCGGAGCGGAAGCGCTTCATCAGCTCGTCCTGGAGGGAGAGGTAGAAGCGGGACTCGCCCGGGTCACCCTGCCGGCCCGACCGACCGCGCAGCTGGTTGTCGATGCGCCGGGACTCGTGCCGCTCGGTGCCCAGCACGTAGAGCCCACCGGCGGCGGCGACCTCATCCGCCTCGGCGTCGCAGGCCTGCTTCCACTGGGGCAGGACCTCCTCCATCGCCTTGGCGTACTCCTCCTCCTGCTCGACCGGGTCGAGGCCGCGCTGGCGCAGCTCGTTGGCGGCGAGGAACTCGGCGTTGCCGCCGAGCAGGATGTCGGTGCCACGACCGGCCATGTTGGTGGCGACGGTGACGGCGCCCTTGCGGCCGGCCTGGGCGACGATCTCGGCCTCGCGGGCGTGGAACTTGGCGTTCAGCACGGAGTGCGGGATGCCGCGCCGGCGCAGCAACTGCGAGATGATCTCGGAATTCTCCACCGAGACGGTGCCGACGAGCACCGGCTGACCCAGCGCGTGCCGCTCGGCGATGTCCTCCACCACGGCGTTGAACTTGGCCTTCTCGGTCTTGTAGATCACGTCCGGCCGGTCCTGGCGGACCATCGGCCGGTGGGTCGGGATCGTCACCACACCGACCTTGTAGACCTTGTTGAACTCGCCCGCCTCGGTCTGGGCGGTGCCGGTCATGCCGGAGAGCTTCTCGTAGAGGCGGAAGTAGTTCTGGAGGGTGATCGTGGCCAGGGTCTGGTTCTCCTGCTTGATCTCCACCCCCTCCTTGGCCTCGATCGCCTGGTGCATGCCCTCGTTGTAGCGGCGGCCGTGCAGGATGCGCCCGGTGAACTCGTCGACGATCAGGACCTCGCCGTCGCTGACGATGTAGTCCTTGTCGCGCTTGTAGAGCTCCTTGGCCTTGATGGCGTTGTTGAGGTAGCCCACCAGCGGGGTGTTGACCGACTCGTAGAGGTTGTCGATGCCCAGCCGGTCCTCGACCTTGGCCACGCCGCGCTCGGTGACGGCGATGGTGCGCTTGGAGTGGTCGACCTCGTAGTCGCCCTCGCCGTCCTTGCCGGCCTGGAGCCGGGCCACGACGCCCGCGAACTCGCCGTACCAACGGGCGGAGTGCTCGGCCGGGCCGGAGATGATCAGCGGGGTGCGGGCCTCGTCGATGAGGATCGAGTCGACCTCGTCGACCACCGCGAAGTTGTGGCCGCGCTGGACCAGCTCCTCCTTCGACCACGCCATGTTGTCGCGCAGGTAGTCGAAGCCGAACTCGTTGTTGGTGCCGTAGGTGATGTCGCACTCGTAGGCGGCCCGGTGCTCGGTGGCCGGCCGGTTGGGCAGCACCACCCCGACGGTGAGGCCGAGGAACTCGTGCACCTGGCCCATCCAGGCGGCGTCCCGCTGGGCCAGGTAGTCGTTGACCGTGATGACGTGCACGCCGTTGCCGGAGAGCGCGTTGAGGTAGACCGGCATGACCGAGGTCAGGGTCTTGCCCTCACCGGTCTTCATCTCGGCGATGTTGCCGAAGTGCAGCGCCGCGCCGCCCATGACCTGGACGTCGTAGGGCCGCTGGCCGAGCACCCGGGCGGCCGCCTCGCGGCAGACCGCGAACGCCTCCGGCAGCAGGTCGTCGAGGGTCTCGCCGTCGGCGAGCCGCTCCTTGAACTGGTCGGTCATGCCGCGCAACTCTTCGTCGGTGAGGTTGACGTAGTCGTCCTCGATCGAGTTGACGGCGGCGGCGATGGCCTTGAGCCGGCGCACCATACGGCCCTCGCCCGCGCGGAGGACCTTTTCCAGAATCGACACGGATCAACGCTCCCCTAGACAGTCTCGAACCATCGTAGGCGCTCCATCGGCGCGATGGTCACTGGTGGCGGCCCTCCGAGCCGGCGAAACCGACATAACACGCCCCGACTCGCGCCGCCCCGCCGAAATCCGGTTACGCCGTCCGCGAACGGTCCGGCACGATGGCTCGGGTGGAACCTGTCGAGATCACCGAGGACGGCCTGTTGCTGCGACCCTGGCGGGCGACCGACGCCGACGCGGTGCACCGGGCGTGCCAGGACCCGGACATTCAGCGCTGGACCACCGTACCGCGCCCGTACCTGCCCGAACACGCGCACCGGTTCGTGACCGAGGTGACCCCGACGGACTGGGCGACGGGCGCCGGGGCGCCGTTCGCGGTCTGCGACGCCGCCACCGGCGAGCTGCTCGCCTCCTGCGGGCTCGTCTCGATCGACACCGGCCTGCGCTCCGGCGAGATCGGCTACTGGACCGCGCCCTGGGCCCGGGGCGCGGGCGTGGCCGTCCGGGCCAGCCGGGCCGTCGCCCGCTGGGCGTTCGACGCGCTGGAGCTGCGCCGGCTGATCTGGCAGGCCGAGGTGGGCAACCACGCCTCCCGCCTGGTCGCGCTCCGGGCGGGTTTCCGCGTCGAGGGCCGGCTGCGGCTCGCCGACCCCGCCCCCGGCGGCAGCGCGG
Source organism: Micromonospora sp. DT62 (assembly GCF_049847285.1). Taxonomy (NCBI): domain Bacteria; kingdom Bacillati; phylum Actinomycetota; class Actinomycetes; order Micromonosporales; family Micromonosporaceae; genus Micromonospora; species Micromonospora sp. DT62. Next base: position 262,583 of record NZ_JBNCOB010000004.1, read on the forward strand.
AGGGCTGGATCGGCTCCCTGCTCCCCGGCGAGGTGCCCGCCCCCGGGGAGACCGGTCCGGCCGGGCCGGGCACCCTGGAGGCCCGCCGCGCCGCCGTCTTCGGCGGGCCCCAGCCCGTCCTCTTCGCCACCGCCGGCGCCACCGAGTTGCGGCTGCGCCCGATGGAGGAGCGCGACCTGCCCGCGATCGTCGACACCTGCCGGGACCCGGAGAGCATCCGGTGGACCACCGTGCCCGACCCGTACGAGCGGGCGGACGCCGAGTCGTACCTGAACTTCGGCCGGGGCACCTGGGCCGGCGGCACCAGCGCCTGCTTCGTGGTCGCCGACGCCGAGGACCGGTACGTCGGCACGATCGACCTGCGGCTCTCCCCCGCCGACCCGCTGCTGGCCGACGTCGGCTTCATGGCCGCCCCCGCGGCCCGGGGCCGGGGCTACCTGTCGGCCGCGCTGACCGCGCTCAGCGCCTGGGGCTTCACCATGCTGGGCCTGGCCCGGATCGAGTGGCGGGCCCACGTCGGCAACACCGCCTCCCGTCGGGTCGCCGAGAAGGCCGGCTTCACGGTCGAGGGCGTCGCCCGGGGCGGGCTGACCCACCGCGACAAGCGGGTGGACGTCTGGGTCGGCGCGCTGCTCGCCGGGGACCTGATGTGACGCCCGAGGTGATCGAGGCCGACGGGGTGCGGCTGCGGCAGCACCGCCCCGCCGACGCCGCCGACCTGGCCGCCGGCTGCGGCGACCCGGTCAACCTGCGGTTCAACCCCGGCATGCCGCAGCCGTACACCGAGGCCGACGCCCGCTGGTGGATCACCGAGGGCGCCCCGGCGGCCTGGGCCGCGGGCGGGGCCGCGTACGCCATCGCCGACCGGACCACCGACCGGCTGGTCGGCGGCGCGGGCATCGGCCAGGTCGTGCCGCCGCGCCGGCAGGCGGAGGTGGGCTACTGGGTCGCGCCGTGGGCGCGGCGGCGCGGGATCGCCACCGCGGCGACCCGGGCCCTGGCCGACGCCGCGCTGCGCCACGGCGTCGACCGGCTGGAGCTGATGACCCACGCCGAGAATCCGGCCAGCCAGCGGGTGGCGCTCGCCGCCGGCTTCACCCACGAGGGGGTACGCCGGGCGGCCGGCCAGCTGCGCGGCGGCGGCCGGACGGACCTGCTCGCGTGGGTACGCCTCGCCGACGACCCGCCCGGTCCCGCCCCCCGGCTCCTGCCGGACCTGCCCGACGGCCGGCTCACCGACGGCGTGGTGACCCTGCGCCGGCTCGGCCCGGACGACGTCGACGTGATGTACCGCCTGCACACGCGGCCGGAGGTGGTGGCGAACCAGGCCCCGCCGGTGCCGCCGACCCGGGCGGCCGTCGAGCGGCGTTGCCTGCTGGCCGAGAGCGCGTGGCTCACCGGCACCATCGCCCGCCTGCTGATCGTCGACGCGGTCACCGGCGAGCCGGCGGGCAGTTGCGGGCTCAGCCTCTCCGACCCGGCGGCCGGTGAGGGCTCGGTCGGCTACGCGCTGCTGCCCGACCAGCGGGGACGCGGGCTGGCCACCAGGGCGGTGCGGCTCCTGGCCGGCTGGGCGTTCGGGCCGGCCGGGATCGCCCGGCTGGTCGCCGGCACCGTGCCCGCCAACACCGCCTCGCACGGGGTGCTGGAGCGGGTGGGATTCCGCCGGGAGGGCCTGCTGCTCGGGCGGCTGCCGGGACTGGCCGGCAGCCGCGTCGACGACCTGGTCTTCGGGCTGCTCCCCGACGAACTCCGCTGACCGCCCGCCTCGGGCGGCCGTGGTGGCGGGTGGGCCGCCACCACGGCGCCGGAGGGTCAGACGGCGAGGGAGATGATTCCGTAGTCGTAGGCGTGCCGCCGGTAGACGACGCTCGGGCGGCCGGACTCCTTGTCCTGGAACAGGTAGAAGTCGTGGCCGACGAGTTCCATCTGGAACAGGGCGTCGTCGACGGTCATCGGCTCGGCGGGGTGCACCTTCTCCCGCGCGATGTGCCAGGGCTGGTCGTGTTCCTCCTCCTCGACCCGTTCGGCGACGGCGGTGGCCGTCCCGACGCCGTCGGGGGACGCGCCCAGCGGCGCGTCGAGGCCGGCCACCGGCAGGCCGGCGGTGGCGGCGGCGACGGAGAGCGGCGCGTGCCGGCCCCGGTGGACGCGGCGGCGGTCGGCCGCCCGGCGCAACCGGGTGTCCAGCTTGGCGATGGCCGCGTCGAGCGCGCTGTAGAAGTCGTTCGTGCAGGCCTCCGCCCGGATCACCGGGCCACGGGAAACGCAGGTGATTTCGACGCGCTGGCAGTGGTCCGCCTGGCGCGGATTGCGCTCGTGGAACAGCTCCACATCGACGCGAATGAGTTTATGGTCGTAGCGTTCGATCTTTGCGAGTTTCTCCGCCACGTGCACCCGGTAATGATCCGGCACTTCGACGTTACGGCCCTTGACCACGATGTCCATGTGACCTCCCTAGTTCGGACGGTCGTTCGTTCCGGCATCCGGTCGCGCACCCCTGGGGGAGGCCCCACTCGGCGTCGACCGGTCAGTGCGGCTACGCCTCCTTTCACCACCGGGGGTGGATGGAAACACCTCCTACCCCCGACACGAAAACGCTAACTCGTGTTCGCCCGACAGTCACCCCCGGTCGCCGGGACAGCCAACAATTTTTCACAGCTCATACACCAACGGGTGAAACGGAAACACGCACCGTCACAAAATGCGCCGTCGCTCGGTCGCGGCGAGCACCGCGGCGACCGTCGGTGACAACCCGCTCGCGGTCAGCGCCCGCCCCACCGCCGCGAGGGTGGCCCCGGTGGTCAGGATGTCGTCGAGCACCACCACCGCCGCCCCGTCGGGCGCGGACGGGACCCGCGGGCGGACCCGGAAGGCCGCGTCGGCCGCCGCCGCCCGGCCGGCGCTGTCCAGCGTCACCGAGTCGGGGCGGGGCAGGGCCCGCAGAGGCCGCCGCACCCGCACCGGCCAGCCCGCCCGGCGCAGCCGGTCCGCGCAGTGCCGGGTCAGCCGGCCGAGGTGGTCGCCGTACCGGGCGCGGGCCGCCGCCGCGGTGTCCGGCACCGGCACCAGCGTCACCGGGCGGACCCCGCCCACCGCCGCCGCCACGACCTCGGCGAGCAGCGCCCCCAGCGGCCGGGCCAGCCCGTGCCGGCCGTGGTCCTTGTACGCCAGCAGCGCCTCCCGCAGCGGGCCCGCGTACGGGCCGAGGGCGACGCAGGGCGGCAGGTCGGGCGGGGCGGGAGTGGGTCGTACGGCCCGGGGGCGCAGCGCGCCGAGCGCCGCCACGCACTCCGGGCAGACGCCGTGCCGAAGCCCCGGCCCACGCTCGCGGCAACCGGCGCACTCCACGGGCAGCACCAGGTCGGTGAGGTCCGCCCAGAGCCCGCCGAGATCCCGCACGGAGATCAGTAGAGGAAGAAGGGGGCGGTCGGGTTGCCGGCACGCGCCCCGGCCGAGGGCGGCGCGACCTCCTGCACCTGCTCGGGCTGGATCCGCTCGAACGGGCCGCTGCGGTACGCCACCCCGTTCGCCTCGTACATCGCGGCGCCGACGCGCCCCACGGCGTTCGCCGGGTACGCGGCCAGGTGCGTCACCCGGGCGCCGATCTTGTCCTCCAGCCGGCTCTCCCGGGCGCCGTCCACGCTGACCTCGTAGACCGCGGGGCGGCCGACCGCGCCCGCGAGGACCAGGGTGTTCTCGCCGTACCAGTCGACGGCCGACAGGCTGGTCAGCCGGGTGTGCAGCCGACGGGCCGGGCCGGGGGTGACCCCCGCGCCGTCGGGGCTGAGTGCGGCGACGTAGAGCGCACCCCCGGCGATGACGGCGATCCGGTGGCCGTCCAGCGAGGCCGCCACCGCGGTCACCGGGCCGGGTACGCCCAGCGACACGGCGGTGAGCTGCGCCTGGGCGTCGAAGCGGTACAGGCTTCCGTCGGCGACCACGAGCCCGGCCGGCTGCCCCCGGTACGTGGAACGCAGCCAGACGGGCCGGCTCATGGCGGCGTAGCCCTTGGCGCTGCGGGTGAACACGGCCACCGGATCGGTGCCGGTGCCGACGGAGAGCCACTGGCGGTCGGCGTCGGTGACCACCAGCGCCGCCAGGATCTGGTGGCCGGCGCGGCTGATCCCGGCGGACACGACGTTCCGGTTCGCCTTGGCGTCCACGGGCACCGGGCCGCTCGGCTCGCCGGCGTAGGCCAGCGGGTGGACGGCACCCTCGTAGACGCAGAACCGCTGGAAGCTCTCCGTGAGCTGGTGCACCGGACGATCCCGGCGGCGCCGCTCCAGGTCCGGGATGAACTCCTGGGACTGGTTGCGGATCTTGATGTCGAGCGGCCCGTCGAGGTCGGACAGCGACCAGGCGAGCTGCGTGCCGAGCTGCTCCAGCCGGGCCTTGTCCTCCGGCATCTCCAGGTCGACCTCCCAGCGGCCGTCCGTCCGGGTAGCGTTGTTGATCAGGCGGGTGCCGTCCGGCAGCTTGCTCACCCCCGTGCCGAGCCAGGCCGACGGGCCGGCCGTCAGCCACTTGACCACCTCGCTCACCCGCCGCTCGTCCGGCACCGCGAGCGGCAGGTAGCGCTGGTCGGGGACGAGGCGACTGCGGTCGTTGTTCCAGAAGTAGATCGTCCTGCTCTGGTAGTACGTCTCCAGCGCATCGACGCTGAGCAGCAGCGCGGTCGGCGGGTTCGCCACGTACAGGCCCCCGTCGGCCAGGCCCTCCTGCCCGGCCTGGCTGCGCAGCTCGAACGTGTACGTCGTGGTGCTCGTCTCCGGCGGGCCCAGCGTGCCGTCGGTACGCAGCTGCCCGACCTGCTGCACCTTGAGGGTGACCTCGGTCCGGTCCGGCGCGTACACGATCACCGGATCCTCGGTGAGCCGGACGACGGCCAGCGCGACCTCGCTGCCCTGCTTGGTCTGGAGGCGTTCGCGGTCGGCCGGGGCGATGAACTGCCGGACCCGCTGGTAGGCCCGGTCCGGCTCGCCGGCCGCGGCGGAGAGGAAGTTCTCGACGAACTGCTCGGCGTCGGTGCCGCCGGCGCTCCGGCTCGGGGGCTCGCCCCGGCTGCCGCTGGTCGAGGCGCCCTCCGCCGCCGGCCCCGGCCCGTCCACCCGGACCTCGGTGTTCTCCGGGATGCCGCAGCCGGCCACGCCGCCCAGCAGCAGCGCGCCGCCGAGCAGGCCGGCGAGCAGCCGACGCCTCACGACCCCACCTCCGCGTGCCCCCCGTTGCCCGGCCGTCGCGGACCGACCGCCAGCGCGCCGTCGGTGCCCGGGCCGATCGTGAGCGCGCCCCCGGTGCCGGGGCCGATGGCCAGCAGCCCGCCCGCCCGGGGCCCGCCGAAGGGCAGCGTGGCGTCGGCCGGGACCAGCCGCAGCGGCGAGGTGGTCAGCCGGTCGCCGGCCCGCGACGGCAGGGTGAGCCGGAACTGGGCGCCCTGCCCGGGCGCGCCCCACGCCTCCAGCCAGCCGCCGTGCAGCCGGGCGTCCTCCAGGCTGATCGACAGGCCGAGCCCGGTGCCGCCGGTCTGCCGGGCCCGGGACGGGTCGGCCCGCCAGAAGCGATTGAACACCAGCTTCTCCTCGCCCGGCTTGAGCCCCACCCCGTGGTCGCGGACGGTGATCGCCACCGCCGTGTCGTCCACCCCGAGCGTGATCAGCACGGGCTTGGCCTCGCCGTGCTCGACGGCGTTGCCGACCAGGTTGCGCAGCACCCGCTCCACCCGCCGGGGGTCCACCTCGGCGATCACCGGGGTGCCGGGGACGTCCAGCTCGATGGCCACCCCGACGCGATCGGCGAGGCCCGACAGCCGGTCGGCCACCCGGTGCACGACCGGCACCAGGTCGGTCGGCTCCGAGTCGAGCATGGCGAAGCCGGCGTCGAAGCGGCTGATCTCCAGCAGGTCGGTGAGCAGCTCCTCGAACCGGTCCAGCTCGGCCTGGAGCAGCTCGGCGCTGCGGGCCACCGCCGGGTCGAACTCGTCCCGCTCGGCGAAGATCAGGTCGGCGGCCATCCGGACCGTGGTCAGCGGCGTGCGCAGCTCGTGCGAGACGTCGGAGGTGAAGCGGCGTTGCAGCCGGGACATCTCCTCCAGCCGCAGGATCTGCCGTTGCAGGTTGGTCGCCATCTGGTTGAACGACGCCGCGAGCAGGGCGAGGTCGTCCTCGCCGTTGACCACCATCCGCTGGTCGAGCAGGCCGGCGGAGAGCCGCTGGGCGGTGCGGGCGGCCACCCGTACCGGGGTCACCACCAGCCGGGTGACCAGGCCGGCGAGCAGCGCGAGCAGGAGCACCAGGGCCGCTCCGGTGGCGGCCACGGTGCCCCGTACGTCGGCGGCCGTCTTGTCTTGCCGGGCCAGCGGCACGAGGTAGTAGAGCTCCACCTGGCCGAACCGGGTGGGCACCGGCGAGCCGTAGACCAGGTATTTCGTGCGCTCCTCGCCGAGGCGCCCGGTGCGGATCTGGCTGGCGACCTTGCCCCCGGCGACGGTCTCGCGCAGCTCCCGGCTGATCAGCGGGCGGACGTTGACCGCGGGCGAGGACCGGGGCTGGATGGCCCCGGTGTGGTTGTCGGCGGTGAGCGCCACGATGACGCCGGTGGTCTGCTGCGGGTCACCGCCGGCCAGGTAGTTGACCGTGCCGTCGATGGTCTCCTGGAGCTGCCCCTCCTGCGGCTGGTTGTAGAGGCCGAACTGCTTCGCCGCGTAGTCCGCGCCGTTGCCCAGCCGGATCCGCACGTCGGTCTCGACGTTCTCCACGAGGATGCCGGTGATCTTGTCGGCGATCAGGTAGGCGAAACCGCCCACCAGCAGGCTCGACGCGACCAGTGTGATGGTCACCACCCGCAGCTGGAGCGACCGGCGCCAGCTCTGGTGCAACCCGGAGAGCAGGCGCGCGGCCCGGCCGCTCACGCCACGCCACAGCTCCCGCGCGGCGACACGCCGGCGCGGAGCTGTCGTCGGGGGGTCCGGAATCGGGGAGGTGGCCACAGTGTGACCAGGCTATCCGGTGCCCGCCTTGTAGCCCACGCCCCGCACGGTGAGGATGATTTCCGGCCGCTCCGGATCCGGTTCGATCTTGGCCCGCAGCCGCTGCACGTGCACGTTGACCAGCCGCGTGTCCGCCGCGTGCCGGTAGCCCCAGACCTGCTCCAGCAGCACCTCGCGGGTGAAGACCTGGCGCGGCTTGCGGGCGAGCGCGACCAGCAGGTCGAACTCCAGCGGCGTCAGCTTCACCTCCTCGCCGTTGCGGCTGACGGTGTGCGCCGGCACGTCGATGGTGATCTGGTTGTCGGGTGGCCCGATGGTCAGCATCTCCGGGGCGACGTCCTCGCCCCGGCGCAGCCGCGCCCGCATCCGGGCGACCAGCTCCTTGGGCTTGAACGGCTTGACCACGTAGTCGTCGGCCCCGGACTCGAGGCCGAGCACCACGTCGACGGTGTCGCTCTTGGCGGTCAGCATGACGATCGGCACGCCCGACTCGGTCCGGATCGACCGCGCCACGTCGATGCCGCTCATGCCGGGGAGCATGAGGTCGAGCAGGACGATGTCGGGGCGGTTCTCGCGGAACGCGGCCAGCGCCCGCTCCCCGTCGGCGACGAAGGAGGGCAGGAAGCCCTCGCTGCGCAGGACGATGCCGAGCATCTCGGCGAGCGCGGGGTCGTCGTCGACCACCAGTACCCGGGCTCTCATGGGGTTAATGTTTCCATCCCCTTCAGTAGGTGGGATCCCCGTCACCCGGCACGGTACTGCCGTGGGACGTCGCCGCGCAGCAACGGGTGCCCGGCGTCGCCGCCCCGACGTGCGGGTCCACCCGATCGGAACGGGCGTGTCACCATGATCCCCGCGTGCGCCGTCACGCGCCACCGCCGCCCGTCCCCAGGAGTACGCGTGCCCGACGCCGGCCCGACCGCCGTGCTCCCGCGCCGCCCCCTCACGGTCGGCGAACTGCTGGACTCCGCGGTCCTGCTGCTGCGCGGTCAGGCCCGGGTGCTGGTGCCGGTCGCCCTCGTACTGGCCGTGGCCGAACAGCTCCTGCTGCACCCGTTGCGGCTCGCCGCCGGCACGGCGCCACCCGCCTGGCTGCCGGAGTTCGGGCGGTTCGGCGCGTACTGGCTGCTGCTGGCGGTGGGGGCGGCGACCGAGGCGGTGATCGTCCTGCTGCTCGGAAATCCGGCCGCCCGGGCCGCCGGGGCCGCCCTGTTCGGCCGCGCGCCGGGCCCCCGGGAACTGCTCCGCCCGGCCGGCGCGCGCTGGGGCGCCACCGCGCTGCTCGCCGTGCTCGTCGGCGTGGTGATGTGCGGGGTGGCGCTGTTCGGGCCGGTGTGGATCGTCGGGTTCGCCCTGCTCGGCGCCGTGGCGCCAGCGCTGGTCGTCGACCGGGTGCATCCGCTGCGGGCCCCGCTGCGCGCCGCCGCCCTGGCCGTCCGCGGCGCCGGCCGGGCCGGCTGGATCCGGCTGCTCGGCTACCTCGTGTGGTGGATCGTGCGAGTCGGTCTCGGCGTCGGCGTCTACGTCGGGTTGGACTCGTTCGACCTCGTCGACCGCGCCTGGGCCGGGTGGCTGTCGCTGGCCGTCTGGGCGGGCGTGAACAGCGTCGCCTACCCGGCCCTGGCCTGCCTGGACGCGGTGCTGCACCTGGAGACCCGGATGCGTACCGAGGGGCTGGACATCCGGCTCTCCCGGGCCCGGCCGGGCACGCCGGAGACCGTCCTGCTGGCGGCCGGGCGATGAGCTTCAGCCGGTGGTGGACCGAGACGACGGCGGCGCTCGGCGACCGGGTGCCGCTGCCCCTGGTCGCCCTGCTGCTGGTGCTCGCCGCGGTGCTGGTCGCGGTCGGCTGGTACACGTTCCCGGCCTGGGTCCCCCGGCGGCTGCCCCGGCTGCGTCGACGCCGCCGGAAGACCGCGCCACCGGACGCCCCGCCGCCGGTCGTCCCCGCCCCCCGCGAGCCCGAACTGCCGGCCGCCGCGTACGTCTCCCTCGCGGACCGGTTCGCCGCCGAGGGCCGGTACGCCGAAGCCGTCCGGGAGCGGCTGCGCGCGATGGTCCGGGAGCTGGCCGCCCGGCGCGTGGTGCAGCCGCAGCCCGGCATGACCGTCGCCGAGCTGGTGCGGGCCGCGACGGACACCCGGCCCCAGGTGGGCCCGCCGCTGGGCGCCGCCGGCGCGATCTTCTCCGAGCTCTGGTACGGCCAGCGCCCCGCCTCCGTCGAGCACGACCACCGGATGCGGGAGCACGCCGCCGACCTGGACCGGCTGCTGACCGGGCGACCCGAGGACGGGCCACGACCATGAGCGCACAGGCCACCGACGTACCACCGGCGCCACGCGCGGACGTCGCCCCCCGGCGACGGCGCCGCCGGCACCGGCTGCTGATCCCACTGGGCCTGGCCGCGGCGCTGCTGGCCACCACCCTGATCACCCACGCGGTCGACCAGCCCGACCCCGGCGACCAGGGATTCCTCTCGCCGGTCGCGACCGGGGACGACGGCGGCAGTCGGCTCGCCGACGCGCTGCGCGGGCAGGGCGTCACCGTGCAGCGGGAGACGGACACGCTGCGCGCCCTGCTGGCCGCCCGCGGCGGGGCGGCCACGCTCTTCGTACCCGCGCCGGCGCTGCTGCACCCGGACACGGTCGGCGCGTTGGACGCGCTGCCCTCGACCACCAGGCTGGTGCTGGTGGACCCGTCGCGACGGGTGCTGGAGGCGGTCAGGCTGCTGCCGGTGGAACCGGCCGACCGCCGGTGGGCCGCGCAGGCGGTGGGGCCGGACGCGCGGGGCCTGCCCTGCCCCCTGCCCGAGTTGCGCCAGCTCGGGCGGGTGGCGGTCGGGCTGCAACGCTACGCGCTCGCCCCGGGCGCGTCGGCGCCCGTCGGGTTCTGCTTCGCCGACGGGCTCGCCCTGCTGCCCCGGGTCCCCGAGAGCACCGTGGCGGTGGGCGCCAGCGATCCGTTCCGCAACGACCGGATCAACGAGTGGGACAACCGGGCGTTCGCCACCGCGCTGCTCGGCGAGCCAGGCCGGGTGGTGTGGCTCGACCTGGACGGCCCCGAGCCTCCGCCGGTCTTCGGCGACGGCAGCAGCGGCAGCCCGGCCTGGTCGCCGACGCCGGGCGGCTCCACCGGGTACGGCGGCCCGGGCACCGGCACCGGCGACGGCACCGGCGACGGACGGCCCGGCGGCCCGGCGGACCCGGGCGGGGAGACTGACGACGACAGCGAGGGCCGGGCCGAGGACCGGGCCGACAGGCCCGACCCGCCGAACCCGCTCTGGTCCGCCTTCCCCGCCTGGCTGTGGGCGTTGCTGGCCCAGCTCGCCGTCGCCGCCCTGCTGGCCGCGCTCTGGCGGGCCCGCCGGCTCGGCCCGCCGGCGGTGGAGCCGCTGCCGGTCACGGTCCGCTCGGCGGAGACGGTGCTCGGCCGGGCGCGGCTCTACGAGAAGGCGGGTGCCCGGGATGCGGCCGCGCGGACGCTGCGGAGCGCCGCCCTGGACCGTCTGACGCCCCGGCTGCACCTGCCGCCGACCGCGCCGCCGGCCGACGTGGCCGCCGCGGTCGCCGCCCGCACCGGCGACGACCCCCGGTGGACCGACGAGGTGCTGCACGGCGCCGCGCCCGAGACCGACCAGGACCTGCTGGACCTGGCCCGCGCGCTGGACCGGCTGACCCGCGCCGCCGCCGAAGCGCCGCCACCGGCCGCCGACGGGCCGCCGCCCACACCCGCCGCACCGCCCGCAGTCGGGCCGCCCACACCCGCCGCGCCGCCCGCGGCGGGGCCGCCCCCGCCCGCCGCACCGCACCGAGCCGAAGGAGACCCCCGGTGACCCGACCCGCCGGTACCGCCGAGCCGCCGACCATCGACCCCGTCGACCCCCGCGCCGCCCTGCACCGGCTGCGCGCCGAGGTCGCCAAGGCGGTCGTCGGGCAGGACGCGGTCGTCACCGGCCTGGTCATCGCCCTGCTCTGCCGCGGGCACGTGCTGCTGGAGGGCGTGCCGGGCGTGGCCAAGACCCTGCTGATCCGCACCGTGGCCGCCGCCCTCGACCTGGGGTCCAAGCGGGTGCAGTTCACCCCGGACCTGATGCCGGGCGACGTCACCGGCTCGCTGATCTTCGACCCGCGCTCCGCCGCCTTCACCTTCCGCGAGGGGCCGGTCTTCACCAACCTGCTGCTCGCCGACGAGATCAACCGGACGCCGCCGAAGACCCAGTCGGCGCTGCTGGAGGTGATGGAGGAGCGGCAGGTCTCGGTGGAGGGCGAACGGCGGCCGCTGCCCGACCCGTTCATCGTCGCCGCCACCCAGAACCCGATCGAGTACGAGGGCACCTACCCGCTGCCGGAGGCGCAGCTCGACCGGTTCCTGCTCAAGCTCACCGTGCCGCTGCCCAACCGGGACGAGGAGCTGGGCGTGCTCCGCGCGCACCACGCCGGCTTCGACCCGCGCGACCTGACCGCTGCCGGCGTACGACCGGTGGCCGACGCGGCCGACCTGGCGGCGGCCCGGGCGGCGGTCGGCCGGGTGCACGTGGCCGAGCCGCTCTTCGGCTACGTCGTCGACCTCTGCCGGGCCACCCGCAACACCCCCGCGCTGGAGCTGGGCGCCTCGCCCCGGGGCGCCACCGCGCTGCTCAACACGGCCAAGGCGTGGGCCTGGCTGGCCGGCCGCGACCACGTCGTACCGGACGACGTGAAGGCGGTCGCCCGGCCGACGCTGCGGCACCGGCTGCGGCTGCGCCCCGAGGTGGAGCTGGAGGGCGTCGGCGTGGACCAGGTGCTGGACACGGTGCTCGCCACCGTGCCGACGCCGCGATGACCTGGCGGGCGGCGCTCCTGCTGGCGGTCGGCGCGCTGACCCTGCCGGCCTGGCCGTCGCCGTTCGCCGGGCTGCTGGTGATGACCGGGGCGGTGCTGCTGCTGGTGCTGCTCGACCGGGCGCTGGCCGCGCCGCCGGGCGCGCTCACGGCCGCCCGGCAGGGGGACCGCGCGGTCCGACTCGGCGGCACCGCCACCGTCGCGCTGCTGCTGCACAACCCCTCCGGCCGTACGCTGCGGGCCAGGGTCCGCGACGCCTGGGTGCCCTCCGCCGGCGCCCGCCCCGACGTGCCCCCGGCGACGCTGGTGCGCGTCGACCCGGGCGGAACGGTGGCGCTGCCCAGCCGGCTGACCCCGCTGCGGCGGGGCGACCGGCCGGCGGTGGCGCTGACCGTGCGCTCGTTCGGGCCGCTGGGGCTCGGGTTCCGGCAGCGCTCCGGGCGGCCGGCCACCCCACCGTGGACGCTGCGCGTGCTGCCCCGTTTCGACTCCCGCCGGCACCTGCCGGAGAAGCTGTCCCGGCTGCGGGTCATCGACGGCACCCAGGTGAGCCGGGGGCGGGGCCAGGGCACCGAGTTCGACACCCTCCGCGAGTACGTGGTCGGCGACGACGTGCGCTCGATCGACTGGCGGGCGAGCGCGCGCCGCGCCGACGTGCTGGTGCGCACGTGGCGGCCGGAGCGGGACCGCCGGCTGCTGTGTGTGCTGGACACCGGGCGTACGTCGGCGGTGCGGGTCGGCGACGAACCCCGGCTGGACACCGCGATCGACGCCGCGCTGCTGCTCACCGCCCTCGCCGCCCGCGCTGGCGACCGGGTCGACCTGCTCGCGGCCGACGCGGCGGTGCGGGCCACGGTGACCGGCACCGGCGGGCCGGCCCTGCTTCCCCGGGTGGTGCACGCCCTCGCCCCGCTCCAGCCGACGCTGGTGGAGACGGACTTCGACCTGATCGCGGGCGAGCTGCTGCGCCGGCAGCGCCAGCGCAGCCTGGTGGTGCTCTTCACCGCGTTGGAGGCCGGCGCCCTCGGCGAGGGGCTGCTGCCGGTGCTCCCCCGGCTGGCCGCCCGGCACAAGGTGGTGATCGCGGCGACGCACGACCCGGTGCTGACCGCCCTCACCACCACCGTCCCGCAGCGCCCGGCGGACGCCTACGCCGCAGCAGCGGCCTGGCGCGCCCTGACCGAACGCGACCGGGTGCGGGTGGCTCTGGCCCGCCAAGGCGTGACGGTGGTGGACGCCCCGGCCGGCCGCCTGGCCCCCACCCTGGCCGACACCTACCTCCGCCTCAAGGCCCTCGGCCACCTCTGACCGGCTGGGCCGGCACCCCACCGCCAGCCCTCGTTGATCATGAAGTTATTGCCCGTCCGCCCGGCGTGTCACGGCAACAACTTCATGATCAACGGGATCTGGGTGGGTGGCGCGGCGACCGAGGAGCACCACGTACGCCAGGAAGGCGAGCCAGACGGCGGCGCCCACGGCCACGCGGAGCGGAATGGGCACGGGCGCGGGGGTCACGAACGCCTCGATGACGGCGGAGACCGCGAAGAGCCCCACCAGCCCGACGGCGACCAGCACGCCCTCGCGTCCCGCCCGGGCCACCGACTGCCCCCGGGTGAGCTGCGTGGGCGGCGCGATCCACGCCCACCCGATGCGCAGGCCCACCCCGGCGGCCACGAAGACGCCGGTGAGTTCCAGCAGCCCGTGCGGGGTGATCAGGCCGAAGAAGACGTCCGCGCGGCCGTAGGCGACCATCACCCCGCCGACCACGCCGATGTTGAGCGCGTTCTGCCAGAGCAGGTAGAGCACCGGGACGATGAGGACCCCGGCGGCGAGGCACTGGGCGGCGAGCCAGGCGTTGTGCGTCCACAGGTGGAACGCGAACGTCGGCGCGGAGAACTCGGTGTAGTAGCCGGCGAAGCCGGACTCGACCAGGTCCGCGGCCGCCGCCTCGCCGATGAAGGCCGCCGCCGTCTGCGGGTTGCCCGCGACGAACCAGATGAGGAAGAGGCTGAGCAGGCTGAACCCGGTCGCCACCCCGCACCACCAGGGCCAGGCGCGGTAGACCGCGGCGGGGAAGCCGGCCACGAAGAACCGCCCGACCGCCGCCCACGACGGGCGCGGGCGCCCGGTGAGCCGGGCCCGGGCGCGCAGCACCACCTGGGAGAGCTGGCTGACCAGCGCCGGATCGGGTGAGCGGCTGCGCAGCACCGACAGCTGGGTGGTCGCCCGCTGGTAGAGGGCGACCAGCTCGTCGACCTCGGCGGCGTCGAGCCGGCCGCGCTTGGAGAGTTCCTCCAGCCGTCGCCACTGCCCGCCGTGTTCCGCGACGTACGCGTCGAGATCCACCGTCACCCCCGTCCGGCGATCATAGTGTTCACTGTCGGGGTGAGAGCACAACCTCGACCCGCCCCGTGGGGTGACGCCGGGCTGGTCAGCGGGGAGGCCGTGGAGCTGGACGTCCGGGCCGCCCGGATCGGTTCCCGGGTGCTCGCGCTGCTGCTCGACGTCCTGGCGCAGGCGGCCCTCATGCTCGTGCTGTCCATGAGCGTCGGCGTCGCGCTGCTCAACCTGCCGGAGGGGCTGGTCGACGGCGCCCTGGCCGGCGGGATCGCCACGGTGGGCCTGATCCTGGTGCTGGTCGGCTACCCGGTGCTGTGCGAGCGGTTCAACCACGGCCGCACGCTGGGCAAGATGGCGGTCGGGCTGCGCGTGGTCAGCGCCGACGGCGCTCCGGTCGCGGCGCGGCAGTCGCTGATCCGGGCGCTGGTCGGTGTGGCCGTGGAGTGGCCCGGCCTGGTGCTGCCGCTGTTGAGCTGGGTGGCCGGGGTGACGGTGATGGTGACCGACCGGCGCGGGCGTCGACTGGGCGACCTGGTGGCGGGCACGCTGGTCGTGCACACCCGCACGGCGACCGCCTGGCGGCCCGTCCCCACGGCGGTCCCCGCGCTGGCCGGCTGGGCGGGCGCGGTGGACCTGAGCCGGCTCGACGACGGCCTGGCGTTGGCCGCCCGCCAGTACCTGGCCCGGGTGCACCAGCTGGCGGAGCCGGCGCGGGCACGGTTGGGGCACGGGTTGTGGACCGAGGTCTCGGCGGTGATCACGCCGCCCCCGCCTCCGGGCATGCCCGAGTCGGTCTACCTGGCCGCGGTCCTCGGCGAGCGGCACCGGCGGGCGAGGTACCGGCTGAGGCTCGGCCGGTCGGCCGCCGCGACGCTCTGGCCGGAGCTGACGCTCCACCCGCCCGCGCCATCCCGCGCGACCCCGTCCACCGCCGGGCCCGCAGGCGTCGCCACGTCTGAAGGCACCGCCGGGCCGGACCTGACCGCCGGGCCCGCAGGCGCCGCCGGACCCGCAGGCACCGCCGGGCCAACGGGCACCGTCGGGCCAACGGGCGCCGCCGGGCCAGCGGGCGCCGTGCCGCCCGGCACGGTCCGTCCGGCGGTGCCCGTCGGGGCGCCGGCCGCCGTGCCGATCCAGCCCGTTCCCGGGGTACGGCCGGCGGTCGCCCCGGCGGGCGGCGTGCCCGTGCCCGACGCCGGCACCTGACCGGCGGGCGGGGGCCGCGCACACGTCGCGACCTGGAATCCACTCCGTCCAGGAGCGCCGTCGGTCACCCGGCTGTGGCAGTATCCGGCTCGCTCGCCCCTACCGAGACGGGAACATCGTGGCCGACGATCTGTTCACCCCCACCATCGCGCCGGCGGCGTACGAGACGCGACGCCGGCCGTGGCGACCGCAGTCGCTGATCTTCCCCGCCGTCTTCGCCGGTCCGCTGGCCGCCACCGTGCTCGCCCTGGTCAACGGGCACCGGCTGGGCCTGCCCCGGCGGACGAACCTGATGGTGCTCGGCGTCGGGCTGGCCGCGCTGACGGCCCGGCTGGCGCTCACGCTCGCATTCCTCGACGACTGGGGGGACCGTCCCGTCCGGCTGATCGCGGCGCTGGCCGGCGCCGGGGTCTGGCTCGCCGCCTCCACCACGCAGAAACGTCCGTTCCGGGCCTACGAGCTGCGTGGCGACGAGCCGGCGTCGCTGTGGCTGCCCGGCCTCGGGGCGGTGCTCCTGTTCGGCGTCGTCGAGGCGCTGCTGTTCCTGCTGGTGGCCGCCGTATGACCGCCCCTGAAGCCCAGCTCGCCCGGGTGGCACACCTGCTCGAGCTGAACCGCGCGGAGCAGGCCCTCGACGAGGTCGACCGGCTCCCGGCCGCCCTGGCCCTCAGCCCGGCGGCGTTCCGGCTGCGGGCGTACGCGCTGACCGCGCTGAGCCGCTGGGACGATTTGGCCGCCGTCGCCCGTCGAGGGCTCGCCGAGGCCGGCCCGGACCCCGAACTGCTCGGCCGGCTCGGCGTCGCGCTGCGCCACCGCCGCGAGTACCCCGCCGCCGAGCGGGCACTGCTCGACGCGCTCGCCCTCGAGCCGGAGGACCCGTGGCTGCTGTGCCAGTACGCGCACCTCTGCTCGGCCGTGGGGCAGCTCGACAAGGCGGAACGCCTGGTCGCCCGGGCCGCCGCGATCAGCCCGCAGGAGCCGGCCGTCTTCGCGTGCCGCGTACAGCTCGCGTACGCCCGGGGGGACGACCGGGAGGCCGACCGGATCGCCGGGGAGTTCCTCGGGGCGTGGCCGGACAATCCGGCGGCGCTCGCCCTGCACGGCGCCACCTCGGCCCGGCGTGGCCGGCTGGGCACCGCGCGCCGCGCGTTCGGCCAGGCGGTGGCGCACGACCCGACCGACGCCGACTACGCCGAGGCGGCTTGGGAGGCGCAGGTGCACGCGCACCCGCTGCTGCTGCCGCTGCGCCCGCTGCACCGGCTGGGGACCTTCCGCACCTGGCTGCTCGCGGTCGGCGTCATCGTGCTGCTGAACGTCGCCGGCCTGGACGTGCTCGCCGGCCTGTTCGCCGTGACCTGGATGCTCTTCTGCGTCTGGTCGTGGATCGCTCCGCCGCTGGTCCGCCGGATGGTGCTCGGCCGGTGGCGGTCGTGAGGGCGTTCGGGCCGTGGCTGGCCGTCCTCGCCCTGGTGCTGCTGCTCGACGCGCTGCGGCTGCACGCGCTGGCCGCCGTGGTCTCGGTGGCGTGGCTCGTCTGGTGCGTGTGGAGCTGGGTCCGCCCCGCCCGTCGCCGCTCCCGTCGGGACTGACCGCCCGGCGGCAGGCGACCGCCCGCGCTGACGCCGGCCGGCTCGACCCGTGGCGGCGCGCCCGCCCCGGAAACGCCGACCGGGCCGGCCGCTCGGGAGGGAGCGGTCGGCCCGGTCGGCGCGGTCGGTGTCAGTACCGGTAGTGCTCCGGCTTGAACGGGCCCTCCACGGAGATGCCGAGGTAGGACGCCTGCTCCTTGGTCAGGGTGCTCAGCTTGGCGCCGAGCGCCTCCAGGTGCAGCCGGGCGACCTTCTCGTCGAGGTGCTTGGGCAGCACGTAGACGCCGATCGGGTATTCCTCGGTCTTGGTGAACAGCTCGATCTGGGCGATCGTCTGGTTGGCGAACGAGTTCGACATCACGAAGCTCGGGTGGCCGGTGGCGTTGCCCAGGTTGAGCAGGCGGCCCTCCGACAGCACGATGATGGCGTGCCCGTCGGCGAACTTCCAGAGGTCGACCTGCGGCTTGATGTTGACCCGCTCGACGTCGGAACGCTTCGCCAGGCCGGCCATGTCGATCTCGTTGTCGAAGTGGCCGATGTTGCCGACGATGGCCTGGTGCTTCATCCGGGCCATGTGCTCGTTGGTGATGACGTCGAAGCAGCCGGTGGCGGTGATGAAGATGTCGGCCTGCTCGACCACGTCGTCCAGGGTGGCGACCTGGTAGCCGTCCATCGCGGCCTGGAGCGCGCAGATCGGGTCGACCTCGGTCACCACGACCCGGGCGCCCTGGCCGCGCAGCGACTCGGCGCAGCCCTTGCCGACGTCGCCGTAGCCGAGCACGACCGCCATCTTGCCGCCGATCAGCACGTCGGTGGCCCGGTTGATGCCGTCGATCAGCGAGTGGCGGCAGCCGTACTTGTTGTCGAACTTGCTCTTCGTCACCGAGTCGTTGACGTTGATGGCGGGGAAGAGCAGGGTGCCGGCGCGGTGCATCTCGTAGAGCCGGTGCACGCCGGTGGTGGTCTCCTCGGTCACGCCCTTGATGCCGGCGGCGATCCGGGTCCACCGCTGGTTGTCCTCGGCGAGCGAGCGGTGCAGCACGCCGAGGATGACCGCGTACTCCTCGGAGTCGGCGGACTCGACCGGCGGCACGGCGCCGGCCTTCTCGAACTCGGCGCCCTTGTGCACCAGCAGGGTGGCGTCGCCGCCGTCGTCGAGGATCATGTTCGGGCCCTGCCCGTCGGGCCAGGCGAGCACCTGCTCGGTGCACCACCAGTACTCCTCCAGGCTCTCGCCCTTCCAGGCGTAGACCGGGACGCCGGCCGGGGCCTCGGGGGTGCCCTCGGCGCCGACGACGATCGCGGCGGCGGCGTGGTCCTGGGTGGAGAAGATGTTGCAGGACGCCCAGCGGACCTGCGCGCCGAGCGCGACCAGGGTCTCGATGAGCACGGCGGTCTGGATGGTCATGTGCAGCGACCCGGTGATCCGGGCACCGGCGAGCGGCTGGGCGTCGGCGAACTCACGACGGATCGCCATCAGGCCGGGCATCTCGTGCTCGGCGAGCTGGATCTCCTTACGCCCGAACTCGGCGAGCGACAGATCCGCCACCTTGTAGTCGCCCTCGGCGAGAGTGCTCGGCCGGGCCTCGGACGGCGTGCCGCTGGCGGACGCCGGGAGGGTGCTGGTCATGAAATCTCCTGTCGGACGATGTGCTGCGCGACCATTCACCTTACGCGCGCGAGCCGCCGACGGGAGGACCGGTCGGGTGAAGTGAGCACGAAGACATCAGCGGACAGCGCACGGGGCGGTCGGTCGTGAACGTGTCCCGTCCATCGGCCGCCCGCCCCGTGCATCCCCCCGGTTTGGTTCCCCGCGCGTTCTCGGACCTTCGTCGCGATAACGCTGCGTACTCATAGAGTCACACCCAGCCAAGGCAGAGTCAAGCTATTCCGGGAAAGTCGGACTTGCGTCGTAGCCCCACGCCCACCTGCCCGCCCGCCAACCCGCCTGTCAGCGCAGGCCGCAGCTCGCGACGTACGCCTCCCCCGCGCCGCCCAGGCGCAGCGGCCCGGCAGCGGCGCTTCCGACGGCCGCCCGTCCGGGCGCCAGCGTCACCGCGCCGGCCCCGTCGTCGACCGAGACCTCGCCGGAGCGGCAGAGCACCACCCGGGGCCCGGGCACCTCGACCGACACCGCCGGCAGTCCCGCCTCCACCGTCACCCGGTGCAGCGCGAAGTCCTCCACCGGCACCGGCCACGTGACCACGCCCGGGGCGACCTCCAGCGGCGGCACCACCGGGTCGCGCA
This sequence comes from Micromonospora sp. DT62, assembly GCF_049847285.1. Classification (NCBI taxonomy): domain Bacteria; kingdom Bacillati; phylum Actinomycetota; class Actinomycetes; order Micromonosporales; family Micromonosporaceae; genus Micromonospora; species Micromonospora sp. DT62. The sequence continues at coordinate 281,773 of NZ_JBNCOB010000004.1, forward strand.
GCACCTCGAAGCGCAGTACCCGCAGCAGCTCCTCGACGTCCACCCGCTTCGGCGTCAGCCCGCCGCGCAGCACGTTGTCGCTGGCCGCCATGATCTCCACGCCGGTGCCGCGCAGGTAGGCGTGCAGGTTGCCCGCCGGCATCCAGATCGCCTCGCCGGGGGCCAGCCGCACCCGGTTGAGCAGCATCGCCACCAGCACCCCGGGGTCGCCCGGGTAGGCGGCGGCCAGGTCCCGGGCCAGCTCCGCGTCCGGCCCCGCGTCCGGCGCCGACGCCACGGCCGACACCAGCGCGTCGCGCCCGTCGGCGGGCCAGGTCAGCAGCAGTCGTACGGCGTCACGCAGGCCCGCCGGCCCGGTCAGCAGCGCCGCCAGCACCGGCTCCAGCGCGGGTACGCCGAAGCCGGCCAGCGCCGCCGCCGAGACCGCCGGGTCCCGGAAACCGCAGAGCGCCTCCATCGGCGAGAGCGCGACCAACAGCTCCGGCTTGTGGTACGGATCGACGTAGTTGCGTTGCCCGTCGGGGCGGGCGGCGTCGGCGGCGTGCCCGGCGCGTGCCTGCTCGGCGTCCGGGTGCGCCTGGAGGCTCAGCGGGGCGTCGGCGGCGAGCACCTTGAGCAGGAACGGCAGCCGGGTGCCGAACCGGCCGACCAGCCGCTCGCCGAGCCAGTGGTGCGGCTCGGCGAGCAGCAGGTCGGTCAGGCTCACCCGGTCGCCGTCGCGGTCGACCAGGGCCGGGCCGCCCGGGTGGGCGCCCAGCCACAGTTCGGCCTCCGGGCCGTCGCTCGGCGCCGGCCGCCCCTGCAACTCGGCGATCGCCGAGCGGGACCCCCAGGCGTAGTCGCGGATCGGTCCGTGCAGCATTTCCACCGGTCAGCTCCCGGGCCGCCCCGCGACCTCACCCGGCTCGGAGGGCGACGCGCTCCCGGCCCCCGCCCGCGCGGCGGGGGCGCGGTAGATGTCCGGCTCCAGGTAGATCACCCGGGCGGTCGGCACGGCGGCGCGGATCCGCCCCTCGACGGTGTTGATGCTCTGCGCCAACACCTCCGCGGTGACGCCGGCCGGCACGGCGACCTTGGCCGCCACCATCAGCTCCTCGGGGCCGAGGTAGAGCGTCTTCATGTGGATGATCCGCTCGAACTCGGGGCCGTCGGTGACCGACTTCTCCAGCGCGGCGACGTCGTGCGCCTCGGCGCCCTCACCGAGCAGCAGGCTCTTGGTCTCGATGGCCAGGATGATCGCGATGACCACCAGCAGCACACCGATCATCGCGGTGCCCACCGCGTCCCACCGGCCGTTGCCGGTGATCAGCGTCATGCCCACGCCGAAGAGCGCGAAGACCAGACCGACCAGCGCGCCCAGGTCCTCCAGCAGCACCACCGGCAGTTCGGGGGCCTTGGCGCGCCGGACGAACTTCACCCACGACTGGTTGCCCCGGACGAGGTTGGACTCGACGATCGCGGTACGGAAGGAGAACGTCTCCATGATGATCGCCGCCACCAGCACCACGACCGGCACCCAGTGCCACGAGGTGATGCCCTCCTTGTGCGACCACTTGTGGTACGCCTCGTAGAGGGCGAACAGGCCACCGACGCTGAACAGCACGATGGAGACGATGAACGCGTAGATGTAGCGCTCCCGGCCGTAGCCGAACGGGTGCTGAGGGGTGGCCGCGCGCTTGGCCCGGCGCCCGCCGAGCAGCAGCAGGGCCTGGTTGCCGGAGTCGGCGACCGAGTGGATCGACTCGGCCAGCATCGACGACGACCCGGTCAGCAGGAACGCGACGAACTTGGTGACGGCGATGCCGGCGTTGGCCAGCAGGGCGGCGACGATCGCCTTCGTACCTCCGTTGGCGCTCACGCCGTCGCCCCGTCGTGTCGCGCGGCACCGCCGGGCATCGGCGCGACGCGCCGCTCGACCCGTTCCCTGCTATCGCTCACTGGTTTGCCAGCTCCTTCATTTCGGTGATGGCCGGCACGGCCATCGGGTCCAGTCCGTGTGCCAGGGCGAGGTAGATCGAGGCGAAGTCCGGCACGGCGACCAGCGAGGCGAGCCGCTCCAGCGCGGAGCCGCCCTCGGCGGTCACCACGTCGCAGCGCACGCCGCGCCGTTCGGCGAGGGTCTGCACGGCGTCCGCGCGGCGCTCCTCGACGTCGAGGGGCTCGTCGGCGTCGTCCTCCGGGTTCAGCCCGCCGTCGCGCAGCAGCACCAACCGCAGCCGGGTGCCCGACGGCGCCTCCGCGTCGGGATCGGCGAAGATGTCGCGCTCCCCCTCGGCCAGACCGCCGAACACGCCGTCGAGCAGGCCGACCCGACCGCGCCCCGCCTCGCCGAGCGCCCCGCTGACCACGGGGTAGCGGGCGTTGGCGGACAGGGTGTCGCCGAACCGGCGGGCCGCGACCGTGGCCAGCGGCGACGAGCCCCAGACGATCGGCACCGAGCCGGCGAGGCCCAGGGCCAGCGACTTCGCGGGGTTGACGAAGGACTCGGCCGTCGGGCGGCAGCGGTCGGCGTCCGCGTCCAACCGGGCCGCGGTCTCCGCCAGATCCGCCTCGTTGACCTTCACGAGCCCGAGCGTACGGGCGGCGAGCAGGACCGGCACGGTGAGCGCCCAGAGGCTGGCCCGGGCCGGGGCGCGCCGGGGCACCGGGATGAACGGCGCCCGGGCCCGCTCGGCCACGGACTGCAACTGCGAGTCGGGCGCGCCGACGGCGACCAGCCGGGCGCCCCGCCGGTGCGCGGCCTCGGCGGCGCCCAGCGCCTCGGGGCTGCGACCGGACGCGCTGACGGCGATGACCACGTCGGCGGCGCCCACCCAGCCGGGCACGCCGGCGCTGCGGTGCGGGATGACCGGCACCGGGCAGCGCGGCCCGGCGACGGTGGCCAGCACGTCGCCGGTACGCCCGGCGGTGCCGATGCCGGCGATGACGACCGCCCGGGGGCGGCCCTCGTCGGCGAGCACCTGGAGGTTGGCCTCGGCGGCCAGCGCGGCCGTCTCGCGGACCTGCGCCCCGGCGGAGGCGGTGTGCCGCAGCATGCCGCCCGGGTCGTGCTCGGCCAGCGCGGCCGGGTCGTCGAGCAGTGCCTCGTCGGGCTCGCGCCGGCCGCTGACCCCGGCCGTGCCGTCGATCACGACTGCTCCGAGGGGCCGCGCGCCTCGTCCAGCAGCAGCACCGGCACGTCGTCGCGGACCTCGAAGATCCGGCCGCACTCGGTGCAGGTCAGCGTCTGCGCCTGCGCGTCGTAGTCGAGCGGGGCGTGATGCGTGTCCGGACAGGCGAGGATTTCCAGCAACTGCGGGTCCAGGGCCACGGCGCGGCTCCTTCCACGTATGCGGTCTCACCGATCGACGGTGCCGACCGGCGCAGGCGATCTTATCGGCGAACGCGGTCGAGCACCTCGTCACGGAGGGCGGTCATCCGCTCCCGCGTCGGGGCCTCGACGTTGAGCCGCAGCAGCGGCTCGGTGTTGGAGGCGCGCAGATTGAACCACGCGCCGTCCGGGAAGCGCAGGGTCAGCCCGTCCATCTCGTCGACGTCGGCCTGCGGGTACGCGGCCCGCACCTCGGCCACCTTGGCGGCCTGGTCGGCCACCGTCGAGTTGATCTCGCCCGAGGCCACGTACCGCTCGTACTCGCTGGCCAACACGGACAGCGGCAGCGACTGCTCGCCCAGGGCGGCCAGGGTGTGCAGCGCGGCGAGCATGCCGGTGTCGGCGAACCAGAAGTCGCGGAAGTAGTAGTGGGCGGAGTGCTCGCCGCCGAAGATCGCGTTCGTCCGGGCCATCTCCGCCTTGATGAAGGAGTGCCCGACCCGGGCGACGACCGGCTCGCCGCCGTGCTCGCGGATGATCTCCGGCACCGCCCGGGAGGTGATCAGGCCGTGGATCACCGTCGAGCCGGGGTGCTTGGCCAGCTCGCGGGCCGCCACCAGGGCCGTGACCGCCGACGGCGAGACCGGCTCGCCGCGCTCGTCGACCACGAAGCAGCGGTCGGCGTCGCCGTCGAACGCCAGGCCGATCTCGGCGCCGTGCTCGATCACCGCGCGCTGGAGGTCGACCAGGTTGGCCGGGTCCAGCGGGTTGGCCTCGTGGTTGGGAAAGGTGCCGTCGAGTTCGAAGTAGAGCGGCACGATCTCCAGCGGCAAGGCCGGCAGGACGGCGTCGCCGAGCACGGCCGGGACGGTGTAGCCGGCCATGCCGTTGCCGGCGTCGACGACCACCTTCAGCGGACGGATTCCCGAGAGGTCGACCAGCTGCCGCAGGTACGCCGCGTAGTCGGCCAGCAGGTCGCGGCGCTCGGCCGGCGCGGCCGGCGTGCCGGTCGGGCGCTCGCCCTTGTCCAGCAGGGCCTGCGCCCGCTCGCGGATCTCGGCCAGCCCGCTGTCCTGCCCGATCGGGCGTGCCCCGGAGCGGCACATCTTGATGCCGTTGTACTGCGCCGGGTTGTGGCTGGCGGTGAACATCGCGCCGGGCAGCCCCAGCGCGCCGGAGGCGTAGTAGAGCATGTCGGTGGAGGCGAGGCCCAGCTCGACGACCGCGCGCCCCTCGGCGCGCACGCCGGCGGCGAAGGCGGCGGTCAGAGCGGGACCGGTGGCGCGCATGTCGTGCGCGACGAGCACCGCCCCGTCCCGCTCGCCGAAGCCGTCCAGCACCTGCGCGAAGGCCGTGCCGAGGGCCTCGGCGGCCTGCTCGTCCCACTGGTCCGGCACCGTCCCACGGACGTCGTAGGCCTTCACGATCTGGGACAGATCAGACACCGGTCTCGCTCCTCGCGCCGCAGGTCCTCAACGGCCTGAGCGTATCGGAGCGGCGGGGCGCGGCCCGGCTCAGCCAGGGAGCCGGGGCATGAACACCGTGTGGTCGCCACCGCCGGTCTCCGGCGGCGGGTCACCGGGCTTGCCCTGGGCGGGCGGCACGGGCGGCGGCGCCCCGTACTGCCCCGGCACCGGGGGCGCCGGCGGGGCCGACACGGGCGGGGAGGCGGGCGCGCCGGGCACCACCTGCGTGGCCTCCGGGGCCGGTGCCGGGCGGCCGCCGTACACGCCGCCGGCCGGCCGCGGGGCGGGCGCACCGCCGGCGGGGCGCGGGGCGGGTGCGCCGCCGTACAGGCCGGGGGCGGGCGGCTGCTGCCCGTACACCTGGCCGGGTTGGCCGGGGGCGGCGGCCGGGCCCTGCCCGGAGCGGTAGGTGGTGCCGCCGGGGTTGCGGGGCAGCGGGACGTGGCCCGGGTCGGCCGGCTCCTTGTCCGCCCGCGAGCGGCGGAACAGCAGGACGATGAGCAGGATCCCGACGGCGACCATGGCGATGCCGAAGAACATGACCACCGAGCCGCCGGAGGACTCCTCCTCGGCCGCGTTGCTGACGGCGCCAGCGCCCTGGCCGGCGGCCAGGCTCGGGTCCGCCGCCCCGGCTCGCACCTCGGTGGCGACCGCGCTCGGGGTGGGCGACGGCTTCTTCGAGGGCTTCGGCGTCGGCGAGGGCGTGGCCCGGTCGCCGACCACCCGGGACGCCACCGCGCCCCGGCCCAGGGCCCGTCCGAGCGCGTCGCTGGCCGCGCCGCTGACGGTCAGCCGGCCGCCCGGCACCTCCGCGGCGAACGCCACCCGGTAGCGCACCGTGATGCTCTTGCCCTTGCAGAGCCTCGGCTTCAGGGGCGAGGTGGCCGACGTGGCCGCGCTGCCACCGGCACCGGAGAGCGGCACCGGGAACCAGCGTCCGCCCACGTTGACCTGCGCGCTGACCTGGTCGGCGCGCAGGCCGGCCAGGCGCAACCCCAGTGCGGTACGCAGCAGCACGCAGCCGTCGCTGCGCTTGCGCACCTCGATCGAGACGCCCCCGGCGGAACCGCCGGCGGTGAAGCTGCCGGCCGAACGCACCCGGACCGAGTCGCCTGCGGCGAGCGCCGGCGTCGCGCCGAGCGCCACCAGGCCGCCCAGCAACGCGCAGACCGTCGCGAGCCGCGCCGCGTGCCGACGTACCGCCATGATCACCTCGCCGTTCCTCCCCCGACGGGGGTCCGCCGGTCAGGCTACTACCGGGCCCGGTCGGGGCCCGGTCATTGAGCGCTCCGGATGTGCGCCGTATTACCCCGCGACCGGGTCCGCGCACCTGGCCGGCGACGGGACGGTCACGCGTCCGTCGGGCCATGCCTGCCGAAACCGGCGGCGGCCCAGACGGCGCGGGCGGTCGCCTCGGGGGCGGTCTCAGGTCGTGCGGGCGGTCGCCTCGGCGGCGGCCTCAGGTCGTGCGGGCGGTCGCCTCGGCGGCGGCCAGGGCGTCGCGGCAGAGCCGGTCGGCGGTACGGGTGGTCTCCGGCAGCCGGTAGCGCGGCGTCAACGCCAGCACCCGCGCGGTCGCGTCGTCGAGGCTCATCCGGTGGCCGACGCTGACGAAGACCGGCTTCACGCCGTCCCGGGTACGCAGCACCCGACCCACGGTCTCGTCCCTGTCGCGCAACGGCGTCCACGCGCCCCGACGCCCCGCCGGCGGCGTCCACTCCCCGAGCAGGGGCGTCTTGCCCACCCCGATGGCGGGCAGGCCGGTCACCACGCCCAGGTGGCAGGCGAGCCCGAACCGGCGCGGGTGGGCCAGCCCGTGCCCGTCACAGACCAGCAGCTCGGGAAGCACGGTCAGCCGGTCGAGCGCGTCGAGCAGCGCGGGCAGCTCGCGGAAGGCGAAGAGCCCCGGGACGTACCCGAACGCGGGTCGGCCCACGCTCACCGCCGAGTCGACCACCGCGAGGGTCCGGGCGTCCAGCACGGTCACGGCCGCCGCGAGCAGGTCACCACTCTCGGCGTACGCCACGTCCAGGCCGGCCACCGTCGCGGGCTCGGCCGGACCGGGCCCGGCCAGGTCCACCAGCGGCCGCAACCGCTCCTGTACGGCCAGCGCCTCCGCCACGCTGCCCGGCCTGTCGACCCGGGGATCCGACGCCCCGGTCGTCTCCACCCGCGCGGCTCCGGGTTCGTCCGACGTCACGACGGCCCGTCGGTGCGCGACCTGTCGGCGCCCTGCCCGTCGGTACCCGGGGTCCCGGCGCCCTCCGGGCCGACCGTCTGCCGCTCGGCGCCCTGCTCGTGAGCGCCCCGCCCGTCGTCGTCCTCGCTGTCGTCGCCCTCGCTGTCGTCGTCCTCGCCGTCGGTGTCCCGGGTACTGCCGGCTCCCAGGGCGACGGCGAACGCCATCCCCATCGCGATGCCGACGCCCACACCGGCAGCTCCGTCCAGTGCGGCCAGGCCGATGACCAGACCGAGCATGAGGCCGACCGGCCACGCCCAGGCGTTGGACTGCCACCCACCAGGGACGGGCGACTTCTGCCCATTGTCTGATTCAGCCATTTCGCCATGGTATTCCGGCCTGCCAGTAGGTCTCCTGCCCCTCACGGCTCCGCCCGTTCCGTACGGTTTGCTTTGTTGAGTTCAGTGGTCGGCCCTGACGCTTCGGCGAGCACATTGCGCCAAGGCCATTTGCACACAAGCCCACAGCCTGCTGCCACTCAGCACTCGCGAGCGGCAGAGCAGGCTGGCAGCTCATGGACGCTTGATGATCGAAGATGGCGTCAGCCCTGTCGAGCGCAGTGCCGCCTGAACTCGCGCCAACACGCTCACCCTCTCGGCCTCCGGCAGTGGGGCCACACCTTCCACGTCAAGGCGCCACTCCAGCGAGTCGACGTCGCGCCATAATTCGACCCGGACCATCTGCCCCTGAACTTCCCACGCCGCTTCCCCGAACAGCTCATCCCAATCGTCCGCCAGCCGACCGAGTCGACTGAGGCCAAGCTCCGCCCGCAACCGTTCAAGAGCGTGGGCGTCAACCGCTCCGGCCAATCTCAACACCCAACTATCGGCCACGATTGTCCTCAATCATCCAGTCCTCCGGCTTGAAGTGGGACGATACACCGTCTGAAGATCGATCTGGCGGGCCCACCTTCGGAAATATCGCCGGGACCACGTCGCGCCCTAGAACTCCGCTACATCTATCCGCCCAGTCAAAGATGGCAGGAAAACACAGCCTTGCGACCTTCCTGGTTACGAATCCGAATCTTTTGTTCACCACGCGGAGGTCCGGAAACTCGCGCGCGCCGACCGCCACAGCTCTTTCAACCATCACGTCTGACGATATCTGCAAGTCCAAATCACTCGGCTCCTCCAATCCCAACTTGTGCATTGAGTCGAAGGGGCGACGCACCGGCAGCGCACCATCCCCTCGCCACGCCCTCATCCGCTCGACCGATTCTGGATACTCAGAAATCTGATCCTCTGCGGGAAGGGTCTTATGCGCCCCGGAGAAGAAGTTCGATGAGGAACCTTGAAGTCTGACATCGACCTGATCGCTGCGGATGCCATCTGCCTCGAGCGCGTCAAACAATGCTGCCGTCATCTGCTCGAAAGTCTCAGGTGTCAGGCCGAGTGGAGCACGTCGTTCCGCCCACGCAATTACCGCATCAGGCGTTATCCCCAGGAACTCACAGTCTCGACGTTGAATTCTGTAACCGGAGTCATCGGATGGCAGCAAAGCCTCAGCCCGTTTCCAGCCCGGCTCGGGCCCGTCCGCCTCATGAGTCGCCGGGCCCTCAGACAAACCCGCCTGATCCGCTCCCTGAGGAGCCGAGCCTGGTCCGTCCAGGAGATACATGCGGTTGAGGTGTAGTTCGCCGTATCCCTGGTCGGTGTCGGCGGGTGGGTAGTCCGGTAGGTCTGGTCGTTGGCTGAATCGTCCTCGTCGTAGTCCGCCCAGTGGCATGGGTCTGCCGTCGGAGCCGAGTATCAGGACTTCGGTGTCGACGGCGTTGTGGGGGTGCGCGGCGCCGTGGTGCCGGTACAGGGGTGTGGTCGACACGGCGCCGGTCTGTGGGTCGAGGTAGAGGATGGTGCCGTTCTGGTTGAGGGCGACCCAGATGTGGGCGCCGCCCTGTTCCCAGTTGTTGATGACGAAGGCGAAGCTGCCGTGGCCGCCGAGGCGTAGTTGGGCGTGGAGGTTGCGGTATCCGGTGTCGATCGCGTGTTGTCGTTGGGGGCCCTGGATGTCCTGGGTGGGCTGGCAGAGGCGTTGGAAGCGTCCTCCGGTGATGTCCTCCACCCGTCCGATGCCGTCTCGTTCGCCGTTGATGGGGCGTGTGACGTCGCCCGCCAGGTAGGCGTCGAAGGTGCGGGGGGCGGCCACCCGGGGGCGGCCGTGCATCCAGGTGTCGAACATCGACAGGGTGCAGTCGATGCAGTTGATGCCGCGGGTCGCGTCGGCCTGCGGTCCGCCGTCGTTGACCAGGCCGAACCAGCCGCCCTCTCGCGGGTCGGCGTTACGGCGGACGCTTCCGTCGGGTTCTCGGGGCACCTGCCGCTCGATGTCGGTCTGGTGCAGCGCCAGCGGCGGACGCAGACCGCCGGGCCGGCCGTAGTCGCGTGACCGGTCGATCGGCGGCGGATGGTCGTCGCCCGTCAACGCCGAACGGTCGACGGTCTCCACGGCACCGTACGCCAGGGTGCCGACGTCATCGTTGATCCGACGGAAGTCGGCGGGATCGACGACGCCCACGACAGACGGCACGATGTCGCCGGCCAGTACGGCTTCCGCGTGGTCCAGGTACTGCCCGTACGTCCGCATCTCGTCGTTGGCTGCCCACTGCCATCCGTCAGCCTGGCGGGCCTGGCCCGTTCGGTGCAGGTGGAAGGCGTGGGCGGCGAAGTCCCGCGCCCACTGGTGGTGCTCGTCGCCGCGGGCCCGGAGTCGCACGGCTTCATCAGAACGGCGCTTGTCCTCGAACCCCGCCCGCTGCGACTCGTAGTAGCCGCGGTAGCGGCGTCTCTCGAACGCGTCCCGGTCGAGGGCCCACTTGGCCGCGTACCACTCGGGGCTCCTGACCCGGGGACCCGCCGACCCCTCCTGGCCGACCGCTGCCGACGTGTCCCTGGGAACGGGCGGACTCTGCTCGGCTGCCGGTGCACCGGGCGACGGCAGCACCGTCGGTGGTGCCGGCTGTGCCGGCGCCGCCCCGGTAGCTCCTCGTGCGACGGCGGGCTCGGGACTGGCGACCGACGGAACGTGGGCCGCACCTGGGACGGACGCAGCCGTTCTCGGCTCGGGGAACGCAGGGGGCGGCCCGATCGTCGCGGTGCCCAGGCCTGCGCCGGGCCCGTTCACCGGAGCCGCTGTCGGCGCGAACGACGGGTTGGCAGCGCTCGCGGCGTTGACGGGAGCGGCGCCGCTCGCGGCGTTCCCGGAAATGGTCGTCTGGCTCTCCACGCCGGCCGGGATGCCCCCTGCGCCGAGGACGGGCGCTGCCGTCGTGACGGAGGAGAGCGTCGGGCTGAGTGCGGACTCCGGCAGCGCGGACGACGTGGCCGCGACGGTCGCGCCGGTCCGTTCGACTCCGGCAGCAGCCACGGGCGCGGTCGTGTCGCCCGCTCGGGCGGCGGTGTTCGTCGTGGGGCCGGTCGGCTCCGTCCGGGCCTCCGGCGATGGCCGGGCCGACGGTGCCGGCTCAGCACCGGTCACACCTCGTTGCCCCTCGCCCGGCCCGCTGGCCGATGCCGCTGATCCGTTGGTCGGAGACTCCGCTCCCGCGCCGGCCACGGCACCGGGCTGCCCCACCCCCGCGTCGGTCGCGGCAACAGGCTGCCCCGCCCCCGCCCCCGCGCCGGGCGTGGCGACGGATGGTCCGTCCGCTGCCGGCGCTTCGGGAGGCGGCGGGAGCCCGCCGGCTCCCGTCGACGTCAGCGGCATGCCGGCCAGGGCGCTGAGCTGGCCGTTGAGTCGTGCCTGCAACGCCGCGTCGGCCTGCGCGGTGGCGGAACCACGGGCACCCGACGCCGCCGCGCGGGCCGCGTCCTCCACCGAGGTCAGCCCCTGCCCGGTAGCCAGTCTCGCGGCCTGGTCAGCCATCACCTCGCCGGCCATCTCACGACCGAAGTGCTCCCCGACCCGGGCACCCCGGCCGGTGGCGTGCCGCCCCAGACCCGCCAACGGCGCCACCGCCCCGCCAGCCATACCACCGAGCGCCGTGGACCCCAACTCCGCCACGTCCAGCCCGTGCCGGCGACCCGTCGAATTCTGGTACGCCTGCGTGGCGAGGTTGATGCCGCCCTCCTCGGCCGCCTCCGACACACCACTCAACGCCACCCGACGGCTGAACCCCCGCACACCGCCCTTCGTGACCTCCTTCGCCGCCCGCTCACCGGCCTCCTTGAGCCCCTGCTTGAGCGACTTGCGCGCCAACTGCGCCAGCAGCCGCTTGAAGATCTGCTGCACGACCAACCTGGTGGCCGCGATCGCCGCCCCCGCCGCAGGCGAAGCCGCACCAGCCGTGAGCACCGTCGCCACCGCCAACGACAGCAACTCGACCACCAGAATGCCCAGCTCGATCCACACCTCGAGCTTCGCGCCCTCGATGTCGCAGCCGCACTCCTCCACCAGCCGACCCAGCTCGGTGCTGACAGCCAGCAGCACCGGCAGCGGCGCCTCGTCACCCTCCGCCACCCGACGCCAGGCGGTGTCGAAGGCCGCCGCGACCGCCCCCACGCCGCCGTACCCGCCACGCACCTCACCAGCGGCGGCAACAGCATCCGCACGCGGCCCCGCCAGGGCGGCGGCCACCCCGTACCACTGATCCGCCAACTCCCAGACCGCCCGCTCGTTGCCCTCCGGCCACTCCACACCGATCACCCAGTCAAGGGCCTCATAGACCCAACCGGGCAACTGCCACGGCGAGAAGTCCAGCGGGTGCGGGATGGGGCTCGGCAACACACTCATCCGGGTCTCCTCAACGGATCAGCGCTGCTGGTGCCGGTCGCCGACACGACCGAGCCGCCCCGCACTCGCCGCATCCGTCCGCACGTTGGCGTCCACCGACCGCACCACATCGGCGCCGAGACCCTCCAGGTGCCGGCCCACGCCGTCCCACGCGCGCAGGACCAGCTCCTCGAAGCCGCGGTACTTCTGCTCGAACGCGGCCCCGATGTCGTCCTTGCCCCACGGCGAGCGGTCGCTCGCCGCCGCGATGGCGCCGCCCACCTGGCGGCGGCGTGCCGTGACGGCCTCACCGGACAGTGAGAGGTCGCGGCCCCCGCGTCGGGCGCGCTGCGGGTCGAGCCAGAGCTGACCGTCCATCACTCGCCCCGGCGCAGCACGGCGTCGGCCCGGCCCAGCAACGAACCGAAGTCACCCGTACGCAGGAAGTCCGTCGCCCCGGAACCGGCGGGCAGGTAGCCGGCCACGAGTTCCTGGGTGGCCGCGACCGCCGCAGCGCCGGCCTGGTGGACGGTCGCGGTGATCTTCCGGCTCAACGCCTTCGCGTCCCGGTCGTGGAAGACGGAGGGGTGCAGCTCGACCGAGATCAGCTCGCCACGGGCACCGGCGGTGGCGGTCACCTGACCGTCCTCGGAGCGCTCGGTCACCCGTAGCTCGGCGAGCCGGCCCTGCAGCTCGTCCAGACCGGACCTCAGTCGCTGGTAGTCCCCGTACACCTCGTCGAACCGCGCCCGCAGCGCGCGATTGGCGTCCCGGTCCACACTCTCGGCCAACGCCACCCTCCCCCGGTTACCGTCGGTAGGGCGAACCATACCGGGCGCCACGAATCCGTGGGGTCCGGTACTTTCGAGCCGTGATCGATCGCCAGCAGGCCGAGCAACTCGCCGCCGTGTGGGCCCGCCGCGAGTCACAACGCCTGGGACACGACTGCCACCCCCACGTCGACGAGTTCGACCTCGGCTACGCCATCACCTCCACCGTGCCCATCGAGGCGAACACGATGCCCGGTGACCTACCCACCACCGTCGTCGACAAGGTCACCGGCGAGACGACCACCTGGCCACGCGTACCCACCGACGTGGTCGCACAGATGTACCGCCGCAGCCGCCCGCAAGGCCCCGACGCCCCCCGCACCGTCGATCCCGCCAGCCAACTGCTCCGCGAGATCCACCGCCTGCCGACCCCCAACACGGCGGCGCACCTGACGGTCGGGGGACGACTCTTCCGCGCGCAGGGCGCCAAGGGCGACGTCACCCTCAACCACCACCCGCTCGTGCGGTCCTACCTGGACGACCAACCCGCCGGACACCTCGTACGCGGCGGCGACCGGCACGCCGAGCTGATCGTCGTCTCCGACGTCCTGCACCACCACGACCACCGCCGCGCCGCCGAGGGCATCGCGCCGCTCGGCATGGCCGACGCGCAGGACATCCTGGAAACCGCCCGGTTCGAGGTCCACCGGGTGCGCGAGCCGGGCGATCCGAACGGCGGCCTCGCCGACCGCCCCTGCGACTCCTGCGTGGACACGCTTGTGGACTTCCACGTCATGCCCTGGTCCGACCGGGCCTTCACGATGCCGTGGCAACCGGACCCGCAGCCCGACCCGGTCCCGGGCCGGTTCCACCCGGACGTCGCGCAGGCACTCGTCGCGGCTGGCTGGCGGCCGCACTTCGGGGACGAGATCGTCGCCCTGTCCGCCATCAGGGACGTCGGTGCCGTCCGGGGTGAGACGTCCGCGCATCCCGACTTCCCCGCGGTCCTGTCGACACTCACCGCCTTCCCGAGCCTGGTGGGCGCCCGCCGCGGTCCCGGCGAACAGGTGTGGATCTCCCGATTCGACATCCGGCCACGACAGGTCGCGCACACCGCTGACACGCTGGCCGACTTCGCCGCCGTGCTCGGCGTACGGCTCTTCCCCATCGGCACCGAGCGGCAGGAGAGCATCCTCGCCGTCGACGAGCGGGGGCGGGTCTTCGCGCTGGACCAGGCCGGCGAGTGGTTCCTCGGCGAGGACATCGACGCCGCGCTGACCACCCTGCTGCTCGGCCGGGCGCCGGCCCGCGTCCGCGACGACGGCACCTGGTGAGCGGGCGGCGCCGGGTGGGCGCTACAACGACAGGCCGGTCAGCACCATGACCCGGGGATCCGTGTAGTCCTCCATGGCGCTGCGCAGGCCCTCCCGCCCGACGCCGCTGCCCTTCACCCCGCCGTACGGCATCTGGTCGGCCCGGTACGACGGCACGTCGCCGACGATCACCCCGCCCACCTCCAAGGCGCGGTGCGCCGCGAAGGCCGTGTCGAGGCGGTGGGTGAAGACCCCCGCCTGCAACCCGTACGCCGAGTCGTTGACGGCGGCGAACGCGGCCTGGTCGTGCGCGACGCGGGCGACCACCAGCACGGGCCCGAAGATCTCCTCGGCGCAGACCCTGGCGTCCGCCGGCACGCCGGAGAGCACGGTCGGCGGGTAGGTCGCGCCGTCGCGCCGGCCGCCGAGCTCGATGGTGGCGCCGGCGGTGACGGCCTCGTCCACCCACGCCTCGACCCGGCGGGCGGCGTCGGCGGAGATCAGCGGCCCGACGTCGGTGAGGGGGTCGGACGGGTCGCCGACACGCAGCTCCTGCACCGCCGCGACGAGGCGCGGCAGGAACGCGTCGTAGAGCCATTCGTGCACGTAGACCCGCTGCACGGCGATGCACGACTGGCCGGCCTGGTAGTTGGAGAACGTCGCGATGCGGTGCGCGGCGAAGGTCAGGTCCTCGTCGGTGTTCCAGTCCTCGCAGATCACGGCCGCGGCGTTGCCGCCCAGCTCCAGGGTGACGTGCTTCTCGGGCACCGAGCGGCGGATCGCCGCGCCGACCGGCCCGGAGCCGGTGAACGAGACCACCGGCAGCCGGGGGTCGGCGACCAGCTCGGCGGCGCGCTCGTTCGGTAGCGGCAGGACCGAGAACATCCCCTCCGGCAGGTCGGTCTCGGCGAGCAGCTCGCCCAGCAGCAGCGCCGACAGCGGGGTGGCGGGGGCGGGCTTGACGATGATCGGGGCGCCGACCGCGATGGCCGGGGCGACCTTGTGCGCGACGAGGTTCAGCGGGAAGTTGAACGGCGCGATGCCGAGCACCGGCCCCTTCGGCACCCGCCGGACCAGGGCGATCCGCCCGGTGGCGGCGGGGTCGGTGTCGAGGCGTTGCAGCTCGCCCGAGAAGCGCCGGGCCTCCTCGGCGGCCCAGCGGAAGGTCGAGACGGCCCGCCCGACCTCGGCGCGGGCCCACTTGAGCGGCTTGCCGTTCTCGGCGGTGATCAGCCGCGCGAACTCCTCGGCCCGCTCGGCGAGCCGCCGGGACACGTGGTCGAGGGCCGCCGCGCGGGCGTGCGCGGGCAGGGCCGCGGCCGCCGCGGCCACCCCGGCGGCTGCCGCGACGGCCGCTTCGACCTGGCCGGCGGTGGCGAGGGTGGTACGACCGACGGCGCGCCCGTCGTACGGGTGGTGGACGGTCAGCTCGCCCTCGCCGTGGGCGGGGCGGGAGGCGACGTGAAAGGCGACCGGGTCCACACGCAGCAGCGTAGACCTCCCGCGTGGCAGTGAGCCCGGCTGATCCCTTACCGCAGTCCGCCCTCCGAATACAAGGTCCCCGCACGTCTCCACATTTTGCCGCGCAGGCCCTACGCTCTTGCTCACTTTGATCAATTGCGATCGATGGCGGGAGCCGCCGTCGTGTAGCGAGAGGAACACCCGAGGGATGACACTCCCCTACCCCGCCGCGCGCCGCTGGCGCGTCGGTGTGTTGACCGCCGCCGTCGCCACCGCCGTGGCGTTCGGCGCCCCCGCGACGGCTGCCCCCGCCGAGGGACAGATCCTCATGGCCGGCGGCGCCACCGCCGTCGACGACTCGTACATCGTGGTGTTCAAGGACACCTCGGTGGGCCGGACCGACGTCACCAGGAAGGCGCGTGACCTCGCCGGCCGGCACCGTGGCGCGGTCAACCGGACGTACCAGAACGCGCTGCGCGGGTTCGAGGCCCGGATGTCCGAGGCGGAGGCCAAGCGGCTCGCCGCCGACCCCTCGGTGCGCTACGTCCAGCAGAACCACACCATGCGGATCAGCGGTACGCAGAGCCCCACCCCGTCCTGGGGCCTGGACCGGCTCGACCAGCGCGCACTGCCGCTGAACAACTCGTACACCTACCCGAACACCGGCTCGGGCGTGAAGGCGTACATCATCGACACCGGCATCCGGTTCGGCCACAGCGACTTCGGTGGTCGTGCCGTCACCGGCTTCGACTCCATCGACGGCGGCAGCGCGGACGACTGCAACGGGCACGGCACGCACGTGGCCGGCACGGTCGGCGGCACCGCCTACGGCGTGGCCAAGGGCGTCACGCTGGTCGGCGTCCGGGTGCTCGACTGCGAGGGCAGCGGCACCGACGCCGGCGTCATCCAGGGCGTCGACTGGGTGACCGGCGACCACGCCGCCGGTCAGCTCGCGGTGGCGAACATGAGCCTCGGCGGCGGCTTCAGCCAGGCCCTCAACGACGCGGTGGCCCGCTCCATCGCCGACGGCGTCACCTACGGCCTGGCGGCCGGCAACGACTACGGCGCGAACGCCTGCAACAGCTCGCCGGCCAGCCTCCTCGCCGGCATCACCGTCGGCTCGACCACCAACACCGACGCCCGTTCGTCGTTCTCCAACATCGGCACCTGCCTGGACATCTTCGCGCCCGGCAGCTCGATCACCTCGGCCTGGCACACCAGCAACACGGCCACGAACAGCATCAGCGGCACCTCGATGGCGACCCCGCACGTGGTCGGCGCCGCCGCGCTCGTGCTCGCCGCCAACCCGACGTTCACCCCGCAGCAGGTACGCGACAAGCTCGTCGCCGACGCCACCAGCAACGCGGTGACCAGCCCCGGCACCGGCTCCCCCAACAAGCTGCTGTACGTCGGCGACGGCGGCACCACGCCCCCGCCGCCCACCGGCTGCACCCAGACCAACGGCACCGACGTGACGATCAGCGACAACGCCACGGTGGAGAGCACCATCACCATCGCGGGCTGCACCGGCAACGCCGGCTCCGCCAGCACCGTCGCCGTGCAGATCGTGCACACCTACATCGGTGACCTCGCCGTCAGCCTCGTCGCTCCCGACGGCAGCGCCTACACCCTGCACAACCGCACCGGCGGCTCCGCCGACAACATCAACCAGACCTACACGGTCAACCTCTCCTCCGAGGTCGCCAACGGCACCTGGAAGCTGCGGGTCCAGGACGCGGGCGCCGGCGACACCGGCTACGTGAACAGCTGGACGCTCAACCTGGGCGGCTCCGGCACGACGAACTGCACCGGCACCAACGCCAACAACGTCACCGTCAACGACAACGCGACGGTCACCAGCAGCATCGCGATCGCCGGCTGCACCGGGACCGCCTCGTCCACCAGCAAGGTCGCCGTGCAGATCGTGCACACCTACGTCGGTGACCTCGTGGTCAGCCTGGTCGCCCCCGACGGCAGCGCCTACACCCTGCACAACCGCACCGGCGGCTCCGCCGACAACATCAACCAGACCTACACGGTCAACCTCTCCACGGAGACCCGTAACGGCACCTGGAACCTGCGCGTCCAGGACGCCGCCTCCGGCGACACCGGCTACATCGACGGCTGGACCCTGACCCTCTAGGGATTCGTCAGCTCAGGGCACGGCCGCACCGAAGGGCCCCTCGCCACCGCTCAAGGGCGGCGAGGGGCTCTTCTCGTTCGTAGGGTGGCGGGCAGCACCAGTAGGAGCGCGACCGCGAACATGGCGGTGCCGATGACGTTGACCTGCGGCGGGATGCCCCGCTGGGCAGCGCCCCAGACGTACATGGGGAACGTGACGGTGGTGCCGGCGTTGAAGTTCGTCACGATGAAGTCGTCGAAGGAGAGCGAGAACGCGAGCAGCGCGGCGGCCACGATGCCGGGCAGCGCCAGCGGCAGGGTGATCCGCCGGAAGGTCTGCCACTCGCTCGCGTAGAGGTCCATCGCGGCCTCCTCCAGCCGGGGGTCCATCCCGGCCAGCCGCGCCCTGACGGTGACCACCACGAACGACAGGCAGAACATGACGTGCGCGACGACGACGGTCCAGAAGCCCTGCGGCACCCCGGCGGAGACGAAGAGGGCCAGCAGCGAGGTGCCCATCACGAGTTCGGGGGTGGCCATCGGCAGGAAGATCAGCACGTCGATCGCGGAACGGCCACGGAACCGGTGCCGCGCCAGCGCGAACGCCATCAGGGTGCCGAGCACCGTGGCGACCACGGTCGCGATGAAGCCGATCTGGACGCTGCGCACCACCGCGTCGCACATGTCGGAGGTGGCGCACGGGTTGCGCCAGTTGTCGAGGGTGAACTCGTTGAAGTCGTACGACAGGCGGCTGGAGGGGCGGTTGAAGGAGAGCGCGGCGACCACGGCGATCGGCAGGAGGAGGTAGCCGAGCACCAGCAGCGCCACGCCCGCCACCCAACGATCGGCCAGCCAGCGGAAGATCCGCGCACTCACGGTGCCAACCTCTCGCTCGCGACTGCGGGGCTCCGCTGCGCTGCACTCCTCGCGCTCACAGGACCTCCTCCGGACCCGTCCGGCGCAGGTAGCCGAAGACCAGCGCGAGGATCGCCGCCATCAGCAGGAACGACAGCGCCGCGCCCTGCGGGTAGTCCAGCCGGACCAGGAACGCCGAGTCGATGACGTTGCCGATCATGTACTCGTTGGGGGTGCCGAGCAGTTCGGCGTTGATGTAGTCGCCGCTGGCCGGGATGAAGAACAGCAGCGTGCCGGCGACCAGGCCGGGCATGGACAGCGGCAGGGTGACCCGGCGGAAGGTCCGCAGCGGGCCGGCGTAGAGGTCGCCGGCCGCCTCCAGCAGCCGGGGGTCGAGCCGCTCCAGGCTCGCGTACAGCGGCAGCACCAGGAAGGGCAGGAAGTTGTACGTCAGGCCGAGCACCACCGCGCCAGGGGTGGCCAGCAGCCGACCGTCGGGGGCGAGCAGGTGCACGTCGCGCAGCAGCCCGACGAGCCAGCCGTTGTCCGACAGGATGGTCTTCCACGCCAACGTGCGCACCAGGAAGCTGGTGAACATCGGCGCGACCACGCAGACCAGCAGCAGGTTCTTCCACCGGCCGGCCTTGCGTGCGATGGCGTACGCGAGCGGGTAGCCGGCCAGCAGCGCCAGCACCAGCGCGGCGCCCGCGTAGCCGAAGGACCGCCCGAACTGCGGCCAGTACGCGGCGAGCGCGTCCGGGTAGTTGCCGAAGGCCCAGGTCATGACGTACCCGGTGGCGAGCGAGCCGGCGGGGTCGTAGAGGCTGGCGGCGGCGAGTTGGAGCAGCGGCACGGCGAAGAAGACGAGCAGCCACGCCGCCGCGGGCAGCAGCAGCAGGTACGGCAGGAGCCGGTGCCGCCCGGGCGGGCGGGGCGGTCCGGGTGCCGCAGGCTGGGCGGGATTGGTGTTCAGGCGCGCGGGGGCGCTCACGAGGGTGCGCCGACCGGCTCGTTCCGCGCCGGAGCGCTCCGGTCCTGCCCGCCGGCTTCCCGGGGCAGCAGGAAGGCGTGCCGTGGCTCCCAGTACGCCGCCGCCTCCGCGCCCACCGGCAGCGGACGGGTCGTGCCGCTGTTGGCCACGAACGCGGTCAGCTCGCCACCCCAGCCGGTGCGCAGCAGGTACTGGGTGCTCACCCCCACGTAGGAGGCGTCGGTGACGATCCCGGTGACGTGCTGGCATCCGGCGGGGACCTGGTCGACGGAGTCGACCAGGTGCAGCTTCTCCGGGCGTACGCCCAGGTGGACCGGCCCCCGGTCGACCCGGGCCCGGCCGGCGGGCACCGAGAAGCGACGGCCGTGCGCCGACACCGCCACCTCGTCCCCGGCCGCGCCGGCCGCCTCGCCGGCGAGCAGGTTGGACTGGCCGAGGAAGTTCGCCACGAACGCCGTGGCCGGGTACTCGTAGAGGTCGGCGGGGGCGCCGAGCTGCTCGATCCGCCCGGCGTTCAGCACCGCGACGGTGTCGGCCATCGTCATGGCCTCCTCCTGGTCGTGGGTGACGTGCACGAACGTGATGCCGACCTCGGTCTGGATCCGCTTGAGTTCGAGCTGCATCCGCCGGCGCAGCGTCAGGTCGAGCGCGCCGAGCGGCTCGTCCAGCAGCAGCACCTGCGGGCGGTTGACCAGGGCGCGGGCCAGCGCGACCCGCTGCTGCTGCCCGCCGGAGAGCTCGGCGGGCCGGCGGTGGCCGTGGTCGTCGAGCTGCACCAGCGCGAGCATGCCCATGACCTCGTCGTCGACGGAACGGATGCCCCGCCGGCGCAGGCCGAACGCCACGTTCTCGAAGACGTCCAGGTGCGGGAAGAGCGCGTAGCTCTGGAAGACGGTGTTCACCGGCCGCTTGTACGGGCGCAGCCGGGTGACGTCCCGTTCGCCCAGCAGCACCTGCCCGCCGGTCGGCTCCTCCAGCCCGGCGATCATCCGCAGCGTGGTGGTCTTGCCGCAGCCGGACGGGCCGAGCAGGGCGAAGAACGAGCCCTGCGGAACGGTCAGGCTGAGGTCGTCCACCGCGGTGACGTCGCCGAACCGCTTGGTGAGGTGCGCCAGCCGCAGGTCGCCGGCCGGGGTCCCGCGTCCCGCAGTCGTCGCACCCATCCCGCTCACGCCCCGATGACCCGCTGGAACCTGCTCTCGTACTCGCGTTCCTGCTTCTCGTCCAGCGCCATGAAGACCGCCGTTCTGGCGAGCATGGCGGCGTCGGGGAAGATGAGCGGGTGGGCGGCCAGCGCCGGGTCGATCTTCTCCATCTCGGCCTGCGCACCCTGGACGGGGCAGATGTAGTTGACGTACGCCGCGAGCCGGGCGGCGACCGCCGGCTGGTAGTAGTACTCGACGAGTTGCTCGGCGTTGCCCTTGTGGGTGGCCCTGTTCGGCACCAGCATGTTGTCTGACCAGAGCATCGCCCCGGACTCGGGCACCACGAATTTGATCTTGTCGTCTTCGAAGCCGAGCTGGATGGCGTCGCCGGACCAGCCGATGCAGGCCGCAATGTCGCCCTTGGCGAGTGCCGGCGCGTAGTCGTTGCCGGTGAACCGGCGGATCTGGCCCGAGTCGACGGCCTTCTTCAGCTTGGCGAGCGCGTCGTCGAACTGGGCGTCGCTGAAGTACGCCGGATCGTGGCCGTTCGACTGGAGCAGCAGGCCCATGGTGTCGCTCATCTCGGCCAGCGCGGTCACCCTGCCCCTGAGGTCGGGGCGGGTGAGCAGCTCGTCGACCGTACGGATCTCCTTGGTGACCCGGCCGTTGTAGGCGAGACCGGCCAGGCCGGACTGCCACGGGATGGCGAGGTGGTCCGCGGGGTCGAAGGACCGGTTGCGCAGCGAGGGCAGCAGGTTGGCCTGGACGTTGGGCAGCTTCGACTTGTCCATCTTCTGGATCCAGCCGAGCCGGATCATCCGCGCCGCCAGCCAGTCGCTGAGGACCATGATGTCCCGCCCGGTGGGCTGGCACCCCGCGAGCTGGTGCTGCACCTTGCCGAAGAACTCCCTGTTGTCGTTGATGTCCTCGGTGTAGGTGACCTGGATGCCACTCTTCGCGACGAACGCGTCCAGGGTGGGCCGCTTGGCGGCGTCGGCGTCGTCCACGTCCATGTACTGCGGCCAGTTGGAGAACGTCAGCGTCTTCTCGGTGCCGGACAGGTCCTCGCTGACGCAGCCGGCCTCCGTCTGGGTGGCGGCCCGGGTGCCGCAGCCGGCCAGGGAGCCGCCCGCCGCCAGCAGTGCCGCCGAGCCGAGGGTGCCGGTCAGCAGCCCACGCCGGGTGAGGGGCCGGAGGGGAGTGCGCATGTGACGACTCCTCGAGGTCATCGTCGGCGGGCAGGTGGGAGCGGCGCGCCGGCGGGACGTCAGGTGCGGTGAACGACAGATAGTGACATGGGCCGACGGCCACGACGGACGGCGGGTATCAGCGTGCGCGAAGGGCGATGACGCGACCACATCCTGCTCGACCGCGGGAGCGATGCGGATCGTCGCGGGAGCGATGCGGATCGTCGCGGTGACGGCCCTGTCCCGCCAGTGCGGCGTTCGTCTGCCGCACGCCGCGCGGGCAGGCGTACGCCTGGGGCACCGCCCCGATCAGCCGGCGTGCCCGTGACGGCCGGCCGACCCGACGAACGCCCGCCAGGCGTCCGGCGCGAAGGTGAGCACGCCCCCGGCGCGGTCCTTGCTGTCCCGCACGAGCACCCGACCGGGCAGGTTGTCGGCCACCTCGACGCAGTTTCCACCGTTGTTGCTGCTGCGGGTCGCGGTGCGCCAGCGGGCGTCGGTCATGTCCATGTCGTCGCCACTTTCCCGATCAGCTCGATCGACTGCCGTCGCGGCAGCGCCTCGCCCGCGACGCTCTCCCATCTCGCGCCCAGGCTAGCAACGTCGGCACTCTCGGTCACCACCTGACCGCGAAGCTGGTTGTCCACATAGGCCGTCTCGGCGCCGTCGGGCAGGCGGATGAGGGCGAACGGCCCGGCAAGCCCGGTGTGCCACGGCGTCTCGGCGGGGATCACCCGCACCTGCACGTGCTCCTGCGCGGCGGCCGCCAGCAGGTGGGCCAACTGCCCGCTCATCACCGCCCGGTCCCCCACCCGCCTGCGCAGCACCACCTCGTCGATGACGGCGACGAGCTGGGGCGGGGCGTCCCGGGCCAGGATCGCCTGCCGGGCCAGCCGGCCGCCCACGATCTCGTCCACCTCGGCCGCCGGGAGCAGGCCGCCGGTCGCCAGCACCGCGCGGGCGTACCCCTCGGTCTGGAGCAGGCCCGGCACCAGCGATGGTTCGTACGACCTGATCGAGACGGCGTCCTGTTCCAGCTCGGCCCACGGCCGGAACCACGGCAGGTCGCGGCGGCGGAACGGCTCGGGCCACAGCTCGGCGGCGTCGCGCCCGAGGACCTCGGCGACGGCGAGCCGGGTCCTGGGGTGCGGGATCCGCCCCGAGGCGAGCCACCGCCCCGCCGTCTTCGGGTCGACACCCACCTTCTCCGCCAGCGACTCGGCGGTCTCGCCCTTCTCGGCCATCGCCACCCGAAGTACCTCGTTCACCATCCGACCTCCTGCGCCCGCGATCACACTGGGGCGCACGGTAGCCACGCAGCGTGCCCTTGTCGTGGCGCTGCCGGCGTGTCGCGGCGGGATCTCTTTCGCGCACCCGAGGTGGCCGACGACCGCCCGGGAAAGGCCCTGGACATGCCCCTCCGCAGCGTCGGTCCAGGCACCAGACCGAGCGGGATCGCACCTCGGATGGGCCGCGTGCCGGCAGCGCCCGACCACCTCGCCTGCGCTGTCGAACTGATGTCGCGAACGACTCAGCCCTCAGCGGAGCGCCGCGATGTCGTAGACGATTCAGCTCGACAGTGCCCGGCGTGCCCCTCAGGCCCCGGGCAAACCGCTAGGTCCGCGGAGTTCCCTCCCCGGCGCCCACGGCTTCCGCCGCGATCTCCGGCTGCGGCCGGACGCATCGAGGCGGAGGAGGTGGGTGCCGAGCGGCGGGTCAGTGGTTCGGGGGGATGACGCGCAGGTGACCCCGGCGGCCCGTCTGGGGGGTCGAGTTGACGGTCTGGTCGTCCTCGGGCGGGCGCGGAGCCACCGGGCGGGCGGCCTCGCGGACGGCCTCGGCGAGGGCGACCAGATCGTCGGTGGTGGGCGGCGGGGGCTCGAACTCGCCCTCGTGCCGGACCACGTCCCAGCCGCGCGGCGCCGTCAGGCTCCGGGCGTGCGGTTCACAGAGGTCGTACGTGTGCGGCTCGGCGAACGCCGCCAGGGGGCCGACCACCGCTGTCGACTCGTTGTAGACATAGGTCAGCGTGGCGACCGCTTGCCGGGGGCAGCCGTTACGGGAGCAGCGCCGTGGTGACCTCACGGCGGCAGGGTATCTCCATTACCGGGTCCGGCGCACTGCTTCGCGTTGCGACACGCCCGTCACGGTGATCACAATTCGGCCGGTTGCGGGCCGGCGGGCCGCCGGGCGGGCGAGCGTCACCCCGCGAATGCCGACCGCGCCGCGCCGCGCCAGCAGCGCTGCCGCAGGCCAGGTCGGTGCGGGCGCTAACCTTTCCTCATGACGAGCCCGGAACACCGCCGCCCCGGCCCCGGCCGGCGCGCCCACCGCGACCGGCACGGGCGCGGCCTGCGCGGGCGGCTGGTGCCGGCGACGGTGCCGTTGGCGCGTACGAAGGCGGAGATCTTCGACGATCTGGTGCTGGACACGGTCGAGACCCTCGAACGGCGGTTCGCCAAGGAGTTGGCCGGGGTCGAGTTCGCTGTGGAGGACGTTCCGCCGGACCTCAACGTCTACGACTCCGATGTGCTGGAGGACGGCGAGGTGCCGCTCGCCCGGCTGCTGCCGGGTCGCCCCGGCCGGCAGGAGGTGCCCCCGCGGATCGTGCTCTACCGCCGGCCGTTGGAGTTCCGTGCGATGGATCGCGAGGACCTCGCGGATCTCGTGCACGACGTGATCATCGAACAGGTGGCCAATCTGCTCGGGGTGGACCCCGACGAGTTGGCCTGAGCCGGGCGGCCCCCACCGCCCCGGCCCGGCAAGGCTCAGGCGACCCGCCGCTTGAGCTTGCGCCGCTCCCGCTCCGAGAGCCCGCCCCAGATCCCGAACCGCTCATCGTGACCGAGAGCGTATTCGAGGCATTCCGTCTTCACCTCGCAGCGCGAGCAGATCCGCTTCGCCTCGCGGGTCGAGCCGCCCTTCTCGGGAAAGAACGCCTCCGGATCGGTCTGGGAGCAAAGCGCCCGCTCCTGCCACTCCGGCGCGTTTCCGAGCAGGTCGGCCACCTCAAGCTGGCCGTCCATCAGATGCCTCCTTGTCGCGCACCGGCGTCATCGCCGCTGCAACCCCCCACGCGGAAGGCGTGCTTGTCCGTACGGTCCCGATTTGTAGCGTTCCGTGCGAACAACCCCATTCAAATTACACGCGTGTAATGCGTGCGCCGTCAAGCTGAACTTGATAATGGAGTCGTCCTCCCGACAACACTCCGGACGGCCACCCGGCCACCCGGCCTCGCAACCTGCCCTATCGATTCAGACCCCGGCCGAGTAACGCCCTCTCCGGCGAGTTGCCCGAGTTTTCTCCCGTGGCGCTTCCCCGCCGACCCGACTGGGGAGGCCGATGAGGACGCCCAAAAGTCACCCACCACGATCCGTTGATCTTGGTGGGGCACAGGTTAACCCGAGTTGGCGCGGACCGCCCGTCGAGCCGGGGACGCCGGCGGCGCTGAGCCCACGATGTGGACGCGGCGCGGCGGCGTGGCGGCGTACCCCGAAGCGCGGCGAGCCACCGACACGCTGCTGTGCCGGACGGATCCGGCCGTCCCTCCACTTGCGACAGAAATCCCGCCCATCGACGACCGCTCGTCCCACCAAGCGGTACGGACGAGGCGGACGAACCCGACCCGGCGGCGTGCCGCGCGACATCCCCTATGGACGAGGGCTGCCGTACGCCGTCGTGCGTTTGCGGGCCGGTCGTCCGGCGGCCGTCGCGATGGCGATCAACTGCTCCTCCGTACGCGCCGAACCGTTGCCGGACCCGGCCATCCGGGAGATCGTCTCCTCCATCAGCGTGCCGCCCAGGTCGTTGCAGCCGCCCCGCAGCATCGCCGCCGTGCCCTCGTCGCCGAGCTTCACCCAGGAGCACTGGATGTTGTCGATCCGGCCGTGCAGCAGCAGCCGGGCCATCGCGTGCACGACCCGGTTCTCCCGCCACGTCGGCCCTGGGCGGGCGATGCCGGCCAGGTAGATCGGCGCGTTCGTGTGCACGAACGGCAGCGCCACGAACTCGGTGAACCCGCCCGTACGGTCCTGCAACCCGGCCAGCACCCGGAAGTGCGCGAGCCACTGTGCGGGGTGGTCCACGTGGCCGTACATCATGGTGGAGCTGGACCGGATGCCCAGCTCGTGGGCCGTGCCGACCACGTCGACCCAGGCGGCGGCCGGCAGTTTGCCCTTGGTGAGCACCCAGCGCACGTCGTCGTCGAGGATCTCGGCGGCGGTGCCCGGGATGGTGTCCAGGCCGGCCTCGCGCAGCCCGGTCAGCCACTCCCGCACCGGCACGCCGGCCTTGGCGGCGGCGGTGACGATCTCCATCGGCGAGAACGCGTGCACGTGCATCCCCGGCACCCGCGCCTTGATCGCCCGGACCAGGTCGGCGTAGACGGTCACCGGCAGCTTCGGGTCGATCCCGCCCTGGAGGCAGACCTCGCTGGCACCGGCCGCCCACGCCTCCTCGGCCCGGTCGGCGACCTGGTCCACCGACAGCCGGTACGCGTCGGCGTCGCGCTCCCGCTGGGCGAAGGCGCAGAACCGGCAGCCGACGTAGCAGACGTTGCTGAAGTTGATGTTGCGGTTGACCACGTACGTCACGTCGTCGCCGACCGCCGCCCGGCGCACGTCGTCGGCGAGCCGGCACAGCTCGTCGAGCGCCGGCCCGTCCGCGCCGAACAGCGCCAGCGCCGCCGCCTCGTGCCGGGGCTCCAGCAGCGCCGCCGGGTCGTCGGCCGCCAGCCGCAACCCCGCCCGCAGGTCGAGATCGGTCCCGCCCCCGCCGCCGGTGGTGACCTTGCCGGCCACCTCGGACCAGTCGCCGTAGACGTGGTCGAAGTCGCCGCGCCGGTCGCCGGTGCGCCCGGTGGTGTCGATGGTGGCGTGCAGGTCGGTCCGGCCGCCGTACGTCTCGTCGGGCTCCTGCCAGGGCCGGCCCACCGGTCGGGCCGCCTCGACGGCCAGCCCGGTCGCCGGATCGGCCAGCGCGCCGACGTGCGGCAGCAGGCGCGGATCCAGCCACGGATCGCCGGCCCGCACGTACTCGGGGTAGATCGTCAGCCGCTCGCGCAGGGTGAAGCCGGACTTCTCCGTGTGCCGGGCCAGCTCGTCGATCTGCGGCCAGGGACGCTCCGGGTTGACGTGGTCCGGAGTCAGCGGGGACACCCCACCCCAGTCGTCGATGCCGGCGCGCAGCAGCAGGTCGTACTCGCCCGCGATGAGGTTCGGCGGGGCCTGGATCCGGGCCTTGGGCCCGAGCAGCACCCGGGCCACCGCCACCGTGGCGGCAAGGTCGTGCAGCTCCGCGTCGGGCATCCCGCGCATCGCCGTGTCCGGCTTCGCGCGGAAGTTCTGCACGATCACCTCCTGGAGGTGGCCGTACTCGCGGTGCGCCCGGCGGATCGCGAAGATCGCGTCGACCCGCTCGGCGGGCGTCTCGCCGATGCCGATCAGGATGCCCGTGGTGAACGGCACGCCGACCCGGCCCGCGTCGTCGAGCACCCGCAGCCGTACCGCCGGCTCCTTGTCCGGGGAGCCGAAGTGCGGGCCGCCCGGCTCCGACCACAGCCGCGTCGCCGTGGTCTCCAGCATCATCCCCATGCTGGGCGCGACGGGCTTGAGCCGCTGCAACTCCGACCAGGAGAGCACGCCCGGGTTCAGGTGCGGCAGCAGCCCGGTCTCCTCCAGCACCGCCACCGCGCAGGCGCGCAGGTAGTCCAGGGTGGAGTCGTAGCCGCGCTCGTCCAGCCACTGCCGGGCCGCCGGCCAGCGCTCCTCCGGCCGGTCGCCGAGCGTGAACAGGGCCTCCTTGCAACCCTGGGCCGCACCCGCCCGGGCGATGGCGAGGACCTCGTCCCGGTCGAGGAAAGCCGCCGGCAGCCGGTGCGGCACGGTCGCGAAGGTGCAGTAGTGGCACCGGTCCCGGCACAGCCGGGTGAGAGGAATGAAGACCTTCTTCGAGTACGTGACCACGCCCGGCCGCCCCGCCTCGCGTAGCCCGGCGTCGCGCACGGCGCCCGCCACGTCGAGCAGTTCGTCCAGCGCCCCGCCCCGGGCGGCCAGCAGCGCGGTGGCCTCGTCGACGTCGAGCGCCCGCCCACTCGCGGCCCGGTGCAGTGCCCGCCGCACGCTCGCATCGGTCGGGCCGGGCACGGTGCGATCAACCATCCGCCCAGCCTAGGCGCTCATCCGCCCCGTCCCACCTCACCCACCCGGCCCACACGGTGACCCAGCGCACCCATCCCCCTGCCACACCCCGCGCCGCTCCCACGCCCACCCCCGGGCAGCTCCCGGGCGCGCCTCCGGGGCAGCTCCGGGGCAGCTTCAGGGCGTTGATCAAGAGGTTTTGGCCCCAGCGAGTGCCTTTTGCAGGCCAAAACCTCTTGATCAACGCGGCCTGAGGGCGGGGTGGGCAGGGGCAGTTGGGTGGGGGCAGTGGGGTGGGGTGGGACGGCGAGCGCCCCGCACGGGAGCCGTGCGGGGCGCTCGGGTGGGGCGGGGTCGCGGTCAGCGCGGGGCGTCGGGGCTCTCGCCGGGGTTGATGCGCTGGGTCCGGTCGGTCTCGTCGGCGGCGGGACGCGGAATCGCCTGGGTGGGCTCCGCCGGCTCGACGGGCTGGCGCGGGATGGCCTGGGTCGGGTCGGCCGAGGGCGGCTGGCCGAACGGCGGGGCGCTCTGCGGCTGGCCGAACGGGGGCGCGGACTGCGGGGCGGGAGCGGCCGGGGGCGCGGACTGCGGGGCCGGGGGCGCCGACTGCGGTGCCGGGGCGAACGGCGAGCCCGGCTGCGGGCCGCCGGCGTACGGCGCGGGCTGCTGACCGTACGGGGCGCCGTAGGGGCCCGGCGCCTGCCAGCCGCCCTGCTGGCCGGGGACCTGCTGACCCGGGACCTGCTGACCCGGGACCTGCTGACCGGGAACCTGCTGACCCGGGATTTGCTGACCCGGGACCTGCTGGCCGGGGACGGGGTAGCCGCCCTGCTGCTGGGGCCAGCCGGGCTGCGGCTGGCCGTACACGCCGGGCTGCGGCTTCGGCTTCGGCACGTGGTAGAGGGTGCGCCAGACCTTGAACACGACGTACGCGGCGACGGCGAACAGCGCCAGCCAGGCCATACGGCTCAGCAGGCCCAGGAAGGCGTCGAGGATCTCGCCCTCGGCCAGCCGGTCGACCGTCCAGAAGAGGAAGGTCAGCCCGCCGAACAGCGCGCTGAAGGCGTACTCGCCCAGGGCGACCTGGGTGATCAGCTTCGCCTTCGGCACCGGGGGCTTCACGTGCGTGGCGAGCAGCACGGCCAGCAGCGGCAGGAACACCGACTCCACGCCGACGAAGGCGAAGAAGGCGCTGCCGGCCCGCCCGCCGATCGTGCTGTACTCGGTGGGCGTCACCAGCCGGATCAGGCCGACGAAGAGGAACACGGCGTTCGCGCCGAGGAGCACGAAAGCGGCGAGTTCACGCAGCGGCTTGGTCAGTTGGCTGGCCTGCGTCGCGTCGGTGGACGCGGGCTCGGCGGGGCTGGTCACGGGATCCCCCTCGGGGCGAATGCGGACAGTTGCCGACGTGAGCCTAGTCTCCCGGCCCACGCGCGGACCGGAGGCGGCCCGTACGCGAGGATGGGCGCATGCGCATCGTGGTTCTGACGGGCGGCATCGGAGGTGCTCGCTTCCTGGTCGGCGTACGTGCGTA
Source organism: Micromonospora sp. DT62 (assembly GCF_049847285.1). Taxonomy (NCBI): domain Bacteria; kingdom Bacillati; phylum Actinomycetota; class Actinomycetes; order Micromonosporales; family Micromonosporaceae; genus Micromonospora; species Micromonospora sp. DT62. The sequence goes on from NZ_JBNCOB010000004.1 coordinate 311,009, forward strand.
CGCCCGCGAGGTCGGCGCCGAGGTGACCGCCGTGGTCAACGTCGGCGACGATCTGCTCCTGCACGGGCTCAAGGTCTGCCCCGACCTGGACAGCGTGATGTACACGCTGGGTGGCGGCGCGGATCCGGAGCGGGGCTGGGGGCGCGTCGGCGAGAGCTGGACGGTCAAGCAGGAACTGGCCGCGTACGGCGCCGAGCCGAGCTGGTTCGGGCTCGGCGACAAGGACATCGCCACCCACCTGGTGCGGACCACGATGGTCAACGCCGGCTACCCGCTGCACGCCGTCACCGAGGCGCTCGCCGCCCGCTGGCAGCCCGGCGTACGCATGCTGCCGGCGACCGACGACCGGCTGGAGACGCACGTCGTGGTGGAGCTCGACGGCGGCCAGCGGGCGATCCACTTCCAGGAGTGGTGGGTACGCCACCGCGGCGACGTCCCCACCCACCGGTTCGTCTTCGTCGGCGCGGAGGCCGCCCGGCCGGCGCCGGGCGTGCTGGAGGCCGTCGCCGGGGCCGACGTGGTGCTGATCGCGCCGAGCAACCCGGTCGTGAGCGTCGCCCCGATCCTGGCCGTGCCCGGGCTGCGCGAGGCGGTCGCCGACGGCCCCGCGCCGGTGGTCGGCGTGTCGCCGATCATCGGCGGCGCGCCGGTGCGCGGCATGGCCGACCGCTGCCTGGCGGTGCTCGGGGTGGAGTGCAGCGCGGCCGGCGTGGGCCGGCTCTACGGCGGCCGGTCGGCCGGCGGGCTGCTCGACGGCTGGCTGGTCGCCGAGGAGGATGCCGGCACGGTGGTGCCGGAGGTGACGGTCCGCGCAGCACCGCTGCGGATGACCGACGAGGCGGCGACGGCGGCCATGGTCCGCGCCGCGCTGGAGCTGACGTGAGGCTCGAGATCCTGCCGGTGCCGGGCATCGGCCACGTGTCCGAGGGCGACGACCTGGCGGCCCTGATCGCCACCGCCGCGCCCTGGCTGCGCGACGGCGACGTGCTGGTGGTGACCAGCAAGATCGTCTCGAAGGCGGAGGGACGCCTCGTCGACGTCCCGGCGGACGGGCCCGAGCGGCTCGCCGCGCGGGACGAGGTGCTGGCCGCCGAGACGGCGCGGGTGGTGGCCGCCCGGGGCGCGACCCGGATCGTGCAGACCCACCACGGCTTCGTGATGGCGTCGGCCGGCATCGACGCCTCGAACGTCGACAAGACCCGGCTGGTGCTGCTCCCCGAGGACCCGGACGCCTCGGCCCGGGCGCTGCGCGCCGCCCTGCGCGAGCGACACGGCGTGGACGTCGCGGTGATCGTCAGCGACACGATGGGCCGGCCCTGGCGCAACGGGCTGACCGACGTCGCGCTCGGCGTCGCCGGGATGGACGCGATCCGCGACCACCGGGGCGAGGTCGACCCGTACGGCAACGAGCTCCAGCTCACCCAGATGGCGGTGGTGGACGAGCTGGCCGGCGCGGGCGAGCTGATCAAGGGCAAGTGTGACCAGATGCCCGTCGCGGTGGTGCGCGGCTACCTCACCGCGCCCCGGCCCGACGACGGCGTCGGCGCGTCGGCGCTGGTCCGGGACGCCTCGATGGACCTCTTCTCGCTGGGCACCGCCGAGGCGAGGGCCGCCGGGCTGGCCGCCGCCGCCACCCTGCCGGACGGCCTCAACCCGACCCCGCCCGATCCGGAGGCCGTACGCCGGGCGATCGGCACGGTCGCGGGCGTGGTCGCGCCCGGCACGGTCTTCAGCCTGGTCCCCGACGAGGAGGCCGCCGCCGGGCTGACCTCCCGGGTGCCCGGCTGGCCGGCGGAGGCGACGACACTGGTGCTCGGATCCCCGGCCACCCCGGCCGGCCCGGTCGACCTGGTCCGCTTCGGCGCCGACCTGCAACGCCTCCGCACCGCCCTGGCGGCCGAGGGCGTCGCCTCCCTGCTGCTCCCCCCGCCCCCGGGCACCACCGCCAGCGCCGCGCTCGCCCTCTGACGGCGCCCGGGCGGGCAGGGGCACCGCCACCAGCCGTCCCTCGCCCGGGACCCGGCTGACGGCGGCCCGGGCGGGCGCGCTCAGGAGTTGAGCATCGCCCGCCCCAACGGGGTCAGGGTGTGCAGGACGGTGTTGCGGTCGCGCTGGCTGACCAGGAGGCCGGCGTTGCGCAGCACGGTGGTGTGCTGGCTCGCGGCGGCGGCCGAGATGTTCAGCCGGCGGGCCACCTCGCCGGTGGTGCAGCCGTCGTCGCTGGCCGCCAGCACGGCGGCCCGGGTCCGGCCGAGCAGCGCGGCCAGCGCCTCCCGACCCGGATCCGACGCGCCGGGGCCGCCGCCCTCGCCGGGGGCCGGCAGCAGGCCGCCGAGCCGGTCCACCGGATAGACGAGGACCGGGGGGAGCGCCGGATCGAGCAGGGCGACCGGCGTGGCCGCGCAGAAGAACGACGGCACCAGCAGCAGGCCGCGCCCGCCCAGGTGCAGCTCCCGGCTGTGCGGGTAGTCGCGGATCTCCAGCACGCCGGCCTCCCAGCGCATGGCGGGCCGCATGCTGGCCAGCAGCCCCTCCACCCCGCCGTCGAGCAGGGCGCGGGCCCGCCGGGAGCGGTCGGCCTCCACCGCGGCCTGGATCCGGGTCCAGTACGGGTCGATCGCCAGGCCCCGGTAGCGCTCCATCGCGCCGGTCAGGCCGCGCAGGATGTCCGGCTCCCCCCGGGCCAGCGCCCCGGCGCCGACGGGCAGGGCACTGTTGGCGGCGAGCAGCGCCAGGTCGCGTTGCAACAGGGCCGTGGGGGTGCTGCGGACCGCCTCCATGCCGGCGTCGAACCCCGACACGCTGTCGTACGGGGTGAGGAAGTCGGGGAAGTAGCCGCGGGGCGGATTGAGCGTCAGCAGGAGGCGCAGTCCCGCCGAGTCACTGACCTCGCGCAGCCCCCGCGTGACGCTATGCCGCCAGCCCGTCAGCAGCGGATCCCGGCCACGGCCGGGCAGCAGGTGCAGGCTGAGAACCAGTTCCCACACCGGATCCGCCGCCGGAGCCACCCGGGTCCGGAGGATGTCCTCGGCGGAAAAGTAGATCTTCAGCATGGACGGCTCCCGCGTCGCCCGGCAGAGGGGATGCCTGGCAACCGTTTGCACTGTACCTGGCCGGCACTTATCTCCGTCTTTAAGCGTGGACTGAAAGACCTCGACGCCTCCGTGGGCCGTTCGGCATGCTCTCACTGCCCGTACACGGGGGCGGGCACGTCACCCGACGCGCCCGGAACCGGGCACCCGGGGGACGGGGAGAGACCGGCGACCGGACGGCACCACGAGGGTCTGCGGCCGTGTTCCGCGGAGGTGTCGTCCGGCCGCCGGTCCGCCACAGCTCAGGCGACCCAGAGCGCCACCCGATGGTCCTCGTCGGTGACGTAGAAGCTCTGCCCGTCCCACTCGGCCACTCCCTCCACGTGGTGGAACGGCGCCAGGTCGGCCACCAGCTCGCCGGGGACCAGGTGCTTGTCGCCTGGTGCGGAAAACCGCACGTGCCGGGAAGTGACCTCGCCGCCGGTCGGATGGTCGTCGAGCAGCACCGAACCCTTGCCCAGCGCGTCGATCGACCCGACGATCGCCGCGTAGCCGCCGTCGTCCGTGGGCGTGATCGCCCGGAAGCCGGCCAGCGCGCCGGGCGGCGTCACCCCCGTCAAGGCGTACGCTCCCGCCGCCCGCGGCCAGCTCGGGGCCGGGTCGAACATCTCCGGCACACCGGTCAGCTCGACCAGGATCGGCTCGCCGTCGGCGGTCACCGGGAACCGCAGTCCGAGCAGGACGCCGCCGGCCGGCGTGAAGGCCGCCGCCTCCACGTTCAGCGGCAGGTCTTCGGGGACGAGCCGGCTGACCCAGCCCTTCGACCGGGCGGTGCCCCGGGCGACGGTCTCCCCGATGAACCGGGCCCGCACCCGCTCGCCCGGCGGCAGCGGGGTGAACGCCGCCGCGAGCAGGGCGTCGTTGACCGCCCGGTGCAGCCGGAACCGGTTGCGGACCACCTGCACCGGCAGGGGGCCCGCCGCCGCGTCGTCCTCGCGGAACCGGGCCACGAAGGCGCGTCGCGGGCGCAGCGGCCCCGCCTTCGAACCGAAGTGGGACCCGAAGACGTACACCCAGCCGTCGTGGTGCGCGAGCGCCTCGCCGTCCTCCGTGCGGCCGTTCTCGGCCCCGGCGTCGGCGGCCACGTGGTGGGCGACCCAGCGGCCGTCGTCCAGCTCCAGCAGCAGGGCCAGGCAGTGCTCCACCGGCCCCTCGTCCAGCACGGTCCAGAAGCCCCGCCGGGCACCGTGCGCCCGCAGCAGCGGAACGGAGCGCACCGGCAGCAGGTCGCTGGCCTCGTTGCCGGCCACGACGAACTCCAACAGTCGCAGGGTCACCGGGCCAGGGTACGAAGCGTCGGCTCGTACAGTGTCGACATGGCCGACTCTCCCACCGCCGCCTCCCGACCGTCGTCGGACACGGAGCCGCGCCCGGCCGCGCCCGCCGAGACGGACGAGACGCGGCACGCCGAGGTGTACGCGGCCCTGCACGCCGACGCCGTCGCGACGCTGAGGCGGTGGGAGCCGACCGGCCCGGCCGCCGCCGAGGCCCGCGACCGCACGGTCGCGCTGCTGGCCGCCGGGCCGGTGGCGATGAGCCGGGCGCACCGGCCGGGGCACGTCACGGCGAGCGCGCTGGTGCTCGACGCCACCGGGTCGCGGGTGCTGCTCTGCCTGCACGGCAAGTTCCGGCGGTGGGTGCAGCTCGGCGGCCACTGCGAGCCGGCCGACCGGACCCTCGCCGCCGCCGCCCTTCGCGAGGCCGGCGAGGAGTCCGGCATCGCCGGCCTGCGGATCGACCCCGTCCCGATCGACGTCGACATCCACCCGGTGAGCTGCCAGGGCGGCTCGCTGCACCACGACGTACGCTTCGCCGTGCTCGCCCCGCCCGGGGCCGTGGAGCGGGTCAGCGAGGAGTCCGAGGCGCTGGGCTGGTTCCCGCCGGACCGGCTGCCGGAGCCGCTGGCCGGCGGGACGGCGCACCTGGTCGCCCCGGCCCTGGCGACGCTCAGACGAGCCCCTCTTCGCCCCGTTCCTTGAGCTCGTCGACGACCTTCTTCACGTCCTGCGCCCGGTCGCGGGGGCAGACCAGCAGCGCGTCCGGGGTGTCGACGATGACCAGGTCGCGCACGCCGACCGCGGCCACCAGCCGCCCGGAGTGGGGCACCACCACCAGCCCGGCGCTGTCCCGCAGCAGCACCCCCGGCTTGGCGTCGGCGCCGAGCACCACGTTGCCGTCCGCGTCGGCGGGCAGCACCTCGCCCAGGGTGTGGAAGTCGCCGACGTCGTTCCAGCCGAAGTCGCCCGGCACGGTCGCCACCCGGCCGGCCGTCGCCGCGCCCTCCATCACCGCGTAGTCGACGGAGATCTTCGGCAGCGTCGGCCAGACCGTGCCGAGCACGTCGTCCTGCTCCTCGGTGCCCCACGCCTCGGCGATCGCGACGATCCCGGCGTGCAGGGCGGGCTGCTGGCGGGCCAGCTCGGTGAGGAACACGTCGACCCGCCAGACGAACATGCTGGCGTTCCAGAGGTGCCGCCCGGAGCGCAGGTACGCCTCGGCCACCTCGGCGCTCGGCTTCTCCTTGAACTCGGCCACCGGCCGCAGCGGGCCCCCGTCCACCGGGTCGCCGGTCTGGAGGTAGCCGTAGCCGGTCTCGGCCCGCGTCGGGGTGATGCCGACCGTCATCAGCAGGCCCTGCTCGGCGCCGCGTACCGCCTCCCGGACGACCTCCCGCCAGCGCTCCGGGTCACCGATCAGGTGGTCCGCGGCGAAGGAACCCATCACCGCCTCCGGGTCGCGCCGCGCGATGACCGCGGCGGCCAGGGCGATCGCCGCGCACGAGTCCCGGGGCGAGGGCTCGACCAGGATGTTCTCCTCCGGCAGCCCGGCGAGCTGGCGCGCCACCGCCGTCACGTGCGCGGTCCCGGTGACCACCAGGGTGCGTTCGGCGGTGGTCAGCGGACCCAGCCGGTCCACCGTCGCCTGGAGCAGCGAGGCGGCGGAGCCGGTCAGCGGGTGGAGGAACTTGGGATGGCCGGCGCGGGACAGTGGCCACAATCTCGTGCCACTGCCACCCGCCGGGATCACGGCGTAGATCACCCGCACATCATGCCCGATTCGCCTGACCGGGGACGCGTTCTCGCGCCGCCGGCCACGGCGGTCAGGCCCGGGCCCGGCTCCAGGCGGCGATGTGCACCTCGGCGCTGGACTCCCAGGTGAACTCCTTGGCCCGGTCGAAACCGGCCTTGGCCAGGGACAACCGCCGCTGCTCGTCGTCGAGCAACGCGGCCAGGTCCGTGGCGATCTGGTCGGGCGCCTCGCTGGTGTACGCGACCGCGTCGCCGCCCACCTCCGGCAGCGACAGCCGGGGCGTGGTGAGCACCGGGGCGGCGCACGCCATCGCCTCCAGGATCGGCAGGCCGAAACCCTCCCCGTAGGACGGGTAGGCGGCCACCAGCGCCCCGCCGAGGAAGCCGGGCAGGTCCGCGTAGCGGAGATAGCCGGGACGGAGCAGCCGCAGGTGCGACGGGACCTCCGCCACCGCACGGTCGATGTCGTCGTCGTGCCCCTGGCCACCGGCGATCACCAGGGCCGGCGGATCCGCCCGCTCGGCCACCGCGCGGGCCCAGCCGCGGATCAGGTTCGGCACGTTCTTGCGCGGCTCCTTGGCCCCGAGGAAGGCCACGTAGTTGGTGCCGCCGAGCCCCAGCCGGGCCCGGACCCGGGCCTTCTCCTCGTCGCTGGGCGCGTGGAAGGCCGCGTGGTCGACGCCGTGGTAGGCCACGTCGATCCGGGTGGGGTCCGCGTCGAGCAGCCGGATCAACTCGTCCCGGGTGGCCTTGCTCGGCACGATCACCCGGTTGGCGCGGCGCAGCGACGTCTTGATCGCGCTGCGGAAGAAGGTGCGCCGCGACTTGTCGTAGTGCTCCGGCTCGGTGAAGAACGTCGCGTCGTGCACGGTCACCGTGACGGGGCAGCCGGCGCGCAGCGGGCAGGTGTAGAAGGGCGAGTGCAGCACCTGCGCGCCCACCTGCTGGGCGAGCAGCGGCAGGCCGGTCTGCTCCCAGGCGAGCCGGGCGGGGCGGTGCGCGACGGCCGCCGGGGCCGGGACGATCTCCGCACCCGGCAGCATCCGGGTGTAGCGCTCCAGGTCGGTACGCAGGCAGACGACGGCCAACTCCACCCCCGATCCGCACACCTTGCCGAGGGCACCGAGCAGGCCGTCGACGTATCGACCGACACCACCACGGTCGACGGGGACACTCGTGGCGTCGATGAGCACGCGGGGCGGGCGGCCGGCGGTCACGGGGCAACTCCTTGAACTGACGGAACTGTGGGGAACAACACTCCGGCAAGCCTACGCCGGAGCCCGGCGCCGACGTTGACTGCGACCCGACGGTACGCCGACTTCTCGCTGTCATCGAGTACGGCCACCGGGGGCGTATCGTTCGCGCCGATGGCCGACAACATTGCCCGGGTCTTCGCCGACGCGATCGCGACCGACCCGACCCGACCGCTGCTGACCTGGTACGACGACGCCACGGGCGAACGGACCGAGCTCTCCGGGGCCACGCTGGCGAACTGGGTGGCCAAGACGGCCAACCTGCTCGTCGACGAGGTGGCCCTGGGCCCCGGCGACGTCGCCGGTGTGTCGCTACCGCCGCACTGGCAGACCGCCGCCGTGCTGCTCGGCTGCTGGTCGGCCGGGCTGACCGTCGCCGACACGCCGGGCGACGTGGACGTGCTCTTCACCGCCGCGACCCGGGTGGCCGAGGCGGACACCTGGTCGGCGGGCGAGCGGTACGTCCTCGCCCTCGACCCGTTCGCCCTGCCGATGCGCCAGGTGCCACCCGGCTTCGCCGACTACGTGTCGGAGGTACGCGCCCACGGCGACCACTTCAGCCCGTACGCCCCCGGCGGCCCGGGCGAGGCGGCGCTGCTGGGCCGCGCGACCGCCCGCGCCACGGAACTGGGCATCGCGTCCGGCGACCGGGTCCTGATCGACACGGGGAAGTATCCCGATCCGGTCGACTGGCTGCTCGCCCCCCTGACGGCCACCGCCACCACGGTCCTCTGCGCCAACCTGGACCCGTCCACCCTCCCCACCCGCACCACCACGGAACGGGTAACCCGCCCCCTCACCTGACGACCCACCCCTCCCACCCCTTCACCGACCCCGCCCGGGCGGCGTGGGAGGAGTGGGGTGGGTGGGCCGGCGCGGGGTGCGGGTCAGGGGCGGGGGGTGCGGGTCTGAGCGAGGGTGGCGAAGGCCGTGAGGGACTCCGGGTTCGCCAGGGCGCCCTTGGCCGCCGCCGAGTCCACCGGGGTGCCCGTGAGGATCTTCTTCACCGGGACCTCCAGCTTCTTCGCCGACAGGGTGCGCGGCACGGCCCGTACCTGGTGGATCTCGTCCGGGACGTGCCGGGGCGACAGGGCCGTACGCAGTTCGCGGCAGATCTTCTTCCGCATCGCGTCGTCCAGCTCCAGGCCCTCGGCGAGCACCACGAACAGCAGCAGCTCACCGGCGCCGCCCTCGTCGTCCTCCAGGTGCACCACCACCGAGTCGACGACCTCGTCGAGCCCCTCGACCACCGAGTAGAACTCGGCGGTGCCGAGGCGTACGCCGCCCCGGTTGAGGGTGGCGTCGGAACGGCCCGTGATCACGCAGCCGCCCCGGTCGTTGATGGTGATCCAGTCGCCGTGCCGCCAGACACCCGGGTAGAGGTCGAAGTACGCCTCCCGGTAGCGGGTGCCGTCCGCGTCGTTCCAGAAGCCGACCGGCATGCTCGGCATCGGCTCGGTGATCACCAGCTCGCCCAGCTCGCCGACGACCGGCGTGCCGTCGGCCGAACGGGCCTCCACCTTGGCGCCGAGCGCCCGGCAGGTGATCTCACCGGCGTGCACGGCCAGCAGCGGCACACCGCCGACGAAGCCGGTGCAGACGTCCGTGCCGCCGGAGAGCGACTGGAGTTGGAGGTCGTCGCCGACCGTCTCGTACACCCAGGTGAAGCCCTCGGCGGGCAGCGGCGCGCCGGTCGAGCCGACCCCACGCAGCGCGGAGAGGTCGGCGGTCTCCTTCGGCACCAGCCCGGCCTTGCGGCAGGCCAGCAGGAACGGCGCGGACGTGCCGAGGTACGTGGTGCCGGTCTCCCCGGCCAGCCGCCACAGGGCCCCCAGGTCGGGGTGGGCCGGGTTGCCGTCGAAGAGCACGATCGCCGCACCCACCGCCGGCCCGGAGACCAGGAAGTTCCACATCATCCAGCCGGTGGTGGTGAACCAGAAGAACCGGTCCGCCGGGCCCAGGTCGTGGTGCAGGGCGAGCATCTTCAGGTGCTCCAGCAGGATGCCGCCGTGGCCGTGCACGATCGGCTTCGGCAGCCCCGTGGTGCCGGAGGAGTAGAGCACGTAGAGCGGGTGGTCGAAGGGGACCGGGGTGAAGGTCAGCGGCTCGTCGGTGTCGGCGGCCAGCTCCGACCAGGCCAGCGCTCCCTCGAACGCGCCCGCCGGCCGGTCCGGAGCGCCGCCGGGCGGCGCGGTGGCCGGATCCCCGGCCGGGTCGAGGTAGGCGATGCCGACGGTGTGCTTCACCGACGGCAGGGCGGCCCGGATCGCGGCCACCTCCCCGCGCCGGTCGACCGGCTTCTCGCCGTAGCGGTAGCCGTCCACCGCGACGAGCACCTTCGGCTCGATCTGCTGCCACCGGTCGGTGACGCTGCGGGTGCCGAACTCCGGCGCGCAGGAGGAGAAGATCGCGCCCAGGCTGCTGGTGGCGAGCAGCAGCACGTACGTCTCGGGGATGTTGGGCGCGTAGGCGGCGACCCGGTCGCCGGCGGTGACGCCGAGCCGGCGCAGCCCGGCGGCCACCCGGCGGACCTGCTCGCGCAGTTCGGCGGCGGTGAGGGTGACCGGCGCCCGGGTCTGGCCGTGCGCGATGACCACGGGGTCGTCGTCGGCCAGGCCCGGCATCCGCAGCACGTTCTCGGCGTAGTTGAGGGTGGCGCCGGGGAACCACCTGGTCCCGGGCATCTCCCGGCCGCTCAGCGTGGCGGTCGGCGGGGTGTGCGCGACCACCTCGAAGTGGTCCCAGACCGACCGCCAGAACGCGTCCAGGTCCGTGACCGACCAGCGCCACAGCTCGTCGTAGTCGGCGAAGTCCAGCCCCCGGTGCTCGCGCAGCCAGCGCAGGTAGCTTCCGATCCGGGACCGCTCGCGTACGTCCGCCGGCGGCGTCCACAGCACGTCACCCACAGCTCAACCTCCCCTGGCCCCGCACGACACTGTGAAGTGGGCCGTGGCGCCATCTTGCCCTACCTCAGAGCGCCATTCTCCGCACCCGACCTCCGTCGGCGCACGTGCCGAACCCACATGCCCTACCGCCCTGCTGTGTGTGCCGCATCAGGAAGGGCACCTTCCTGACGCTTTTCGTGGAGGAAGGGGCCCTTCCTGACACCCGGTCAGCCGGCGCGGTGGGCCTGGATGGCGCGTCGCCGGGCCAGCCGGTGGGCGCGGCGGATCTCCGCCTCCCGGAACCGGCGCTCGTCCTCCGGGCCCTCCGGCAGCACCGGCCGGACCGCCCGCGGCGCGCCGCCGAGGTCGACGCCCACGAAGACCAGGTACGCCGTGGCCACCCGCACCGGCTCGTCCTCGGCCGAGTCCCACCGCTCGGCCACCACCCGGACGCCGACCTCCATCGAGGTCTGCCCCGTCCAGTTCACCTGAGCGTGCGCGTGCAGCAGGTCACCGACCCGGACCGCCTCGGTGAAGACGATCTCGTCGATGGCCGCGGTGACCGCCGTGCCGCCGCTGTGCCGGGCCGCGGCGGCCCCCGCCACGTCGTCGATGAACTTCATCAGCACCCCGCCGTGCACGGTGCCGTACAGGTTGACGTCGACCGCGGTCATGATCCGGCTCAGGGTGACCCGGGAGTAGGAGGTCGGCTTGCCGGCCGGCGCGGTGGAGGGGTGCTCGGTCATGTCGAAAACGGTACGGTGCGCGGATGCGACATCTCTGGAGCTTCCTCGCGGGGTTGGTGGTGGCGCCCGTCACGTGGGTGCTGGTCACCCTCGGGCAGGACGGGTCGGCGGGCACCGTCGACCGTTGGGTCGAGATCGGCACGTCGAACTCGGCCAATCTCATCGAGCCCGCCGTCTACCTCGCCGTCGGCGGGGTCCTGCTCGGCCTGCTCGGCACGCTGCGCACGTCACCGCTCGGCCCGCTCGTGGCCGGGCTGCTGCTCGCCACCCCGTACGTGGCGATGTTCGTCGCGCCCTTCGAGGTGCGGGACCGCATCCCGGACGGCTGGAAGGTCTTCGGCGACCCCCTGCCGCTGCACCTGCCGGTGGAGAACGGCACGCTCTTCCTGATCGGCCTGCTGCTGGTCGTGGCCACCTTCAGCGGGCAGCGCTGGCGGCGCTGGCCCCGACCGGCGGTCGAGCCGACGCCGGCGTCCGCCGAAGGGCCGGAGCGCAACGACTTCACCCTGACCGACTGGCCGCCGGCCGAGCCGACCGACCGGGACACCGCCCCGCCGAACCTCGGCTACCCGGACCCGACGCCGACGGAGCCGCTGCCGCGCCGCACCGGCGGGGGATCGCCGTGGTCGGCGCCGCCGCGCGCCGGCAACCGGCCGGAAGAGGACACGACGACCGAGATCCGGTGACGCCCCGGCCGGGACACGTACGCGCGCCGGGAGCCGGGTGAGGATGCGGGCGGGCCGGACGACCGACCCGCCCGCCGACCGGCTCAGCCCTTCAGGAGCTGACGGGCCATCACGATGCGCTGCACCTGGTTGGTGCCCTCGTAGATCTGCGTGATCTTGGCGTCCCGCATCATCCGCTCGACCGGGTAGTCCCGGGTGTAGCCGTAGCCGCCGAGCAGCTGCACGGCGTCGGTGGTGATCTCCATGGCCGCGTCCGAGGCGAAGCACTTGGCCGCCGCGCCGAAGTAGGTCAGGTCGGCGTCGCCCCGCTCGGACTTGCCGGCCGCGGCGTACGTCAACTGCCGGGCCGCCTCCAGCTTCATGCCCATGTCGGCGAGCATGAACTGCACGCCCTGGAACTCGGCGACCGCCTTGCCGAACTGCTTGCGCTCCTGGACGTACCCCTTGGCGTAGTCGAGCGCGCCCTGGGCGATGCCGACGGCCTGCGCGGCGATGGTGACCCGGGTGTGGTCCAGGGTCTTCATCGCGGTGCCGAAGCCGGTGCCCTCGGCGCCGATCATGCGGTCCGCGGGGATCCGGACGTTGTCCAGGTAGACCTCGCGGGTCGGCGAGCCCTTGACGCCGAGCTTCTTCTCCGGGGCGCCGAAACTGACCCCGGCATCGGACTTCTCGACCACGAAGGCGGAGATGCCCCGCGACCGGGCGGACGGGTCGGTGACCGCGAAGACGGTGTAGAACTCCGACACCCCGGCGTTGGTGATCCAGCGCTTCACCCCGTTGAGCACCCAGTGATCGCCGTCACGCACCGCGCGGGTGGTCATCGACGCCGCGTCGCTGCCGGCCTCCGGCTCGGAGAGGCAGTACGAGAACATCGCCTCGCCCGCCGCCACCGGGGTCAGGTAGCGCCGCTTGAGCTCCTCGGAACCGGCCAGCAGCAGCGGCATGGTGCCGAGCTTGTTGACCGCCGGGATCAGCGAGGACGAGGCGCAGGCCCGCGCCACCTCCTCGATCACGATGGCCGTGGCCAGGGCGTCCGCACCCGCGCCGCCGTACTCGACGGGGACGTGCGGTGCGTGGAAGTCGGCGGCCCGCAGCGCGTCGTAGGACGCCTTCGGAAACTCACCGGTCTCGTCCGCCTCGGCGGCGTGCGGCGCCACCTTGGCCGCACAGACCTCACGGACCGCCTCCCGGATCGCCTCGTGTTCCTCGGGCAACCGGTAGACGTCGAACGACTGCTCTGCGGCCATGTCGGCCCCTCCCCTTCACCGCTATCATGCGCAGTCTGTAGCGTCTCCTGACCGCCGACGGCGCAGACTGAAGGATAGCGACATGACTCGGGGTCATGTTACCGCCGCGTAGCCTTGGACGTGGCAGAGCGCCGACGCCGCCCGGCGACGATGGAACAGGCAGACGTTAGAGTCCCTCCGGTGCCCGCCCAGGCGCCGCAGCAGAACGCGACGCGACGAAGCGACGCCAGCGCGAGCGGAGAAGACAGGCGTGACGATCCCGTACCCCAACACCCAGCCGATGCCCGCCATCGCTGCGGTGACGCCCCCCTCCGGCGCACAACGACCGCGGGTGACCTTCCTGGGCACCGGCTATCTCGGCGCGACCTACGCCATCTGCTACGCGGAACTCGGCTACGACGTCCTCGGCTTCGACGTCGACGCAGACAAGATCGCCATGCTCAACGCCGGCGAGGTGCCGATCCACGAGCCCGGCCTCGACGAGCTGCTCAAGCGCAACCTGGCGGCCGGCCGGCTGCGGTTCAGCACGGACATCTCCGAGGTGGCCGAGTTCGGTGACGTGCACTTCATCTGCGTCGGCACGCCGCAGCGCGCCGACGGGATGGGCGCCGACCTGTCGTACGTCGAGGCCTCGGTCACCAGCCTGGCCCAGCACCTGACCCGCAAGGCGCTGATCGTCGGCAAGTCGACCGTGCCGGTCGGCACCGCCGAGTGGGTGGAGCAGCTGGTCAGCAAGCACAGCCCCGCCGACCTGGGCGTCGAGGTGGCGTGGAGCCCGGAGTTCCTCCAGGAGGGCTTCGCCGTCGACGACGTGCTGCGGCCCAACCGGATCGTCGTCGGCGTCAAGAGCGAGTGGGCCAACGGCATGCTCTACGCCGCGCACAAGGGCGTCTTCGACCTGGCCGCCACCGAGGACCGCGAGGTGCCCCTGGTGGTCACCGACTTCGCCACCGCCGAGCTGGTCAAGGTCGCCGCGAACGCCTTCCTCGCCACCAAGATCTCCTTCATCAACGCGATGGCCGAGGTCTGCGAGGCCTCGGGCGGCGACGTCACCCACCTCGCCCGGGCCATCGGCTTCGACCCGCGCATCGGCAACCGGTTCCTCCAGGCCGGCCTCGGCTTCGGCGGCGCCTGCCTGCCCAAGGACATCCGCGCGTTCCAGGCCCGCGCCCAGGAGCTGGGCGCCGGGGAGGCGCTGCGCTTCCTGCACGAGGTCGACCTGATCAACCTGCGCCGCCGGACCCGGGTGGTCCAGCTCGCCGCCGAGCTGCTCGGCCGCCGCTCCGGGCCCGCCGGACCGGATCTCTCCGGCACGCGCGTGGCCGTGCTCGGCGCGACCTTCAAGCCCAACACCGACGACGTACGCGACGCGCCGGCGCTCTCCGTCGCCTCGCTGCTGCGCAAGGCGGGCGCCGACGTGCACGTCTACGACCCGCAGGGCATGGAGCGGGCGCGCGCCGTGGCGCCCGAGCTGGTCTACGAGCCCGGCATCAACGAGGCCGTGACCGGGGCGGACCTGGTCTGCGTACTCACCGAGTGGGCCGACTTCCGCAACGCCGACCCGGTGGCCCTCGGCGAGCTGGCCGCCGGACGCAAGGTGGTCGACGGCCGCAACTGCCTGGATTCGGCGCTGTGGACGCAGGCCGGCTGGGAGTACCGCGGCATGGGCCGCCCCTGACGATCGACGACCGACGGCCGGTCGCGGAGCACGCTCCGCGACCGGCCGTTCGCCGTACGCGTGGACGATCTTTGCCCCGGACCCGCCGACAACTGTCGAAATCCGCGCCCACATTGGGCATGCTGCCAAGGTGGGAGTCCACAGTGCGGGTGGAGGGGTGTCGTGGCGAGCTTTCAGTGCTCCTCGTGCGGCCGGGAGATCAAACCGGCCGCCAGCTGCCCGCATTGCGGTGCGCACCAGCCACAGTGGGTCGAGCACCTGGCGGAGATCGAGCGGTCCATCGCGGAGATGAAGGCCCGCGAGGCCGCCATCGCCAGCGAGCAGCGGCAGATCGCCGCCAAGATGCAGGCCGCGCTCTTCCAGCGGGACATCCTCGCCCACGCCGGTGAGGAACGTCTCAAGCAGGCCACCCGCCCCCGTCGGGTGCTGCGCCGCAGGCCGGGCCGCCGGCCGCCCACGGCCGCCACCGGTGCCCCGCCCCGGGTCCCCCGGCAGGGCACCCCGGCCGCCCCTGAGGACCCGCCGCCGCCCCCGCCGCCGACCGCCACCTGGCTCGACGCCGACGACCCGGAGCACCCCCCGGAGGCGTCCTCCCGCGAGGTGCAGAACATCCCCCTCGGGCTCGGCGCGCTGCTGCTCGGGGTCGCCGCCGTGGTCTTCGCCGCCGTGGCCACCAGCTCGATGGACGCGCTGGCCCGGCTGGGCATCCTGCTGCTCGCGACCGTGCTGATGCTGCTCGCCCCGCCGGTGCTGGCCCGGCGCGGGCTCACCTCGACCGCCGAGACCATCTCCGCGGTAGGCCTGCTCCTGGTGCCGCTCGCCGGGTACGCGCTGTGGGCGGTGGACCGGATCGGCAACGGCGGCGCCTCGGGCGCGATCTTCGCCGGCGTCATCTTCGCCGTCACCGCCGGCGTCTCCTTCGGCTACGCGGGCTGGACGGGGCTGCGCGCGCCCCGGTTCGCCACGGTGCTGGCCGCGCAGCCGGTGCTGCCGCTGCTGGCGTCCGACCGGATCACCGGCCCGGCCGGCTGGGCGCTCGTGCTGGCCGCGGTGGCCCTGCTCGACCTCTGGCTAGCGCGGTCCGCGGTCACCGTGGAGCGGCCGGTCCGCCGGGACCTGCCCGGGCCCTCGGCGGCACCCGTCGGGTCCCCGGCCACGCCCCGGCAGCGCCGCGCCGACAGCCGGCCGGAGGGGGCGCCCGAGGAGGCCGGCGAGGTGGTGGACGGCGGGCTGCCGGCGCAGGAACGGGTGCCGGCCACCCGCCCGGTGCCGTGGCTGCGCGAGCTGACCTGGGCGCTGCACGGGGTGGCGGTCGCCCTCGCCCTCGCGTACGCCGTCTCCGCCCTGCTCCGCGCGAGCACCGTGCCGGCCGCCACCGGGGCCGGCGTGGTGCTGCTGCTGGCCGCCGCGGTGGGGCTGGCCGGGACGCTGGTGCTGCGCCGGCCGCCACTGCCCGACCTCGGCGCCGGGATCTTCACCCTCGCCGTGATCGGCGCGCTGAGCCGGATCGCCTCGGTGGCGTTCCCCGGGCGGGCGCTGCTGCTGATCGCGGCGGTCATCACGCTGACCGGGCTGGCCGTGCGGGCGGTGCCGGAGGCGGCCCGACGCGGGCCGCAACTCGCCTCGGCGGTGGCGCTCACGGTCAGCGGGGTGGTGGTCGCCGGAGGCGCCCTGCGCGCCGGGGTCGCCCCCGTCCGGGCCGCGCTGCCGGCCTGGGCGGCCGACCTGGACCGTTACCCGGCCGAGCTGTCGGCGGCCGTGGGACCGGCAGCCTGGCAGCTCGCCGCGAGCGCCTTCCTGCTGACCGTCGCCGCGGTGCTGGCCCTGCCGCCCGAGATCCGCCGGGAGTTCGCCGTGGTCGGCGCGGCGCTCACCGCACTCGCCGTACCGGCGTCGTTCGGTCTCGGCTGGGCGGTGGCGCCCTGGCCGATGGTGCTGACGGCGGTCGGCATCGGCGTGGTCGGGCTCTCCGCCCGCACCGAACGCGCGGCGCTGGCGCACGCGGCGACCGCCGCCGGCGTCGGCCTGTTCGGCGCGGGCGCGGGACTGGCCCGACCGGCGCTGACCACCGCGGTCCTGCTCACCCTGTTCGCCGCCGGGGTCCTGGTCGCCGTGGCGCCCCGGATGCGGCTCGCCCCGGCGGCGGCCGACACCGTCTCGGCCTGGGCGGCCGGGGGCGCGGCGTTCGCGCTGCCGGGCGCGGTGGCCGCCTTCGTCGCCGCGACCGTGCCGGTCGACCCGACGCCCACCCCGGCGAGCCTGCGCGAGGTCACCGTCCCGGTGCTCGCGGCCAGCTTCCTGGCGGTCTGCGTCACCCTCGGACACGCCGCCATCGTGCAGGTCTCCCAGCGTCGCATCCCGACGCCGCTGGCGGTGGGTACCGCCCTCGGGGCGGTCACGGTCACCGCCGCCGCGTTCGGGACCCCGGGCGCCACCGCCGCCGACGCCTGGGTCGGCGGCCTGCTGCTCGTCGCCGCCGCGATGGTGGTGTTCGCCGGTCCCATCGACGCCGGCCGGCGCTCCGATCTCACCCTGGACGGCTCCGACCTGGCCGCCGCGGCGGTGACCGCCGCACTGATCGCCACCCTGGCCCGGATCGCGGCCGTTCTCGCCCCCGGCGGACAGCTCGCCGTCGCCGCCGCGCTGGTGCTGGTGGTGGCCGTGGCCGCCCGGGCCATGCCGGAGGAGTGGCGACGGGGGCCGATCGTCGGCCTCGCCGTCGGCGGCGTGCTGATCGGGCTGCTGGCCGGCTGGAGCGCGCTGCGGGGCGGGCTGGGGGTGCTCGCCACCCCGGGCCCGATCTGGGCCGGTGACCTGACCGGTTGGCCGGCCGGGCCGACCGGTGGGTCGACGTGGCAGGCCCCGGTCGCGCTGGCCCTGCTCGGCGTCGCCGCCGCCGTCCTGCTGCCACCACCGTGGAAGTACGACGTGTCGGGCGCGGCGGCCGTGCTCGCCACGATCGGCGCGCCCGCCGCCTTCGACCTGCCGTGGTGGTCACCCGTCCTGGTCGGCGGCATGGTCGCCACCGTCTTCGGGGCCGCCGCCGTGGCCACGGTCGACCCCCGCGCCGGCCTGTCCCGGGCGGTCGTGGCCGGTGTCGTCGCCCTGCACGCCGCCGGGGCGGGACTGGTCCGGCCGTGGACCACCGCGCTGGCGCTGGGCAGCATCGCGCTGATCGGCATCGTGGTGGCGGCGCTGGCCCGGTCGCTGGCCGTGCCGCTGGTGGAGGACATCGAGACCGAGGGGATGCCGCCGCACCTCGCCCAGATCGGGGGCGCCGCGGCCGGTGCCGCACTGCTCGCGTTCCCGGGCGCCGTCGCGGCGCTGGCGGCCGAGTTCGGGCGCGCGCCGGAGGTGGTGCTCACCGCCGCGTTGGCCGCGTCGAGCCTGGGTCTGGCGGCGGTGGCCGCCGCCCGGCGACGGATCCCGCAGTACCTGCCCTGGGCGAGCGCGGCGGTGGTCGGCGGCGCCACGGTGAGCGCCCTGGCCGCCGTCCCCGCCGGCATGCCCGTCGGCGTCTACGCCGCCGCGGCGGCCCTGCTCGGGGTGCTCGCCGAGCTGGTGCGGGGCGCGACGGAACCGCCGGTCGGCGCGGCCCAGCCGGTCCGACGCTGGTCGGTGCTGCTCGACGGCGCGCTGCGGCGGCTGCCGGACGACGGTACGCGGCGCCGCTGGCGGGTCAGCCCCGCCGCCGGTGCGCTCGCCGCCGCCGCGCTGCCCACCGCCCTGGCGCTGGTGTCGATCGCGCCGTCCCTGGTCGTCGCCCTGGTCGACCCGCACCGCAGTCTCGGCCGGGTCTGGCAGGGGCCGCCGCCGGAACTGCTCACCCCGCCACCCGACGCGGTCGACGCGACCCACGTGCTGACCGCGCTGCTGCTCACCGCGACCGCCGCCCTGGCCGCCACCGGCTTCAGCGGCGGACGACGCTCCCGGGCCGTGCCGGTGGTGCTGCCCGGTGCCGCCGTCACCCTGCTGATCACCCCGGTCTCGCTCGGCAACGGCTGGCCGGCGAGCACCCTGGCGGCGCTGTCCGTGTTCACCATCTCGATGCTGGGCCTGGCGCTCACCCCGCCCCCGCCGCTGGCCGAGCGGGCCCGCTCGCTGCGGCTGGCCCGGGTGCTCGTCTTCGCCATCGGCCTGGCCGCCGGGAGCGCGGGCCTGGTCGGCAGCCTGGCGACGCGGGAGCTGACGCTGTTCACCCTGGGCGGCGCGGTGGGCGTCGGCGCGGTGGCCGCGCTCTTCGGCACCACCCAGCGGGCGCGCATCCTCGGCTGGCTGTTCGCCTCGCTGATGGCGCAGCTCTTCGTGCTCACCGCCGGCCTGGTGGCCGGCCTCGCGGCCGTCTGGTCCGCGTTCGGCGTACTGGCGGTCGGCGCGGCCCTCCAGGTGTTCGCCGCGACCCTGCCCCGGCTGCGGCGCCCCGAGGCCCAGCGGGAGGCGGCCACCGTCGAGTGGAGCGGGTACGCCGCCGCCCTGATCGCCCTGGCGTTGGCGTTCGACTCGCCCCGGCACATCGCGGCGCTGCTGGCCGCCTGGGGTGCGGTGCTGGGCCTGGCGGCGACCCGACCGGGCCGCCGGCCGGTGGAGCGGCGCATCCTGTTCTGGGCGGTGGTGGTCTGCGAGATCGCCGCCTGGTGGATCCTGATGCGGGTGGCCGACGTGGCGCTGCCGGAGGCCTACACGCTGCCCTTCGCGGCACTCGCCCTGCTCGTCGGCGTGCTGGAGTTGCGGCACCGGCCCGACCTGAGCAGCTGGGTCGCGTACGGGCCCGCGCTGGTCGCCGCGTTCGTGCCGACCCTGGCGATCGTGCTGGCCACCGACTCCAGCACGCTGCGCCAGGTGCTGCTGCTGCTCGGTGCCGTGGCTGTCCTCGTCTTCGGGTCGATGAGCCAGCAGCAGGCGCCGGTGATCGTGGGCGCCGCCGTGACGGCGATCGCGGCGGTGCACGCCCTGTTCAGCCTGGGCCCGTGGCTGGCCCTGATCCCCGTCGGCATCCTGCTGCTGGCGCTCGGCGCGAGCAACGAGCGCCGGCGCCGGGCCCAGGAACGCCTCCAGACGGCCCTGCGCGGCATGCGATGAGATCTGCGGGTCCGTCCCCCGGCTCCCGAGAGGACGGACCCGGGCCCGTTGAGCCCCGTGGCAGCCGGCGATCCGCTGGCCGTTCAATCACCGATCCGGAGAGCACGTAGCGTGACTTCTCGGCTCGACCGGGCACTTGCCCCGTCTTGCCTTTGCTCTGCACCCACCGACGCAACAGTCACCAAGCGTGACGAATGCTTGAAGCGTCAATCACCGCAGCGTTGAGAGAACGCCAGCTCAAGCCACTGATGCATGGAGGGGTGCAGAGCAAAGGGGCGGAGGAGGGGTGGGCACCCCGAGCCGCCACCGTAACCCTGCGCACCCCGGCGTCCGTCACCCACAGCGACGAGTCCCTGGGGCCCGCCGGCGCGGAAACGTCAGGCGAGGGAGGCGCGCAGGGCCGCGTCCTTCTCGGCCACCAGCTGCTCCAGGTCGGCCTGGTAGGCCGACATGCGGTCGAGCAGGGCGCGGTCGGCGGCGGCCAGGATGCGGACGGCGAGCAGCCCGGCGTTGCGGGCGTTGCCGATCGACACGGTGGCCACCGGCACGCCGGCCGGCATCTGCACGATGGAGAGCAAGGAGTCCATCCCGTCGAGGTGCTTCAACGGCACCGGGACGCCGATCACGGGCAGCGGGGTGACCGAGGCGACCATCCCGGGCAGGGCGGCGGCGCCACCCGCCCCGGCGATGATGACCTTCAGGCCCCGGTCGGCTGCGGCGCGCCCGTAGTCGATCATCTTGATCGGGGTACGGTGCGCCGAGACGACCTCGACCTCGTACGGCACCTCGAACTCGTCCAGCACCTCGGCGGCGGCCTTCATCGTCGGCCAGTCCGAGTCGCTGCCCATGATCAGCCCAACGGTGCTCACGCGTGCCTGCCTCTCACTCGCGACTGCGGGGCCGGCAAGCTCACGCCCGCCCCTCCCGCAACCAGCGGGCGGCTCGCGCGGCCCGCGTCCGTACGTCGTCCAGGTCGTCACCGAGCACCGTGACGTGCCCGATCTTGCGGCCGGGCCGCACCTGCTTGCCGTAGAGGTGCACCTTGGCGCCCGGCTCGGCCGCGAAGAGGTGGTGCAGCCGCTCGTCGATCGACATCCCGCCCGGCTCGCCACCGAGTACGTTCGCCATCACCACCACGGGCGCGGTCAGCGAGGTGTCACCCATCGGGTAGTCGAGCACCGCCCGCAGGTGCTGCTCGAACTGCGACGTGCGGGCGCCCTCGATGGTCCAGTGCCCCGAGTTGTGCGGCCGCATCGCCAGCTCGTTCACCACGATCCGGCTGCCCCCCGGCGCGGCCCGGTCGGCGACCTCGAACAGCTCCACGGCGAGCAGGCCGACCACGCCGAGCGCGGTGGCCAGGTCGATGGCGAGCTGCTGGGCGGCGACCGCCAGCTCCTCCGGCAGGCCCGGTGCGGGGGCGAGCACCTCGACGCAGATGCCGTCGCGCTGCACCGTCTCGACCACCGGGTACGCGGCGACCTGCCCGAACGGCGAGCGCGCCACCTGCACGGCGAGTTCCCGGCGCAGCGGCACCCGCTCCTCGACGATCAGCCGGGTGCCACCGGCCAGCAGGGTCGTGGCCAGCTCCTCGGCCTGCGCCGCGTCGTCGACCAGCCAGACGCCCCGGCCGTCGTACCCGCCGCGGGCCGCCTTGAGCACCACCGGCCAGCCGAGCTCGTCGCCGAACGCCACCAGGTCGGCGGGCTCGGCGACTCCTCGCCACGCCGGGTTCGGCGCGCCCAGCTCGCCGAGCCGCTCCCGCATGACCCGCTTGTCCTGGGCGTGCAGCAGCGCGTCGGCCGGCGGGAAGAGCTTCACGCCCTCGGCGGCCAGCGTGCGGATGTGCTCGGTGGGGACGTGCTCGTGGTCGAAGGTGACCACGTCGCAGGCCTTGGCGAAGGTGCGCAGCGCGGCGAGGTCGGTGTGGTCGCCGTACTGGACGTCGGCGGCGACCAGCGCGGCCCCGTCGTCGGGGGCCAGCGCGAGCACGCGCAGCGACTGGCCGAGGGCGATCGCGGACTGGTGGGTCATCCGGGCCAGCTGGCCGCCGCCCACCATGCCGACAACGGGCAGACCGGTACGGGAATCCATAGCGGCGCCAGCCTATCGGCACGCCCCGCCACCTGCCCCGCCGGATGGCGCATCGAACACCCACCGCTGCTGCTGAAAGGATCATGGCATGACGATTCGCAGTCTGCTCCGTGGCCTGCCGGTGCTCGCGCACGACATGCCATCGTTCGATCCCGCCGCCGCCCCGGCCCAGCCGCTGGCCCTCTTCGTCGAGTGGATGGCCGGCGCGATCGACGCCGGCGTCGACGAGCCGCATGCGATGACCGTCTCCACCGTCGACGCCGGCGGCATGCCGGACGCCCGGGTGCTGATCCTGAAGGACCTCGACGAGGCCGGCTGGCACTTCGCCACCAGTTCGGCCAGCGCCAAGGGCCGCCAGCTCGCCGAGAACCCCCGGACCGCGCTCAGCTTCCACTGGCGGGAGCAGGGCCGCCAGGTCCGGGTGCGGGGAATCGCCGCCCCGGCGGACCCCGACCTCTCCCGGGCCGACTTCCTGGCGCGGCCCGACGGGTCCCGCGTGGCCAGCCTCGCGGGTCGGCAGAGCGACGTGCTCACCGACCGCGCCGAGCTGGACCGTGAGCTGGCCCGGATCCGGGAGCGGCTGGCCGCCGACCCGGACCTGGTCGCCCGGACGCACACCGTCTACGCGGTCGCGCCGCACAGCGTCGAGTTCTGGCAGGCGGACGCGCAGCGCCGGCACGTCCGGCTGCGCTACCGCCGCACCGGCGCGGGCTGGGAACGCGAGCAGCTCTGGCCGTGAGCACCGGCGCGGGCTGGGGCCGCCAGCAGCTCGCGCCGTGAGCACGGCGCGGGCCGGTGGCGTCAGCGCCGGGCGAGCTGGCCGACCAGGTCGTCCACCGTCGTCACCGGGCGTTCGCAGACGAAACCCCGGCAGGCGTACGCGGTGGGCCGCCCGTCGATCATCGGCCGGTCGTCGAGCAGCGGCACCCCGGGCTGGCCGGACCGGCCCGCCACGATCACCGCGCCGGGCGGGGCGTGCCGGTGTGCCGCCACGACCAGCGGGTCCCCGGTCGGCTCGTCGGTGACCACCGCGATCTCGTACGGCCCGGAGAGCAGCGCCTCGCCGACGGTGGCCGCGTAGCCGGTGAACCGGGCGTGCCGGCCGACGATGGGCGCAACGGTCGACAGGGCCGCCTCGGCGGCCTCCCGGTAGCGGGTCTCCCCGGTCAGCGCCGCGTACGCGACCAGCGCCGCGACGATCGCCGAGCGCCCGGACGGGGTGGCGTTGTCCGTCGGGTCGGCCGGTCGGCTGACCAGGCGTTCGGCGTCGTCGGCGGTGTCGTAGAAGGCGCCGCCCGGCGCGGCGAACCGCTCCAGCGCGACGTCGAGCAGTCCACCGGCCAGGGTCAGCCAGCGGCCCTCCCCGGTGAGCTGGTGCAGGGCGCAGAACGCCTCGGCGACGCAGCCGTGGTCCTCGAGCACGCCGGCCGGCTCGCCGACGACCCCACCGCGCGAGACGCGGCGCAGCCGCCCGGCCACGATGTGGCGGTCGGCCAGCACCTCGCCGATCCGGACCGCCGCGGCGGCGGTGACGGGGTCCCCGGTGAGCGCGGCGTGCTCGACCAGCGCGGTGACCGCGAGCCCGTTCCAGGCGGCGACCACCTTGTCGTCGCGGGCCGGTTGGGGCCGGGCGTCGCGGACCTCACGCAGCCGGGCCCGGATCCGCTCCCACCGGGCGGCCACCTCGGGCGCGACGTCGTCCACGTCGCGGGCCAGCCGCAGCACGCTCGTGCCGTGCTCGAACGAGCCCTCGTCGGTGACCGCGAACAGGTCGGCGGCGAAGCGGCCGTCGTCCTCCCCCAGCACCTCGACGAACTGGGCCGGCGTCCAGGAGTAGGTGAGCCCCTCGACGCCCTCGGTGTCGGCGTCGAGGGCGGAGGCCAGGCCGCCCTCGGGGGTGCCCAGGTCGTCGATCATGAAGGCGGCGGTCTCGGCGGCGACCCGGGCGGCGAGGGGGTCGCCGGTCAGGCGCCAGAGCTGGGTGTACGCCCGCAGCAGCAGCGCGTTGTCGTAGAGCATCTTCTCGAAGTGCGGCACCGTCCAGTGCCCGTCGACCGAGTAGCGGGCGAAGCCGCCGGCGAGCTGGTCGTAGATGCCGCCCCGGGCCATCGCCTCGCAGGTGTGCCGGGCGATCTCCAGGCTGCGCGGCGAGCCGGTGCGCTGGTGGTGCCGCAGCAGGAAGAGCAGGTTCATGTGCGGCGGGAACTTCGGCGCGCCGCCGAAACCGCCGTTCACCTCGTCGTACTCCTTGGCGAGCTGGTCGGCCGCGGCGTCGAGCAGCGCGGCGTCCAGCGGCGCGGTCGGGCCGCCCACGGCCTGCGCGCCGCCGATCGCCTCGACCACGGCGGCGCCCTGCTGGACGACGGCGTCGCGCTGGTCCCGCCAGGCCGCGGCGACCGACTGGAGCAGCCGGACGAAGTTCGCCCGGGGGAAGTAGGTGCCGCAGAAGAACGGGGTGCCGTCGGGCGTGGCGAAGACGGTCATCGGCCACCCGCCCTGCCCGGTCATCGCCTGGGTGGCGGTCATGTAGACGGCGTCGACGTCGGGGCGTTCCTCGCGGTCCACCTTGACGCAGACGAAGTCGTCGTTCATGAGGGCGCCGACCTGCTCGTTCTCGAACGACTCGTGGGCCATCACGTGGCACCAGTGGCAGGCGGCGTAGCCGACCGAGATGAGCACCGGCACGTCCCGGCGCTTCGCCTCGGCGAACGCCTCGTCGCACCACGGCCACCAGTCGACCGGGTTGTCGGCGTGCTGGAGCAGGTACGGGCTCGTGGCGTCAGCGAGTCGGTTCACCCGACGACCATAACCACCCGGTGACGCGCCCGCCCGCGCTCCGACGTGGACCGGTCCTCCCCCGGCCGCGCGGCGGGTGGGGTCAGGAGGCGCCGTCGGCGCGCAGCGGGAAGACGTTGGGGCGGGCCTCGTCGAGCAGGGTGCCGAGGACCGCGCCGATCTTGTCGGCCGGCATCGGCTTGAAGAAGTGGTAGCCCTGGGCGGCCGTGCAGCCCAGCTCTGCCAGCGCGAGGCGCTGCTCGGCGGTCTCCACGCCCTCGGCGACCACCCGCAGCCCCAGCTCGTGGGCGAGGCCGACGGTGGTCCGTACGATCGCCGCCGCCTCCGGGGAGTCGGCCATCCGGATCACGAAGGAACGGTCCACCTTGAGCTCGTCCACCGCGATCCGGGTGAGGAACGTCAGCGAGGAGAAGCCCGTGCCGAAGTCGTCGACGGCGAGCTGCACGCCCATCGACCGCAGGGTGGCGAGCACCTCGTCGATGACCTCCAGCTCGCTCATCACCACCGTCTCGGTGATCTCCAGGACCAGCCGGTCCGGCGGCACCTGGTGCCGGCGCAGGGCATCGGCGATCTCGGTGGGCAGGCGGGGGTCGAGCAGGCTGCGCGCCGACAGGTTCACCGAGATCGGCACGTCGATCCCGTCCCGGGCCCAGCCGGCGGCGACGGCGAGCGCCTTGTCCAGCACGTAGCGGGTGAAGGCGCCGAGCTGCTCGCTGTTCTCCACCGGGCGGATGAAGTCGTGCGGCCCGAGCCAGCCCCGACGCGGGTGCCGCCAGCGGATCAGCGCCTCCACCCCCGTCGGGGCGCCGGTGGTCAGGTCGACCGCCGGCTGCAACGCCAGCACGAGCTGGTCGTCGGTCTTCAGCGCCTCGCGCAGCTCGGCCAGCAGGGCCAGCTGGTCGGTGCTGGCGGCGTCCCGGGCGGAGTCGTACGCGGCGACGCTGCCGCCGCCCTCCTTGGCCTGGTACATGGCGATGTCGGCCCGGCGCAGCAGCTCGGTCAGGTCGGCGGTGCCGGCGTCGGCGACCACCACCCCGACGGAGACCTCGACGGACATCCGCACCCCGGCCACCTCGGTCGGCGCGGCGAGCCGCTCGGCGATCTCGCGGGCCTGCCGCAGCGCGTACGCCATCGGGGCGGCCCGGTCGCCGATCACCGGAACCGACGTCAGCAGCAGCGCGAACTCGTCGCCGCCGAGGCGGGCGAGCAGGTCCCCGGGGCGGGCGAGGGCGCCCAGCCGGTTGGCGGTCAACCGCAGCAGCTGGTCGCCGGCCGCGTGCCCGAGGGTGTCGTTGACCTCCTTGAACTGGTCGATGTCGAGCAGCAGCAGCGCCACCGGGTGGTCGTGGGCGAGCTGGCGCAGCGCCTGGTCGCCCTTGCTGAGCAGGGCCGACCGGTTCACCAGCCCGGTGAGCTGGTCGTGCACCGCCTCGTACGACGAGCGGGCGGTGACCAGGCGCAGCTCGCGGTGGGTCGCGGCGTCGTGCAGCGCGGCGGCGAGCGCGTCGCCGAACGCGGCCACGGCGTCGCGTTCCCGGGCGTTGGGGGGCGCGCAGCGCGGGAACCGGACCCGCAGCTCGCCCACCCGGGCGGCGCCCACGGAGAGGGTACGCACCAGCTCGTGGTCCTCCGGCTCCGTCTGGCCGGGCGGTGCGACCTCCCGGTCGACCAGCTGGCCGCCCGGGTCGCCCCGGTAGCGCCGCCACCGGCCGTCGCCCCGGGCCACGTCGACGTCGACGAGTTCGGCGTTGAACAGGGTCAGCGCGCCGGTCACGGCGGCCGTGGCGACGCCCCGCTCGTCGAGCTGGTTGAGCGCGGCGGTGGCCTCGGCGAAGGCCCGCCAGGTGCGCCGCTCCTGGTCGGCGCGGAGCCGGTGCCGGTAGGTCTGCTGGAGCAGCCAGAGCGGCGGCGGGAGCAGCAGCAGCCAGCGCGCGTCGAGTTCCAGCAGCGCCACCACGACCAGGCCGACGGCCACGTTCCCGACGAACATCAGCAGCTTGCCCCGCAGCGCGGCGAGCAGCGGCGGCGCGACGGGGATGCCGTGCCGCAGCGCCAGGGTGGCGCCGCCGAGCCAGGCGGTGGCGAGCAGGTAGGTGACCGAGCCCGCGAGCACGGCCAGGGCGAGCGCCGGGGTCGGCGTCGCCAGCAGCGGCTCGCCGAGCACGGTGGTGACGGAGACGGCCAGGGCGGTGGCGGCGGTCAGCGACGCCGTGATCCGGACGACCTCCAGCACCGGCCGCCGGTCGCCGAGCAGCGACATGGCCGACCAGGCGAGCGCGGCGCCGAGGAGCGCGGCGGAGGGGAGCCAGCCGGTGGGCGTCAGGTAGAGGCAGATGATCAGCGCGGCCTCGCCCCAGGTGATGCTCACCATCCCGGCGGCGGTGCGGAAGCGCAGCCGGGCCAGCTGGGCGATGGCGAACACGGCGACGGCGAGGCCGAAGCGGGCCGGCCCGCCGAGCGGGTCGTCGGCGGGAAGGTGGGTCGGGGCGGTCCACCCCAGCCCGGCGGCGACCAGCGCGGTCAGCGCGACGGCGGCGGTGAGCAGGAGCAGCCGCGCGGGGGTGTCGCGGGCTCCGATCCGGTCGGTCGACTCGCCGGCCCTGCCGGAGGTCACCGGGCCGCTCCGCCCGCGGGCCGCTCGCCGGTACGACGGGCGGCCGCTGGTGTGGTGGTCATCGGCGCCCCCTCCCGCGCACGGCTCGGGAACTCTTGGTCCCCCCGGCGAGAGGCTAAGGCAAACCCGGTGGCCGCAACAGGGGGCGACGACCGGGTTCGACGTGAATCATGGGCGGACTAGCCGTTGCGACGCTGCTGACGCCCGGTGGGAGCGGCGGAGGATGAATCCTGCGTCAGCGCACCATCTGTCGGATCGACGACTGCCGCGTCCGCCTGGTCGGCGGTCGTCGGCGGGCCCTGCTGGGGGAACCGGTCGGGCAGCCGACGCAGCCGGGAGTTCATGTTGCGGATCAGCAGGACGGTGGCGGCGGCCAGAACGAGGATGAGGAAGAGGCCCATCGGCCCGGCCAGGCCACCCGTGCGGGTGTCCCCGAAGTTGTTCTGGGCGAGCACCTCTGCGGCGGTCAGCATGGCGTTCCTCCGGTGTGCGGTTGGTGACCAGGGTAGCCCCGTCCCGGATCAGCGGGCATGGGCCGTCTCGCGCACCCCGGCGAAGAGGTCCGACTCGGGCAGCGGGCTGTCGACCAGCGAGCGCACCAACTCGAAGTCCTCCGTCGGCCACGCCCGCCGCTGCATCTCCATCGGCACCTGGAACCAGAAGCCGTCCGGGTCGATCTGGGTGGCGTGGGCGCGCAGCGCGTCGTCGCGGACCGGGAAGTAGTCGGCGCACTCGACCCGGGTCGTGATCCGGGGGCCCTTGTCGGGGCGGTCCTCCCAGCGCTTGATCCACTCCTCGTAGGGCGACGTCAGGCCGGCGGCGAGCAGCGTCTCGTGCAGCGCCATGATCTTGCCCTTGGAGAAGCCGATGTCGTAGTAGAGCTTGAGCGGCTGCCACGGCTCGCCCAGCTCCGGATAGCGCTCCGGGTCGCCGGCGGCCTCGAACGCGGCCACGCTGACCTCGTGGGTCATGATGTGGTCGGGGTGCGGGTAACCGCCCTCCTCGTCGTACGTCGTGACGACGTGCGGACGGAACTGGCGCATCAGCCGCACCAGCGGGCCGGCCGCCACCTCGACGTCCTGGAGGGCGAAGCAGCCCTCGGGCAGCGGCGGCAGCGGGTCGCCCTCGGGCAGGCCGGAGTCGACGAAGCCGAGCCACGCCTGCTCGACGCCGAGGATCGCCCGCGCGGCGTCCATCTCCGCCCGGCGGACGTCGGCGATGTTGGCCCAGACGTCCGGTCGGTCCATCTTCGGGTTCAGCACGCTGCCGCGCTCGCCGCCGGTGCATGTGACCACCAGGACGTCCACGCCCTCGGCGACGTACTTCGCCATGGTCGCGGCGCCCTTGCTCGACTCGTCGTCGGGGTGTGCGTGGACGGCCATCAGTCGCAGTTGCTCTGCCAACGTCGGCGCTCCTCGTCTCTGGCCCCGGCGGACCCCCCGCGGGACCGCCCGGCTGACCTGCCGGAATCTTCCCCCCGCGCCGGGACCTGCCGGTGCCGACCTGTCATATTTGACGACGGGACGGGCTGGGAAGATGGAACTCTGCCATTCTTGCCGATGCCTCCGACAACGACGCCAGGAGATACCCGCCGGTGACCGAGACGCACGCCACACTTCCGCCCGGCGCGCCGGCCTTCCCGCCCGGTCGGTACGGCCGCCGCCGGGAGCCCGGACGTCGCCGGCCGCTGCTGGTGGCGTTGCTGGTGGTCGCCCTGGTCGCGGTCATGACCCTGGTCGCGGTACGGCTCTACCGGCAGTACGGCGACCCGAACTACGACGCCGAGGTGATCACCTACACGGGGATCACCGACAGCCAGGTGCTGGTCGACTTCCGGGTCACCGTGCCGAAGGGCGGCTCGGCGGTCTGCCTGCTGCGTGCCCGGGACCGCGACGGCGCCGAGGTGGGCCGGGAAGAGGTGACGGTGACCGCCCGGCCCGACCAGCGGCAGGCGACCGCGCAGCACCGGCTAACCACCACCGCCCGCCCCTTCGTCGGCGAGGTGATGCGCTGCCGGCCCGCGGGCTGAGCGGCCACGGCGCGGTCTCGGGCACGCGGCCGGGACAGCCTCGGCGGCCCGGGCACCGGGGGTACCGCCGGTGTTCGAGCGCGCCCTGTGTCGTGCCGCACTGGTAGCTTGGAAGTTCACCTGTCAGCCAGCACGCACGAACGAGGAGAACGCCTGTGTCCACTGGCAACGAGGCGCCCGCCACCTGGCTGTCCCAGGACGCGTTCGACCGGCTCCAGGGCGAGCTCGACGAGTTGATCGCCAACCGGCCGGTCATCGCCGCCGAGATCAACGCCCGCCGCGAGGAGGGCGACCTGCGGGAGAACGGTGGCTACCACGCCGCCCGCGAGGAGCAGGGCAAGGCCGAGGGGCGCATCCTCTACCTCAAGGAGCTGCTTCGCACCGCCAAGGTGGGCGGAGCGCAGGCCGCCGACGTGGTGTCGCCCGGCATGGTCGTGACGATCTACTTCGACGACGACAAGGACGACACCGAGACCTTCCTGCTCGGCTCCCGGGAGATCGCGTCGACCACCGAGCTGACGGTCTACAGCCCGGAGTCGGCGCTGGGCCAGGCGATCCTGGGCGGCCGGGCCGGCCAGACCTGCACCTACACCGCCCCCAGCGGGGCCGACATCAAGGTGACCGTGGTCAGCTTCGAGCCGTTCTCCGGCTGAGCCCCCGCCGCCGGGCCGGGGCGGCCCGGGCTGGCGACACGGCCGCCCGGGCACCGATCCGGCCAGGCGGCGACGACGAGCGACCCCGCGAGGCGTGGCACCGGTCCCGGTGTCACGCCTCGCCGGCGAAGACCACC
This sequence comes from Micromonospora sp. DT62, assembly GCF_049847285.1. NCBI lineage: Bacteria > Bacillati > Actinomycetota > Actinomycetes > Micromonosporales > Micromonosporaceae > Micromonospora > Micromonospora sp. DT62. The sequence goes on from NZ_JBNCOB010000004.1 coordinate 341,024, forward strand.
TGGTAGCCGCTGGCCCGCAACGCGCTGATCAGCGTGTCGGAGTGCTCGACCCCCCGGGTCTCCACCGACAGGGCCACCTCCACCTCGCCCAGGCGCAGGTGCGGATTGGCCCGCTGGTGCTCCACGTCCACCACGTTCGCCCGGTGCTCGGCGATCTCGCCGAGCAGCGACGCGAGCTGGCCGGGGCGGTCCGAGCAGCGCACTGTCACCCGCAGGTAGCGCCCGGCGGCGGCGAGGCCGTGCTCGATCACCCGCAGCATCAGCAGCGGGTCGATGTTGCCGCCGGAGAGCACCGCCACCACCGGCGCCTGCACCTCGACGACGCCCGCCAGCAGCGCGGCCACGCCCACCGCGCCGGCCGGCTCCACCACCTGCTTGCCCCGCTCCAGCAGCATCAGCAGCGCCCGGGAGATGTCCTCCTCGGAGACCGTGACGATCTCGTCCACCAGCTTGCGGACGTGGGTGAAGGTGAGTTCCCCCGGCCGGCCGACGGCGATGCCGTCCGCGATGGTGCCGAAGGACGGGAGGCGTACCGGCTCGCCGGCCACCAGGGAGGGCGGGAAGGCGGCGGCGCCGGCGGCCTGCACCCCGATGATCCGTACGTCGGGCCGCAGCGCCTTGGCCGCCACCGCCATGCCGGAGACCAGCCCGCCGCCGCCCACCCCCGTGATGATCGTCCTGACCTCGGGACACTGTTCGAGGATCTCCAGGGCCACCGTGCCCTGGCCGGCGATCACGTCCCGGTGGTCGAACGGGTGGATCAGTGTCGCCCCGGTCCGGTCGGCGAAGCTCTGCGCCGCGACCAGGGACTCGTCCACGGTGTTGCCGACCAGTTCGATCTGCGCGCCGTAGCCCTTGGTGGCGGCGACCTTCGGCAGGGGCGCGTTCACCGGCATGAAGACTGTGGCGTGCGTACCGACGAGGCCAGCGGCGAGCGCGACGCCCTGCGCGTGGTTGCCGGCGCTCGCCGCGACCACCCCGTCGGCCCGCTCCGCCTCCGACAGCCGGGAGATCCGCACGTACGCGCCGCGCACCTTGTACGAGCCGGCGCGTTGCAGGTTCTCGCACTTGAGCCACGTCGGCCCGCCCAGCGCCGCGCTGAGCGGCCGGCAGGGCTCCAGCGGGGTGGTGCGGACGACGTCGGCGAGAAGCTCCCGCGCGGCCCGTACGTCGGCGAGACCGACCAGTTCCGTCATGCCCTGATCGTGCCACCCGCCACCCGCGCCGACGCGCGGCACGCCACCACTCAGACGGGGGCGGGGATCCGCGGGTAGCCGGGGGCGTGGCGGGACCAGGGGGCCTGCATCTCGAACTGGCCGGCGACGCCGAGGAGCAGCAGCTCGCTGCCGGGCGGGCCGATCAGCTGCACCGCGACCGGCAGCCCGTCCGGGCGGCGGCCGACCGGCACCACCAGCGCGGGCAGGCCGGCGATGTTCCACGGCGCGGCGAACGGGGCGTACCTGACGTTGGTCAGCATGTTGGCCCGCCAGGACCGGCCGGACCAGCCGCCGGCCTCCGGCGGCGCGGTGGCCAGGGCGGGCGTGAGCAGCAGGTCGACCGAGTGGTCGGCAAAGAAGCCGATCGAGCGCTCGCGCCAGGCGGCCCGGTCGGCCTCCCGGACGTACCCCCGCCGCTGCGCCCACTCGCCGAGGGCGACGTGCCGGCGGCTGCGCCGCTGGAGGCCGCGCCGGTCCAACCCGGCGGCGCGCACGTCGGCCGCCGCCGCGGCGAGCCAGGTGGCGATGCCCTGCAGGCCCAGGGCCGTCGGGTAGACCGGGTCGGCCGGCACCGTGTCGTGGCCCGCGCCCGCAAGCAGCCGCCCGGCGGCCGCGACCGCGTCCCGGTTGGGCGCGTCGGCGTGCACGCCCCGCACGGGCGAGCGGAGCGAGACGCCCACCCGCAGCCGCTGCGGCGGCACCAACTTGTCCGGGCGGCGGCCGGCCAGCACCGAGAAGCCGACGGCCGCGTCCGCGACCGTGCTGGTCAGCATGCCGTGCTCGGTCAGCCCGAACCAGTCGTCCGCGCCGAGCTGGCACGGGACCACACCCCGGCCCGGCTTGAGCCCGACCAGGCCGCAGCAGGCCGCCGGGATGCGGATCGAGCCGAGGCCGTCGTTGCCGTGGGCGATCGGCACCAGGCCGGCAGCCACGGCCGCGGCCGCGCCGCCGGACGAGCCGCCGGGGGTACGCCGGGTGTCCCAGGGGTTGCGGGTCACGGCCGTCTCGTCGTCGGTGAGGCCCCAGAGGCCGAGTTCCGGCATCCGGGTCACCCCGAGGATCACCGCGCCGGCGCCGCGCAGCCGCCGGACCACCTCGTGGTCGGCCTCGGCCACCGGCGTACGCACCGCCGCCGACCCGTTCCAGGTGGGCAGCCCGGCGACGGGGGTGTTCTCCTTGACCGCCACCGGCACCCCGGCCAGCGGGAGGTTGGCCAGGTCCTCCTGCTCGTCGACCTTCTCCGCCTCGGTGATCGCCTCCCCGCCGCGTACCGTGCGGAACGCGGCGAGGTCGGCGTCGACCCGGGCGATGTGATCCAGGTGGTCGGCGACGACCTGGGTGGCCGTGACGTCGCCCCGGCGTACGCCCCGGGCGATCTGCTTGGCGGTCGCCCCCACCCAGGTCGGCATGATGTCCTGCACGGCCACCCTCCCAGCCAGCGGTCAGCCCAGCGCCTGCTCCAGATCGGCGAGCAGGTCGTCGACCGTCTCGATGCCGACAGACAGTCGCACGAGATCGCCGGGAACTTCAAGCGGCGAGCCGGCAGCACTTGCGTGTGTCATCCGGCCCGGGTGCTCGATCAGGGATTCCACGCCGCCGAGCGACTCGGCGAGGATGAAGAGCTTCGTCCGGTTGCAGATCTCGACGGCGTGCTCCTCGCCGCCGGCGGCCCGGAACGAGATCATGCCGCCGAAGCGGCGCATCTGCTTCGCGGCCACCTCGTGGCCCGGGTGCGCGGGCAGCCCCGGGTAGATGACCTGACCGACCTTGCCGTGCCCGTCCAGGTAGGCCGCGATCCGCTCGGCGTTGTCGCAGTGCCGGTCCATGCGTACGCCCAGGGTCTTGATGCCGCGCAGGGTCAGCCACGCGTCGAAGGGCCCGTTGATCGCGCCCATCGCGTTCTGGTGGTAGCGCAGCTCCTCGCCCAGCCCGGCGTCGGCCGCGACCAGCGCGCCACCGACCACGTCGGAGTGGCCGCCGATGTACTTGGTGGTCGAGTGCACCACCACGTCCGCGCCGTGCGCGATCGGCTGCTGGAGGTACGGCGAGGCGAACGTGTTGTCGACGACCAGCAGGGCGCCCGCGTCGTGCGCGACGCCGGCCAGCGCAGCGATGTCGGCGATGCCGAGCAGCGGGTTGGTGGGCGTCTCCACCCAGACGATCCGGGTCCGGCCCGGCTCGACGGCGGCCCGGATCGCGTCGGGGTCGGAGACCTTCGCCGGGGTGAAGTCCAGCCCCCAGCGCTCGGCCACCCGGGCGAAGAGCCGGTACGTGCCGCCGTACGCGTCGTCGGGGATCACCACGTGGTCGCCCGGCTTGCAGACGGTACGCAGCAGGGTGTCCTCGGCGGCCAGGCCGCTGGCGAAGGCGAGCCCGACCGGGCCGCCCTCCAGCGCGGCGAGGCACTCCTGGAGGGCGTCGCGGGTCGGGTTGCCGGAGCGGCTGTACTCGTAGCCCAGCCGGGGCGCGCCGACGGCGTCCTGGGCGTAGGTGCTGGTCTGGTAGATCGGTGGGATCACCGCGCCGGTGCGGGCCTCGGGGTCCTGGCCGGCGTGGATGGCGAGCGTGTCGAAGCCGTGACTCATCCCGTGAGGCTAATCCCCCGTCCCGAAGGCTGGAACGGAACGGTGCTGTCGGGTCCGCGCCCACGACGGCGGGCCGGCGCGGGAACGTCTCCCATCTGGGCGGCCGGCATAGCCTGGACGGATGAGCGGGTGCGTGTTCTGCGGGATCGTGGCCGGCGAGACTCCCGCCTTCCGGGTCGCCGACGAGCCCGACGGGGTGGCGTTCCTGGACACCCGGCCGGTCTTCAAGGGACACGTGCTGGTGGTGCCGCGCACGCACCTGGTCGCCCTGGCCGACCTGCCCGCCGAGGCGCTGGCCGGCTACTTCGGCCTGGTGCGGCGGCTCGCGGTCGCCGTGGAGGCCGGCACGGAGGCCGGGGGCACGTTCGTGGCGATGAACAACAAGGTGTCCCAGTCCGTCCCGCACCTGCACACCCACGTCGTGCCGCGCACGAAGGGCGACGGCCTGCGCGGCTTCTTCTGGCCGCGCACCCGCTACGCCGACGACGCCGAGGCCGGGACCTACGCCGCCCGCATCACCGCAGCCCTCTGACGCGCCCCAGCCGCACGGAGGCCGGCAGAGGCCAGCGGAGCGGGCAGAGGCCGGCGGGGCCGGCGGAGGCCGGCGGAGGCCAGCCGGAGCGGGCGGGGCCGGCGGAGGCCAGCCGGAGCGGGCGGGGCCGGCGGAGGCCAGCCGGAGCGTGCGGAGAACCGGGGCGAACGGGACAGCCCACGCGAAGCCAGGCAGGCGTGGCGGGCGGCGGGGAGCGAGTCGGGGCGGCAGGACCCTTTTGGTGCGCACCTCTCGACACCCTTCGTCACGCACGGTAGCGATGACTACGCGTAACGCTCTGCGACGGGCGCCCGGGGTGCTCGGGGTGCCACCTCACCCCCTTTGCTCTGCAGCCATATCCGCACCAGGCCGCTGGCCTGCCACGACACGAAACGCCCGCGTCGCCGCGACAGGACCAGTCACCACCCAGCGTTACTGTTGCATATAGGGATGCAGAGCAAAGCGGGTGAGGTGAGGAAGGCGCGGCCAGCGGGCTACGTCACCGAGAGCGACGGAGTGTGCGGCGGACGTGACCGGCCCGAGCGCGCCACCGCTGCCCGGGGGACGACTGTGATCTTCTCGTGGGCGGCGGTCGCCTGAGTGCGGGTGGAGCGGGTAAGGAAGGCGGATCCGGCGGTGTTGCACGCTGGGAGAGTTACGAGAGGAGTCCCACCGTGTTCCTGCGCCGCATGAAGGCCGAACTGCCCACCTCCGACCAGGCCCTGCCGGGTCGCCTGATCGCGATGCCGATCGCGGACCGGCACGAGGTGCTGGGCACCCCGCTCAAGGGTCCCTTCCCGGAGGGCGCACAGGTGGCCGTGTTCGGCATGGGCTGTTTCTGGGGCGCCGAGCGGCTGTTCTGGACGCTGCCGGGTGTGATCACCACGTCCGCCGGCTACGCGGGCGGCATCACGCCGAATCCGACGTACGAGGAGGTGTGCTCGGGGATGACGGGGCACGCCGAGGTGGTCCAGGTGGTCTACGACCCCGCCACGATCAGCTACGAGGACCTGTTGAAGGTCTTCTGGGAGAACCACGACCCGACCCAGGGCATGCGCCAGGGCAACGACGTGGGCACCCAGTACCGGTCGACGATCTACGTGACCACGGACGAGCAGCTCGCCACCGCCCAGGCGTCCCGGGACGCGTTCGCACCGATCGTGGCGCGGGCCGGCAAGGGCGAGATCACCACCGAGATCGACCGGCTCGGCGAGTACTACTTCGCCGAGGACATGCACCAGCAGTATTTGGCGCCCACGAAGAACCCGAACGGGTACTGCAACCACGGTCCGAACGGGCTGAGCTGCCCCGTGGGCGTCGCCCGGGTGCCGTCCGACCTTCACTAGTCTCCTGGACAGACCCGGCCGCCACCGCTCCCCCGCCGACACCGACGTGGAAATTTCCTGCCTGGGGTGTCGTATCCGCCCGACGCCGTTCGTAGCGGAGATGGTGGCAGACAAAGGTCCGCCCGAGACGAGGGAGCAGACATGGCCGAGTACCTCATCTACTTCAACCAGCAGTGGGTGGGTGACCACACTGAGGAGTGGTTCCGCGGGCGCGGGCCACTCGCCAAGGCGGTCGTGGACGAGATGAAGGCGGCCGGGGCCTACGTGTTCGCCGGGGGCCTGGAGGAAGGGGACACCCCCGTCTTCAGTGCCGACGCCACGAGCGGCACCTTGGTGTTCACCGACGGGCCCTACGTCGAGACCAAGGAGTGGCTGGGCGGGCTGACCGTGGTGGACGTGGCCGACGTGGAAACGGCCCGGATGTGGGCCGGCAAGCTCGCGGAGGCATGCGGCTGGCCCCAGGAGGTCCGACGGTTCGGCCACATGCCGCAACCCGGTGACGAGTGAGTGGGGAGTCGACACGGAAACCACGGCCCGAACGGGCTGAGCTGCCCGGTCGGCGTCGCCCGCACCTCGGGCTGAACCCGGCTCGGGCCGGAACCACCGGCACCGTCACGGAGGCCGGCGCGGCATCGGTCGCGCCGGCCTCCGCGCTTCCGGAACTGAGCAATCGATCACATCGGCCGCCGGGCGGAAACCGCCCCATCCGCCACTCCTGACGCGGTCCGCCACCGGAGCCGACATGTGCCATGACGGAATCGCGCAGTCTAGCAAAACTTCAAGAAACTGTTATCAGCTCAACGGGCAATCCTCGTTGCCCTCTGGCAGCATTGCCTGGCATGTGCGGACTTGCGGGAGAGTTCCGCCGTGACGGCTCACGCGCCGACGTGGCGGCGGTGGAGCGCATGGCGGCCACGATGAGCGACCGGGGGCCCGACGACAGCGGCGTCTGGGCCCAGGGCCCGACGGCCCTCGGACACCGCCGCCTGAAGATCATCGACCTCTCCGCCGCGAGCGGGCAACCGCTGGTCGACCCCGGTGCGGGACTGACCGGCGTCTTCAACGGGTGCATCTACAACTACCGCGAGCTGCGCGAGGAGCTTCAGGCCAAGGGCCACCGATTCTTCTCCTCCGGCGACAGCGAGGTCGTGCTCAAGGCGTACGCCGAGTGGGGGCTCGACTTCGTCGATCACCTGATCGGCATGTTCGCCGTGGCGATCAGCGAGCGGGACACCGGCCGGCTGGTGCTGGCCCGGGACCGGCTCGGCATCAAGCCGCTCTACCTGGCCGAGACGCCCGGCGCGGTGCGCTTCGCCAGCACCCTGCCCGCGCTGCTGGCCGGGGGCGGCGTCGACACCGGCATCGACCCGGTCGCGCTCGCGCACTACCTGAGCTTCCACAGCATCGTGCCGCCGCCGCGCACCATCCTGCGGGGCGTCACCAAGCTGCCCCCGGCGACCGTACGGGTCTACGAGGCGGACGGCCGCACCTCCGAGCGGGTCTACTGGGACCCGGCCTTCACCCGCTCCGCCGAGCGGGCCGGCTGGTCCGAGAAGGACTGGCAGGACGCCCTGCTGGAGTCGCTGACCACCGCCGTACGGCGGCGGATGGTCGCCGACGTGCCGGTCGGCGTGCTGCTCTCCGGCGGGCTGGACTCCAGCCTGGTGGTCGCCCTGCTGGCCGGCGAGGGCCAACGCGGGCTGTCGACCTTCTCCATCGGCTTCGACGCGGTCGGCGGCCGGGAGGGCGACGAGTTCCGCTACTCCGACCTCGTCGCGAAGACGTTCGACACCGACCACCACCAGATCCGGGTGGCCGCCGCCGACCTGGTGCCGCCCCTGGAGGCGGCCGTCGCCGCGATGTCCGAGCCGATGGTCAGCCACGACTGCGTGGCGTTCTACCTGCTCAGCGAGGTGGTGTCGCAGCACGTCAAGGTGGTCCAGTCCGGCCAGGGCGCGGACGAGATCCTCGGCGGCTACCACTGGTACCCGCCGCTCGCCCGGGTCGGCCGGGACGAGGCGCTCGACACGTACGCCAAGGCGTTCTTCGACCGGGACGCGGCCGGGCTGGCCCGGGTGCTGAACCCGGCCTGGCTGACCGACGGCGACCCGGCGCGGGAGTTCGTGGCCGCGCACCTCGGCCGGGCCGGGGCGGAGACCGCCGTCGACGCCGGCCTGCGGATCGACACCCAGGTCATGCTGACCGACGACCCCGTCAAGCGGGTGGACAACATGACGATGGCGCACGGGCTGGAGGCCCGCGTGCCGTTCCTCGACCACGAGTTCGTCGAACTCGCCGCGAGCTGCCCGCCAGAGCTGAAGCTGGCGCAGGGCGGCAAGGGCGTGCTCAAGGAGATCGGCCGCCGGGCGCTGCCGCACGAGGTCATCGACCGGCCGAAGGGCTACTTCCCCGTACCCGGCCTCACCCACCTGGAGGGCAAGCTCCTCGACCGGGTACGCGACGCGCTCTCCGCGCCCGAGGCCCGCCGCCGCGACCTGTTCCGCGCCGACTACGTCGACGCCCTGCTCGCCGACCCGAACGCCGAACTGACCCCGTTGAACGGAAACAAGCTGTGGCAACTCGGACTCCTGGAAATGTGGCTCCAGAGCCACGGAATCGACTCACCGTGACCGACACCCTGGCGACCGGCGCGGCCCGGACCGACCGGTCGCGCAACAGCCGGCGACGGGAGCGGGTGGGCCCCGGCGGCGATCCGATGGCGCCGGAGCCGGCGGAGCCGCCGACCCGGGAGGGCCACACCGACGTGGTGCTGGACTGCGGCTGGGGACGGCTCGTCTTCGGGCAGACCTTCGCCGACCAGGCCGCCGTCGCCGCCGTGCTGCGCTCCGAGGCCGCCGGCTCCCGGGACATCTGCATCTACCTGCGCGACCCGCACGTGCTGGTGTCCCGGCTGCCCGACGAGCTGTTCATCGACCCGTCGCTGACCTACCGGCTGCCGCTCGACGGTGACCGTCCGACCGGCGACGGTGACGTGCCGGGGCTGACCATCCGCCCCCTGGCCGACGCCGCCGACGCGGACGCGGTGAACCGGATCTACGCCCGCAACGGCATGGTCACCGCCGGGGTCGACGTGCTCGTCGCCAACGCGCGCACCGACCGGTTCCTGCACCTGGTCGCCGAGGACGCCACCGGCGAGATCGTCGGCACCATCACCGGCGTCGACCACGTCGCGGTCTTCGACGACCCGGAGAACGGCGCCAGCCTGTGGTGCCTCACCGTCGACTTCAACACCGCGCCGCCGGGCACCGGCCAGGCGCTGATCACCGCGCTGGCCGCCCGGCTGGTCGAGCGGGGCCGGGCGTACGTGGACCTGTCCGTGCTCGCCGAGAACGGCGGGGCGATCCGGCTCTACGAGCGGCTCGGCTTCTACCGCACGGCGACGCTCTGCGTGAAGCGGAAGAACCCGATCAACGAGCGGCTCTTCCTGCCCGCCATGCCCGAGGGGTACGACCAGCTCAACCCGTACGCCAGGATCGTCGCCGACGAGGCGATGCGGCGCGGCATCCGGGTGGAGGTCACCGACCCCGCCTGGGGTGAGCTGCGGCTGAGCAGCGGCGGGCGGACCGTGCTGACCCGCGAGTCGCTGTCGGAGCTGACCTCGGCGGTGGCGATGAGCCGCTGCGACGACAAGCGGGTCACCCGCCGGATCCTCACCGAGGCGGGGCTCTCCGTGCCGCGCGGCCGGACCGCCACCGGCGACGACCGCGACACCGCCTTCCTCGCCGAGGTCGGCCGGGTGGTGGTCAAGCCGGCGCGCGGCGAGCAGGGCAACGGCATCACCGTGGGCGTACGGACCCCCGAGGCGCTGGCCGCCGCCGTCGAGCTGGCCGCCCGGTTCTGCCCGGACGTGCTGATCGAGGAGATGCGCGCCGGCGAGGACCTGCGCGTCGTCGTCATCGACCACGAGGTGGTGGCCGCCGCGGTCCGGCGCCCCGCCTCGATCACCGGCGACGGGGTGCACGACATCGCCGAGCTGATCGAGCGGCAGAGCCGCCGCCGGGCCGCCGCCACCGGTGGCGAGTCCCGCATCCCGCTCGACGACATGACCCGCGACGTGCTCGCCGAGGCCGGCCACGAGCTGCACGACGTGCTGCCCGAGGGGCAGGTGCTGGCCGTACGCCGGACTGCGAACCTGCACACCGGCGGCACCATCCACGACGTCACCGCCGAGCTGCACCCCGCGATCGCCGAGGCGTGCGTGGCGGCCAGCCGGGCCCTGGACATCCCGGTCACCGGGCTGGACCTGCTGGTCGGCGCCCCGGACCGCCCGGAGCACGTGTTCATCGAGGCCAACGAGCGGCCCGGCCTGGCCAACCACGAGCCGCAGCCGACCGCCGAGCGCTTCGTGGACCTGCTCTTCCCCGGCACCCGGGCACCGCAGCGGCGCTGGACCCCGGCCGGCCCGGGAGGCGCCGCGTGAGCCCGAGGCCCCTGGAGATCGACCTGGACTACCTGCGCCAGGTGCTGATGGAGCTGCTGGAGATCCCGAGCCCGTCGGGGCGTACGGACCACGTGCAGCAGTACGTCGGCGAGCGGCTCTCCGCGCTCGGCATCCCCTCCACGCTGACCCGCCGCGGCGCGCTCAGCGCCTGCCTGCCCGGCCCCCGCTCGACGGGCGCCGACCGGGCGATCGTGGTGCACACCGACACCATCGGCGGCATGGTGAAGCGGCTGAAGGAGAACGGCCGGCTGGAGCTGAAGACAATCGGTACGCACAGCGCCCGGTTCGCCGAGGGCGCCCACGTACGGATCTTCACCGACGACCTGGAGCGGGTGATCACCGGCCAGGTGCTGCCGCTCAAGGCCAGCGGCCACCGCTACAACGACGACGTGGACCTCCAGGGCGTCGGCTGGCAGCACGTGGAGGTCCGGGTCGACGAGCCGGTCGAGGACATCGCCGGGCTGCGCGCCCTCGGCATCGACGCGGGCGACTTCGTGGCGTTCCTGCCGAACCCGACGATCACCCCCAGCGGGTACGTCAAGTCCCGGCACCTGGACGACAAGGCCGGCGTGGCGGCGGTCCTCACCGCGCTCAAGGCGATGGTCGACGCCGGCGTACGCCCGGCGGTCACCGCGCACCTGCTGGTCACCGTGACCGAGGAGATCGGGCACGGGGCGTCGCACGGGCTCGACCCCGACGTGGCGGAGATCGTCTCCGTCGACGCGGCGGTGGTGGCGCCCGGCCAGCAGTCCCGCGAGGACGCGGCCACGCTGGCCATGGGCGACGGCGTGGGCCCGTTCGACTACCACCTGACCCGCAACCTGGCCTCGATCGCCGCCGAGCACGGGGTGAACCTGGTCCGGGACGTCTTCGAGTACTACCGCTCGGACGTGGCGGCGGCGGTGGAGGCCGGCGCACACGCCCGGGTGGCGCTGCTCGGCTTCGGCGTGGACGCCACCCACGGGCACGAACGCACCCACCTGGAGGGCCTGCGCCAGCTCACCCAGCTGCTCTGCCTCTACCTCCAGAGCGACCTGGTCTTCCCCGAGTGGGACGCCGAGCCGGAGGGCGACCTGGCCGACTTCCCGTCGCTGGCCGTGCAGCCGGCCAGCGAGGAGGGCCCCCGCGAGGGCCCGATCGGCATCGCCGAGAACACCTGAGCGCCGGCCCGCCATTCCCCGGCGCCGTGTGATCGAAATCCGTTGCCGGCGGCGTGAGGGCTGGATAGCGTGGCGGTACACGGGAAAGGAGGTGGTCCAGACTTGTATAGCAATCGGACTCGTGAGGTGGCTGTCCGCTAGCCGCTGTCCTCGACAGTGAAACCGTCCGCCGCGAGGCGGGCAACAACACAGCACCATCGTCGAGACCGTGTGGCAGCGGTGCGGCGAAACCACGACAGCCACCCGACCCCCGGGGTGCCGGCCCAGTCCAGCCGGCCCGTGCGCGAGCACGGAAGCCCCGGGGGTCGACCCTTTTCCGCAGGCCGGGTGGCCGACGCAGCCGGAGGTCACCGTGTCGATGCGCGAGCTGGTGGTGCTCGGGACGGCCAGCCAGGCCCCCACCCGGCAGCGCAACCACAACGGGTACGTGCTGCGCTGGGACGGCGAGGTGATCCTCTTCGACCCGGGCGAGGGCAGCCAGCGGCAGCTCCTGCACACCACGGTCACCGCCACCGACCTGACCCGGATCTGCGTCACCCACTTCCACGGCGACCACTGCCTCGGCCTGCCCGGCACCATCCAGCGGCTCTCCCTCGACCGGGTGCCGCACCCGGTGGCGGTGCACTTCCCGGCCGGCGGCGCGGAATACTTCGCGCGGCTGCGGCACGCCGCCAGCTTCCACGAGACCGCCGAGCTGCGCGTCGAGCCCATCGAGGCCGACGGGCAGCGCATCACGCTGGGCGTCGGCACGCTGGAGGCCCGCCGGCTGCGGCACCCGATCGAGACGTACGGCTACCGGCTCGTCGAGCCGGACGGCTGCCGGATGCTGCCGGAGCGGCTGGCCGCGTACGGCATCGCCGGGCCGGCGGTCGGGGAGCTGATCCGCGTCGGCCACCTCGACGTCGACGGGCGCCGCGTCACCCGCGAGGAGGTGAGTGTGCCCCGGCCCGGGCAGCGGTTCGCCTTCGTCATGGACACCGGCCTCTGCGACGGGGTGTACGCCCTCGCCGAGCACTCCGACCTGCTGGTCATCGAGTCGACGTTCCTCGACTCGGAGGCCGCGCTGGCCGCCGAGGTCGGCCACCTCACGGCGGGCCAGGCCGCGCGGGTGGCGGCCGAGTCGGGCGTACGCCGGCTCGTGCTCACCCACTTCTCCCAGCGGTACGCCGACCCGGCCCGCTTCGCCGACGAGGCCCGCGCGCACTTCGACGGCGACCTGGTGATCGCCGAGGACCTGACGACCGTGCAGATCCCGCCCCGGCGGGTAGCCTCGGCCGGATGACGGTCACCCTGCGCCCCGCCACCGTCGACGACCTGATGGCGGTGGGCGCGCTGCACCAACGTTCCCGGGTCGCCGCCTATTCGGCCTTCCTGCCGGCGCGGGCACTGGCCGACCCGACGCCCGAGGCGATGGGCGCGTACTGGACCGAGCGGTGGACGTGGGAGCGGGACGAGCACCGGATGACGGTGGCCGAGCGCGCCGGCCGGCTGGTCGGCTTCAGCTATCTCGGCCCGGACGACGAGGGCGACCCGGTGACCGGCCTGCTCAACGCCATCCACCTCGAACCCGCCGAGCGTGGCCGGGGCACCGGGCGCACCCTGATGGTCGACGCGCTGGACGCCATGCGCGCCCGCGGCTGGTCCCGGGCGGTGCTCTGGGTGCTGCGGGACAACGCGCACGCCCGGCGCTTCTACGAGAGCGGCGGCTGGACCCCCACCGGCACCGAACGCGACGAGCACATCGGCCCGGCGGTCACGCCCCAGCTCCGGTACGCGCGAGGGCTCTGAGCGGCGGTACGCCTGCCCTCCGGCGCGGGCGCGGCAGGCGCGGCGAGGGCCCCTCCCCGGGCGGGGAAGGGCCCTCGTGCGGACGTCGTCCAGGTCAGCGGGCGCCGAGGTGGGCCAGCAGGTCCTGCCGGGTGAGCACACCCTTGGGCTTGCCGTCGACCAGCACCAGGGCGGCGTCGGACTTCTCCAGCAGGCCGACCGCCTCGCTCACCGGCTGCCCGCCGCCGATCATCGGCAGCGGCTCGGCCATGTGCCGCTCGATGGTGTCGTGCAGGTGCGCCTGGCCGGTGAAGAGCGCGTCGAGCAGGTCCTTCTCGGCGATCGAGCCGGCCACCTCGCCGGTCACCACCGGAGGCTCGGCCTTGAGCACCGGGAGCTGCGAGACGCCGTACTCGCGCATGTAGTCGATCGCGTCGCGGACCGTCTCGGTCGGGTGCACGTGCACCAGCTCGGGCAGGCCGCCCGGCTTGCCGGCGAGCGCGTCGGCGACCGTCGGCTCGGTGCCCGAGTTGTCCAGGAAGCCGTACCGGGCCATCCACGTGTCGTTGAAGATCTTGGACAGGTAGCCCTTGCCGCTGTCCGGCAGCAGCACCACGACCACGTCGTCCGGGCCGGCCTTGCGAGCCACCTCCAGGGCGGCCACGACGGCCATCCCGCAGGAGCCGCCGACCAGCAGCCCCTCCTCGCGCGCCAACCGCCGGGTCATCTCGAAGGACGCCTTGTCGGAGACCTCGATGATCTCGTCGGCGACACCCCGGTCGTACGTCTCCGGCCAGAAGTCCTCGCCGACACCCTCGACCAGGTACGGCCGGCCCGTGCCGCCGGAGTAGACGGAACCCTCCGGGTCGGCGCCGACGACCTTGACCCGCCCCTCCGACGCCTCCTTGAGGTAGCGCCCGATGCCGGAGATGGTGCCGCCGGTGCCGACGCCCGCCACGAAGTGGGTGAGCTCGCCCCCGGTCTGCTCCCACAGCTCGGGGCCGGTGGTCTCGTAGTGCGAGCGCGGGTTGGCCGGGTTGCTGTACTGGTTGGGCTTCCACGCGCCGGGGATCTCCCGGGCCAGCCGGTCGGAGACGTTGTAGTAGGAGCGCGGGTCCTCCGGGGCGACGGCGGTCGGGCAGACCACCACCTCCGCGCCGTACGCGCGCAGCACGTCCTGCTTGTCCTGGCTGACCTTGTCGGGGCAGACGAAGACGCACCTGTAGCCCCGCAGCTGCGCCACCAGCGCCAGCCCGACGCCGGTGTTTCCGCTGGTCGGCTCGACGATCGTGCCGCCCGGCTGGAGGATGCCCGCCTTCTCGGCGTCCTCCACCATCCGCAGCGCGATCCGGTCCTTCACCGAGCCGCCCGGGTTGAGGTACTCCACCTTCGCCAGCACGGTGGCCTGGATCCCGGCCGTGACGTTGCGCAGCCGTACCAGCGGGGTGTTGCCGATCAGCTCGACGACGTTGTCGTAGTACCGCACCTCGTTGTGCCCTTCTCCTCCGGCGCCGCCGGCGGCGGCCGGGCAGACGTCTTCTCGATGCCCCAGGGTACGTGGGTTCAGGACGCCACGTGCCCGGGGATCACCGAGCTGCGCCGGGCCTCCCACTCCAGGAACCGCTCGGTCTCGGCCAGCACGCTGCCGGCCAGCCAGGTCACCATGACCGCGTCGTCGGCCAGCCCGAAGATCGCCAGCGGGATCTCGGGAATCAGGTCGACCGGCGAGACGATGTACGCCGTCGCCGCGGTCATCAGGGCCAGCCGCAGGCCGCCGTCGTACTCCCCCCGGGTGGTGGCCCGGATCATCCGCGGCAGCGCGCCCAGCCGCGCCCCGAGCGACGGCCCGCCCCGCGACCCGGCCGCGAGTGCCCGGGCCAGCGCGCTGAACGCCGCGGTGCGCTTCAATGTCTTCCCCATGTTCGGCCCCTCTCCACGTGCCAGGGTGGCGTGCCCGCGCAACCGTCCCCCGGTCACCCGTACAGATACCCAGGAGCGTCGCCTTCCAGGCACCCGCGAGCCCACACGACGACAGCGGTGTGTCGTGCCGGCGCGATAATGTCGCTGTATGGGGGTCGCTGGTTCCGTCGTCCCGGTTGGTCCGCGCTGGCAGCGCGCCCGGCAGCTCGCCCGCCTCGCGGCGATCGGCACGGGCGCCACCGCCGCGGCCGTGGTGGCGACCGGCGGCGTGCTCCTCGGGCAGGCCCGGCAGGCCCGCCGCACGATCCCGATGGCCGAGGCGCCCCCGCCGCGCTGCGACGGCGTCTACGGCGCGAAGCTGCCCGGCCCGCCGGTCACCGTCGTCGTGCTCGGCGACTCGTCGGCCGCCGGCTACGGCGTGCACCGCCGCCGGGAGACGCCCGGCGCCCTGCTCGCCACCGGGCTGTCCCGCCGCCTGCAACGCCCCGTCCGGCTGCACCGCTTCGCCGTGGTGGGCGCGATCTCGGCGGTGCTGCGGCACCAGGTGGAGGCGGCGCTGGAGTGCCGGCCCGACGTCGCGGTGATCCTGATCGGCGGCAACGACGTGACCAACCGCGCACCGTTCGCCCTGGCGGTGCGCTACCTGGTCGACGCGGTCCGCACGCTGCGCGCGGCCGGCTGCGAGGTGGTCGTCGGCACCTGCCCCGACCTGGGCGCGATCCGGCCGATCCAGCCGCCGCTGCGGTGGCTGGCCCGGCACTGGAGCCGGCAGCTCGCCGCCGCCCAGACGGTGGCCGTGGTCGAGGCCGGCGGCTGGACGGTCTCCCTCGGCGACCTGCTCGGTCCCCGGTTCACGGCGGAGCCGACCCGGATGTTCGCCTGGGACCGTTTCCACCCCTCGGCGGAGGGCTACGCGATGGCCGCCGCCGCCCTGCTGCCGACCGTGCTGTCCGCGCTCGGCGCGGGGCAGGAACGCCGCCCGACCCTCGTCCGGGACGAGGGCGTGCGCTCGCTGCCGCAGGCCGCCCAGGAGGCGGCCCGCCACGCGGGCACCGAGGTCAGCGGCACCCGGGTCAGGGGGCGCGAGCGCGGCCCCGCCGGCCGGTGGGCGCAACTGCGCCGACGGGCCTTCTTCGGTGTCGGCGCGGCGCCGCAGCCCAGCCCCGCCGCCGACTCACCCACACTGGAGGGACTGGCATGAGCGAGCGCTTCATCCCCTCGGGGCTCGCCAATCGACTGGGCCGGGCGGCGACGCTCAGCCTCATCGCCGGCACGGTCGGCGGCGCCGCCGTCCTCGCCGGTCAGGCCTTCGCCGCCCGGCACCGCCGGTACGCCCAGCCGGAGCTGGCGCTCGCCCTGCGCGCCACGGTCGGGCGGGCCGACGCGCCGCCGCTGCGCCTGGTGCTGCTCGGCGACTCGTCCGCCCTCGGCGTCGGGGTCGGCCGCCTCGACGAGACCATCGGCGGACAGCTGGCCAACCTGCTCGCCGAGGGCCCGAGCGGTCGCCGGGTGCACCTGTCCAGCGTCGGCGTCTCCGGCTCACGCTCGACCGACCTGGCCACCCAGGTGGCCCGGGCGCTGCTCGGCGAGCGCCCCGACGTGGCGGTGATCCTGATCGGGGCGAACGACGCCACCACCCTGCGTCGCCCGATGGAGGCCGCCGCCTACCTCGGGGCGGCCGTGCACCGGCTGCGCGAGGCCCGGGTGGAGGTGGTCGTGGGCACGTGCCCCGACCTGGGCGCCGTACGCGCCATCGCGCCGCCGCTGCGCAACGTGGTCGGCTGGTCGGGGCGGCGGGTGGCCCGCGCCCAGGCGGCGGCGGTGCTCGACGCCGGCGGCACGGTGGTCGACCTGGCCACCGAGACCGGCGCCGTGTTCCGGGCCGACGCCGGGACGCTGTGCCACGACGGCTACCACCCCTCCGCCGACGGCTACCGGGTCTGGGCGCACGCCCTGCTGCCGGCCGTCGCCGCCGCCGCGGCGGTCGCCTCCCGGCAGTGACCCGCCGGCCGTCCCCGCTGTCCCGCCGGGCGTGACATTTCCCGGCCGGCGGGCAGCTTCCGCCAGAAGTTACCGACGGGTTAACGTTGGGTCATGCCGACTGAGTCGTCCCGCGACGCCGTCATCGTCGCCACCGCCCGCTCCCCCATCGGCCGGGCGCACAAGGGTTCCCTGCGCGACGTCCGCCCGGACGACCTCGCCGCGACCATCGTGCGGGCCGCCCTGGACAAGGTCCCCCAGCTCGACCCGACCGAGATCGACGACCTCTACCTGGGGTGCGGTCTGCCCGGCGGCGAGCAGGGCTTCAACATGGCCCGGGTGGTCGCCACCCTGATGGGCCTGGACACCCTGCCCGGCGCGACGCTCACCCGCTACTGCGCGTCCTCCCTGCAGACCACCCGGATGGCGATGCACGCGATCCGGGCCGGCGAGGGCGACGTGTTCGTCTCCGCCGGCGTGGAGACCGTCTCCCGGTACGCCCGCGGCAACTCCGACGGGCTGCCGAAGGAGGCGCAGGCGCTGGTCGGCGGCGGCTGGGAGAACCCGCGCTTCGCCGCCGCGGCCGAGCGTTCCAAGGCCCGCGCCCAGGGCGGGGCCCCGGTCTGGACCGATCCGCGCGAGGCCGGCGAACTGCCGGACATCTACCTGACCATGGGGCAGACCGCCGAGAACCTGGCCCAGGTGCACGACGTGACCCGCGCCGACATGGACGAGTTCGGCGTACGCAGCCAGAACCTCGCCGAGAAGGCCATCGCCGACGGCTTCTGGGCCCGGGAGATCACTCCGGTCACCACTCCGGACGGCACGGTGGTCGACACTGACGACGGCCCCCGCGCCGGGGTCACCCTGGAGGGCGTCTCCGGGCTGAAGCCGGTGTTCCGTCCGGACGGTCGCATCACCGCCGGCAACTGCTGCCCGCTGAACGACGGCGCCGCCGCCGTGGTGATCATGAGCGCCCAGCGCGCCAGGGACCTCGGCATCACGCCGCTGGCCCGGATCGTCTCCACCGGCGTGACCGCCCTCTCGCCGGAGATCATGGGCCTCGGCCCGGTCGAGGCCACCCGGCAGGCGCTCAAGCGGGCCGGGATGACCATCGACGACGTCGACCTGGTGGAGATCAACGAGGCGTTCGCCGCGCAGGTGATCCCCTCGTACCGCCAGCTCGGCATCCCGCTCGAGAAGCTGAACGTCATGGGTGGCGCCATCGCCGTCGGGCATCCGTTCGGCATGACCGGCGCCCGGATCACCGGCACCCTGCTCAACGCCCTGGACTGGCACGACAAGACGATCGGCCTGGAGACCATGTGCGTGGGCGGTGGCCAGGGCATGGCCATGGTCGTCGAGCGTCTGAGCTGAGCGGACGGCGCGACCACGGGCTGCCCGGCCGGGCGCCGGGGTCATCCCGAGCGGACCTCGCCACCCGGCCGGAGCCCTGGCAGGCTGTGGGTCGCCGTCACCCGTAGAGAGTGTCGCGGGTCGCCGTCGGCCCTAGAGAGCGTTGCGGGTCGCCGTCAGCGCTAGAGAGCGTCGCGGGTCGCCGTCACCTCGGCGGCGGCCCGCGCCAGCACCTCCGGCGGCGGGGCGGCGGCGACCAGGTCGGCGGCCACCACCCGGAGCTGGTCGGGCAGCGCCAGGTCGTTGTCGAGCCGGGGCACCGTCCGCCGGGGTCCGCCCTCGACGTCGGCGGCCAGGTTGGCGATCTCCTGCACCAGCCGGTGCACGAGGTCGGCGCGGGACACGTTGCCACCGGCGGCCGTGGCCGCCCAGCGGGGCTGCTGCCAGTGCCCGACCTGGCGCACCAACAACTCCACCGCCCGCTCCAACTCCCCACCACCCACACCCGAAGTCTACGAACCCCCCGCGGGGGCCGGGGCGGGCGGGAGTCGGGGCGAGCGGGGGCGAGCCGTGAGGTGGACGACGGCGCCCGCCCTCGCGGATGCGGGGGCGGGCGCCGGTCGGTCGCGGGCGACGGTCAGTCGCGGGCGACGGTCAGTCGCGGGCGACGGTCAGTCGTCGCCTTGGAAGTAGCTCAGCAGGCGCAGGATCTCGATGTAGAGCCAGACCAGGCTGACCAGGATGCCGAAGGCGGCGACCCAGGAGTAGCGCTGGGGCAGCCCCATCCGGACGCCGTCCTCGACCTCCTTGAAGCTGAGCACGAAGCTCAGCGAGGCGACCACGATGCAGACCAGGCTGAACCCGATCGCCAGCGGGCTGCCGTCGCGCAGGCCGGTGTTCACGCCGAAGAGCGCGAACACGAGGTTGATCAGCATGACGGCGAAGAGACCCGCCATCACGGCGATCATGCCCTTGACGAACTTCGGGGTAGCCCGGATGACCTTCGCCTTGTAGAGCATGGCCATCACGAAGAAGACACCGAACGTGGCGGTCACCGCCTGGACCACGATGCCGTCGTAGAGCGAATTGAAGAACTTGCTGACCATGCCGACGAAGACGCCCTCGACGACGGCGTACGCGACGACCAGCGCCGGGTTCGCCATCCGGGAGAACGAGATGATCAGGCCGAGGACCAGGCCGACCACCGCCGCGCCGATCCAGGCCGCGCCGAGCAGCGCGTCGGGCACCAGCACCCAGGCGGCCGCGGCGGAGACGCCGAGGATGCCGAGGAGCGTGACGGTCTTGACCACCACGTCGTCGATCGACATGGTGTTGACGGTCGGCGGGGCCGCCGGGTAGCCGGCCTCCGTCGGGTACTGCTGCGGATAACCGGGCTGTCCGTACGGCCCGGTCGGGGCGTACCCGGCGGAGCGCTCCCGCTCGGCCGCCTGGCCGAGCCGGGCGAGCACCGGGTTCGAAGTCTTCACTGTCAGGCCTCCCTCAGGGGGTCGTTGCACGTGAACGTGCACCCCCAAGAGTAAACGCCCAGGGCAGTCCGGTGGAGATCGCCAAGCTGAGCGGAAGCTGAGAGTGCGGCGTGCCCGGGGCGGGGGTCGAACCCGCACGCCTTGCGGCAGCCGCTTTTAAGGCGGCCGTGTCTGCCGTTCCACCACCCGGGCGGGTGACACCGCGCGGGTCGACACGCGTGGTGCAGTGTCACGGTAGCGGGTCGGCCGCGACCCGGCGTACCCCGGCGGGCGGGTCGCACTAGGGTCGAGACCGTGAGCAGCGCAGCCCCCACGGCCCCCGACGCCGTCCCTGACCAGGCTGTCCTCGCCGTCGACCGGCCGTCCCGCCGGCTCCGGCCGGCGCGCCTGCTGACCGCCGTCCACCGTCGCCGGGCGGACGTCACCGTCGTGCTGCTCTTCGTGGCGCTGGCCGGCTGGCTCACCCACGGTCTCTGGCCCGACCCGGCGGCCCGGGTCCTGGCGCTCAACCCGGAGGACCAGGCCCTCTACGAGTGGTTCCTCGCCGTCGACTCCCGGGCGCTGCTCGGCGACTTCGACCTGCTCACCGGGCGGCTCAACGCGCCCGACGGGGTCAACCTGATGACCAACACCACGGTCATCGCGCTCGGGGTGCTCCTCGCCCCGGTGACCCTGTTGTTCGGCGCGCCGGTGACCTTCGCCCTGCTGGCCATGGCGAACCTGGCCGGCACCGCGATCGCCTGGTACCTGCTCTTCACCCGGGTCCTGCGCGCCCGCCGGCTCGCCGCCGCGCTCGGGGCGGCGCTCTGCGGGTTCGGCCCGGGCATGGTCTCGCAGACCAACAGCCACCTGCACATGACCGCGCAGTGGCTGGTGCCGGTGATCGTCTGGCTGGTGGTCCGCATGCTGCGGGCCGCCGACCCGGCGGGCACCGCCGACGGGCCGGACCGCCGCCGGGTGGTCAGCTCGGCCGTCGGTCTGGCCGCGGCGGTCACCGCGCAGGTCTTCGTCGGCGAGGAGGTGCTCTTCCTCTGCGCGGTCACGCTGCTGGTGATGGCGGTCACCTACGCGGTGACGGACCGGAACCTGGCCCGCCGCGCCCTGCCCGGCTTCGCCGGGGGGATGATGCTCGCCGCCGGGCTGGCCCTGGTCGTACTGGCCTGGCCGCTCTGGTTCCAGTTCGCCGGCCCGCAGGGCGTAGCGGACGGCATGTTCAGCCCGCACTACTTCTCGGCGGACCTGCGCAGTTGGTGGACCGTCTCGCCACTGTCAATCGCGGGCGGCGACGGGGCTGCCCGGCTGACCACCGGGCCGGCCGAGTACAACAGCTTCCTCGGGCTGCCCCTGCTGCTCGCCGCCGCCGCCTGCGCGCTCTGGCTGGGCCGCCGCCGGCTGGTCGTCGCGTGCGTGTTCGGCACCCTCGTGACGGGGGCGCTGTCGCTCGGCCCCCGGGTGATCGTCGACGGCGAACGCACCGCCGTCCCGGGCCCGTACGCCCTGCTCTCGGGCCTGCCCGTGGTGGACGGTGCGCTGCCGATGCGGTTCGCCCTCGCGGTGCTCCCGCTGATCGCCACGCTGCTGGTGCTGGCGGTCGACCGGGCGCTGCGCGGCACCGGCCTGGCCCGCCGCCTGGTGCCGGCGGCGGTCGGCGTGGCGCTGCTGCCGCTGCTGCCGACCCCGCTGCCCACCGCCGAGCGCCCGCCGCTGCCCGAGTTCGTCACCGGCGGGCACTGGCGCCAGTGCGTCGAGCCGGGCGGGGTGCTGGTGCCGGTGCCGCTCGCCACCCCCAAGCAACCGTGGCCGATGCGTTGGGCGACCGCCGCCGACGCGGCGTTCGGCATGCCGGAGGGCTTTTTCATCGGCCCGTACGGTCGCGGCGGCACGGCGGCGATGGGCACCTACGCGCAGCCCACGTCGGCCCTGCTGGCCGAGGTCGGCAGGCGCGGCGGCCAACCCGTCATCGGGGACGAACAGCGTCGGCAGGCCGCAGAGGATGCCGAGTTCTGGGGCGCCTCCTGCGTGGCGCTGGCCGACGGCACCCCGCACGCCGACAGCCTCCGCGGCACGCTGGAGCAGCTCTACGGCCCCGCCACCCGAATCGCCGACGCCTGGATCTGGCGCGTCTGACCCGCACCCGCTGAACGCGCGAAAAGCCCCCTCCGCCGCAGGCGGAGAGGGCTTCGCGTGTTCGGTCAGGCGCGGCCGGCGCCGACCGGCTGGGACGCCTCGGCGAACTCCTCGCGCGGGTCGTGCAGCTGGCCCAGGGCGACCACCTCGCGCTTCAGGAAGAACGCCAGCGACCAGTCGACCACGACCCGGACCTTGCGGTTCAACGACGGGATCCGGCTCATGTGGTACGTCCGGTGCATGAACCACGCCGGCCAGCCGGTCATCTTGATCCCGTACACCTGGGCCACGCCCTTGTGCAGGCCGAGGCTGGCGACGCTGCCGGCGTGCTTGTGCTTGTACTCCACCGGCTCCCGGCCACGGACGACGTTGACGATGTTGTCGGCCATCCGGGCGGCCTGGCGGACCGCGTGCTGGGCGCTCGGCGAGCAGTAGTTGCCCGGTTCCTTGGTCAGGTCCGGCACGGCCGCGCAGTCACCGGCGCTCCAGGCGCCGTCGACCACCCGGTCGCCGTCGACCACCTGGAGGGTCGGCAGGCAGGTGACCCGCCGCCGCTCGTCGCGGGGGAAGTCCGTGGCGTCCAGCATCGGCGACGGCTTCACGCCGGCCGTCCAGACGATGGTGTCGGAGCGGAAGCTGTCGCCGTCGGAGAGCTTCACCACCCCGTCGAGGCAGGACTCCAGGCGGGTGTCCAGCCGGATGTCCATGTTCCGCTTGAGCAGCTGCTGCACCGTGTAGGCGCCCATGTCCCGGTCGACCTCGGGCAGCACCCGCTGGGTCGCCTCGACCAGCACCCAGCGCATGTCCTCCGGCTTGAGCTCCGGGTAGTACTTCAGGGCGTCCCGGGCCATGTCCTCCATCTCGGCGAGCGCCTCGATGCCGGCGTACCCGCCGCCGACGAAGGTGAAGGTCAGCGCCGACCGGCGGACGGCCGGGTCAGGCGTGGCGGCGGCCACGTCGAGCCGGTCCAGCACGTGGTTGCGCAGGTAGATGGCCTCGCCGATGGTCTTGAAGCCGATGCCGTGCTCGTGCAGGCCGGGGATCGGCAGCGTCCGGGAGACCGAACCCGGGGCGACGACCACGTGGTCGTACGGGATCTCCCGGGTGGGGCCGCTGATGGGCTGCACCACGGCGGTCTTGCGGTGGTGGTCGATCCGGGTCACCGCGCCCGCCACCACCTTGCACCGCCGCAACTCCCGCCGCAGCGGCACCACGGAGTGCCGGGGCGAGATGTTGCCGGCCGCCGCCTCGGGCAGGAACGGCTGGTAGGTCATGTGGGGCTGAGGGTCCACCACGACGACCTCGGCCTCACGGGAGCTGAGCTTCTTCGACAGGCGCAGGGCCGCGTAGAGACCGACGTGCCCGGCACCCACCACAAGGATCCGCTTCGGGTTCACGTCATCTATCTTTCCCCGCGAGACCCGGCTAATCCCGCTCGCGCCCCTTCTCTGTGACGGAGCACAACCCCTGTGACCTGCACGACTTCCCCTGAAAGGGGCTGTCACCTGCGGCGCAGCAGCCACCCCAGCAACGCCGCCACCGCCACCGCCACGAGCAGACCGACCACCGTCGCCGCCTGGTGTCCGGCGTCACCACCGAGCCTGCCGACCTCGACCAGCAGGACACCGAGGACGAAGGTGCCCAGCAGCACCGCGCCGGCCCGGGCCAGCCACCGCACGATCAGGTTCGGGTCGACCACCGCGTCGTACGGCAGCACGGCGGCCAGCGCGCAGAGGGTGTGCGTGAGGTAGAGCACCGCCGCCACGGCGAGCAGCCGCCAGAGGGCGATCGGCCGGCCGTACCCGTCGGTGGCGACCAGCCAGCCGCCGACCGTGACCAGCGCCGCGAAGGTCGGCCAGACCCGGCGCGGCCCGACCGCCGGCAGGACCGCCACCGCCACGAGGGCGAGCAGCGGCCGCCCGAGCAGCACCTGCGACGGGTACGCGAGCAGCAGGCCGACCAGCACGGTGACGAAGATGCTGGCGCGCACCAGCAGCGGCGTCAGGCTGATCCGGGCGGCGGCGTACCGCAGCGCCCTGACCCGTTCGGTGACGGCGCTCACCGGCCCCGCCTTTCGTTCGCGACTGCGGGACTCCGCTGCGCTACATTCCTCGCGCTCACCGGGCCACCCTCGGGGCGGTCGCCAGGCGGGCCACGTCCCGCAGCACCTCGTCGAGGCTGCCCGCGCCGGCCCACCGCACCACCGGCACGCCGTGTTCCCGCAGCTGCCCGATCATGGTGTCCCGGTCCAGCCGCCACAGCCGGTACGCCACCTCGGCCCAGCCCCGATCCTTCGGCGGGGCGAGGTCCGCCGGCAGGGTGTCCACCGCGACCACGAACCGCCCGGCGCGGGCCAGCCGGGCCAGCATCTGCGCCGACCGCTCGTCGAGCAGCGGGGTGAGGACCACCACCAGCGCGTCCGCCGACAGCAGCTGCGGCCCGAACACCTGGTCGTACGGCTCGTGCGGGGAGTGCTCCGCCCGCACCTCCAGCAGCCACTCCAGGACTGTGAGGTACTGCCGGCGGCCGGCGGCGGGACGCAGCCGGCGGGCGGCCGGGCCGTACTCGAGCATCGACACCCGGTCGCCACGGTGCAGGTAGTGCTCGGCGATCGCGGCGGCGGCCCGGACGGTGGTGTCCAGCACGGAGGCGGCCCCGGACACGCCGCCCGAGCGGCCCGCCTCGGCGAGCACGTCGAGCAGCAGCACCACCTCGGCGTCGCGGTCGGAGAGGGTGGCCGCCACGTGCAGTTGCCGGGCGCGCAGCGACACCCGCCAGTCGATCCGGCGCAGCCGGTCACCCGGGGCGAAGACCCGTACGCCGGCCAGTTCGCCGCCCTCGCCGGGCCGGCGCGAGTGGTGCGCGCCGACCAGGCCGGCGGCCCGCGGCATCGCCTCGACCGCGTCGAACGGCTCGGTCCTCGGGTAGACCCGCAACCGGGACGGCTCGACGATCACGGCGCGGGAGACCAGCAGTCCCTGCGCGGCGGCCGCCCGGGCGCCCGCCGGTCCGATGGGGTGCCGGCCCCAGCGCAGCGCCGTGCCGGTCAACTCCAGGTCCACGGCCGCCGCCGTCGGGACGGCGGTCACGAACGGCCGGTCGGCGACGGACGGGGCGACGGCCGAACCCGCCCCGGACGCGGTGGTCGCCCCGGCGATCGTCACCCGCTGCACCTGCAGCCACGGCGAGACCCGGCTGCGCACCACCGCCACGTCGTAGTCGATCAGGTCCGGGTTGCCGACGGTGACCGTGCCGGTCAGCTCGCCGCCCTCGACCAGGTGCCCCTCGTCGGCGGAAACCCAGATCTGCGGC
This sequence comes from Micromonospora sp. DT62, assembly GCF_049847285.1. Classification (NCBI taxonomy): domain Bacteria; kingdom Bacillati; phylum Actinomycetota; class Actinomycetes; order Micromonosporales; family Micromonosporaceae; genus Micromonospora; species Micromonospora sp. DT62. The sequence goes on from NZ_JBNCOB010000004.1 coordinate 366,275, forward strand.
AGGGCGGTCGGCCGACGGCGCAGCGCGTACGCGGTGCCCAGCGCGAACGGGGCGGCCAGCACGACCAGGTCCACCCGGCCGAGCAGCACCCCGGCGATCAGCAGCAGCCCGGTGAGGAGCACCGCCCGGCCGAGCGCCCACGTGGGCACCCAGCCGGTCGCGGGCCCCGGCCCCGGTGGCGACGACTCGACCCGGGGCGACACGGCGGTCGCGACCATCAGTGCCCGGGGCCGGCGGCGTAGCTGGGCAGCGCACCGCTGGCGGGCGCCGGGGTCGCCTCCAGCACCTCGCCGACCACGAAGGACGGGTCGACACGACGCAACCACATCTCCGGACGCAACGTGATCCGGTGTGCCAGGGCGGGTGCCGCGACCTCCTTGACGTCCTCCGGGACGACGTAGTCGCGACCGGCCATCACGGCCCGTACGCGGGACAGCAGCAGCAGCGCCAGCGAGCCGCGCGGCGAGGCGCCGACCAGCACCGACGGGTGCTCCCGGGTGGCGGCGGTCAGCGCGACGATGTAGCGGCCGACGGAGTCCTCCACGACCACGTCCTCCAGCGCGGCCTGCATGGCGCGCAGGGTCGCCGCGTCGACCACCGGCTTGATGTCCGCCTCCTCGCGGCGGCGGGCCATCCGCCGGCGCAGCACCTCCCACTCCTCCTCGGCTTCGGGGTAGCCGAAGGAGACCCGGAGCAGGAACCGGTCGAGCTGCGCCTCCGGCAGCGGATACGTGCCCTCGTACTCGATGGGGTTGGCGGTGGCCAGCACGTGGAACGGCTCGTCCAGCTTGTACGTCACGCCCTCCACCGAGACCTGCTTCTCCTGCATCGCCTCCAGCAGGGCCGACTGGGTCTTCGGCGGGGTCCGGTTGATCTCGTCGGCGAGGAGCAGGTTGGTGAAGACCGGCCCGGCCCGGAACGAGAAGTCGCCGCTGCGCTGGTCGTACAGGAACGAACCGGTCACGTCGGCGGGCAGCAGGTCGGGGGTGAACTGGAGCCGGCGGAAGTCCAGCCCGAGCGCCTGGGCGAAGGACCGTGCGGTCAGCGTCTTACCGAGGCCCGGCAGGTCCTCCAGCAGCACGTGGCCGCCGGCCAGGATGCCGGCGAGCACCAGCTCCAGCGCGTCCCGCTTGCCGACCACGACCTGACCGACCGCCTCCAGCACCGACCGGGCGAGGGGGCCGACCTCGGCGGCGGACATGCTGCGGTCCACGTCGTTCATCACAGTCTCTCCAGTTCGGCGACGATCGCCGCGAGGTTGCGCGGCGACGGGGTGCGGCGAGGCGGGGTCTCCAGGAACTTCCACAGCTGGTCACCCAGCAGCACCCGGGCCCGGGCCGGATCCGACTCGCGGGTCACGCCGTGCCGCTGGCTCAGCCGCTCGTCGGCCAACTCCCCGAGCCGGGGCAGGATCACCGTGGTGAAGCGTTCGGGCCGGGTGGCCGACCAGTCCAGCGGCAGTTCCCAGCCGTTGATCGCGGTGCGCAGCGCGTCCCTGGCGCCCCAGTTCCAGGTGCCGTCGTCGTCGGCGACAGGGGCCCGGCCGCCGCCGCGGGGCGGGGGCGGGGGCGTGAGGGCGGCGACGACGCGACGCACCACAAAGAACGCGACCACCCCGGCCACGAGGACCGGCAGCGAGACCCGCAGGCCCACCAGGCGCAGGCCGGCGACCAGCACGATCACGACGGCCGCGACGCCGGCCAGGGGACGGAGCACCCGACCGACCCGCCCGCCCCGCCGGGGCTCGGCGCGTGCCGGCCGCTCGTCCTCGACGCTCAGCAGGTCGTCGATGCTGGTGCTGCTCACGGCGTCACCTCGCCACGTCGGGCGGGCGCCGGCCGTGCCCCGGTCACGCCGGTGGGTGCCCCGGTCACGCCGGCACCTCCGTGCCGTCGGCGACGGCGACGGTCAACTCACCGCGCAGCCGGCGCAGCGCCGCCCGGGCCTGGTCGCGGGTGCGCTCGTCGACCTCCCGGGTGGCGTAGCGGGCCTCGCGGTAGACGTGGGCGAACTCGGCCAGCACGTCGGCGCTGGCGATGGCCGGGATGCCCACCGACGGGTCGCCCCGCAACAGCCGGGTGACCAGGTCGGTGGGGGTGTCGCCGGCCAGCCGGGGCACGCCGGCCCCGGCGGCGGCCTGCTCCAGGCGCACCCAGCAGGCGATCACCGCCGTACGCGGATCGGTGTCGCGGTCGTCCAACTCCTCCAGGCCGGCGTCGAGGGCGGCGGCCACCTCGCGGGCGGTGCCCTCGGGCGTCCGCCGGGACCGCTGGGCCGGCAGCGCCCGGGTGGTGCGCCGGATCGCGCCCCGGACCAACGTCCAGGTGAGATAGCCGAAGACGACGAGGATCGCCAGCCCGAGAAGTACGATGGCGACGGTGGCGATCCACTGCGGGATCGACGCCTGGGTGGCCTGGCCGGCGTCCCGCGGTTCGACGGGGATCGACTCGACCGGCTCGGCGCTCGGATACTCCGGCACGTACGGGATGTTGTCGGCGGCGGGCGGGATCCGGCTGGCGCCGATCGACGAGTGGGCGGACGAGAACGCGGCGACGGCCAGCAGGAGCACCACCGCCGCGACCGGCCACCACCTGCGCAGGACGCTGAATTCCATCGAGGGCTACCTCCGGGTCACCGGGGCGTGTCCCACGACTCGACGCGTTCCGTCCGTCATCGCCACCGCCCCCGCGCCTCAGTCCGCCCCGGCCAGTTGCTTCGCCCGGGCGAACACATCGTCCAGCATCCCTGGTGTCAGCCGCCCGGTGAAGGTGTTCTGCTGGCTGACGTGGTAGCAGCCGAGCAGCGCCGGTGCGCCCGTGCCGGACCAGTGTGCCCCATGGCCGAACGCCGGTCGCGGGCTGGGCGGTCGCAGACCGTACACCTGGCGCAGCACCGGCCACCACGAGGCCCAGGCGAACGCTCCCAGCGCGACCACGACGCGCAGGGTGGGCCGGATCAGCGCCACCTCGCGGTGCAGCCACGGCGCGCACGTGTCCCGCTCCTCGGGGGTGGGCTTGTTGTCCGGCGGGGCGCAGCGCACGGCGGAGAAGATCCGCAGGTCGCGCAGGGTCAGCCCGTCGTCGGCGGCGACGCTGGTCGGCTGGTTGGCCAGCCCGGCCCGGTGCAACGCGGCGAACAGGACGTCGCCGGACCGGTCGCCGGTGAAGATGCGGCCCGTGCGGTTGCCGCCGTGCGCGGCGGGCGCCAGGCCGAGGATGGCGATGCGCGCGTCGGGGACGCCGAAGCCGGGCACCGGCCGGCCCCAGTACTCCTGGTCCCGGAAGGCCGCCCGGCGGACGCGGGCCGCCTCCTCGCGCCACCGCACCAGCCGCGGGCAGGCGAAGCAGTCGCTGACGGCGGCGTCGAGGTCGGCCAGGTCGGTCGCCCGCGCGGCGCGGGCGACCACCTCGTCGGGCGTACGGGGCTCAGCCAAGCTTGGCCCGGAAGAGTTCGAGGGTGCGGGCCCAGGCGGTGGCGGCGGCCCGCTGGTCGAAGTTCTCCGGCCGGTCCTCGTTGAAGAAGGCGTGCGAGGTGCCGGGGTAGTCGTGGACCTGGCAGGTGCCGCCGGAGGTCTCGATGGCGCGGCGGACGGTGCGTACGCCGTCGGCGGCGGAGGTGCCGTCCTCTTCGGAGCAGTGGATGAGCGCCGCCTTGCCCGCGTAGTCGGGCCACTCGGGGCGCATCCCGTCCCACGGCAGCCGGGGGTAGAAGGCGGTGGTGGCGACGATCCGCTCGGACCGGGTCGCCGCCCAGAGGGCCAGGCTCGCCCCGGCGCAGAAGCCCGCACAGCCCACCTTGCCGGCGACCTCGGTCCGGCTGGCGAGGTAGTCGGCCGCGCCGGCGATGTCCGCCGCCGCCTCGTCCATCTGCTGGCTGTTCAGCATCTGCCGGGGCTCACTCGGCCTGCTGGCCGGGCCGCCGTGCCGGAAGTCCGGGGCGAGGGCGACGAAACCGGCCTCGGCGAAGCGGTCCACGACCGCCCGGACGTGCGGCACCAGGCCCCACCAGTCCTGGATGACGATGACCGCAGGGCTGGTCGCACCGCCGGAGGGTATCGCGAGATACCCCTCGCCCGTCCCCCCGTTGCCGCGGTAGCTCACCATCTCGCCCATCGGCCGTCCTCCTAGCGGTCAGTCATCGTTGGCTGGTCGCACAGTGTTGCTACGTGTCGGTAGCCTGCCACGCCGTGAGCGCCCCGGGGAAGACGTCGGAACAGTGGCATACACCTCCTGCCGGCGCCCTAGCCACGGACGCCGACGGCGGCGCGGACGACGTCCGCGCCGCCGTCGGCGGTCCTGTCGTGCCGGGGGATCAGGCCTTCTTCGTCAGGCACAGCAGGTAGCCGGTCTTGCCCGGCTCGATGCTGTAGTAGACGTAGCCCTCCTGGCCCTCCTTGATGTACTGCCCGCACGCCTCGCCGGAGCGGGCCTGCGCCTGGGTCTGCCCGTCGACGCGGCCGACCACGTTGTAGACGGCGTCGGTGGAGGTGCACTCGACGACCTTCGCGCCGTCGACCTTCTCCTCCTTGGTGCCGGTCACCTCGGGCAGCTCGGCGATGCAGTCGCCGACCTTGGCCTCAGCGGTCTCGTCCTTGTTGAAGAAGTTGCCGATCGCCGAGCCGATGCCGAACTTGAGGCCCGCGACGACCAGGAACACGACGATCGCGCCCACGATGCCGAGCAGCTTCTTGGAACCGGACTTCTCGGCCTGGGGCTCCGCCGGGGGCGGCGCCTGGACGGCCGACGGGGGCTGGGCGGCGTCCGGCGCGGGGGGCGGTGCGACCTGCTCTGACACGCGTTTTCCTTCCGGGGGGTGAGTGAGCAGACGACACCGTAGCGACCGGGACCGACAGCCGTTGCCCCGCTGGACTCATCCGTTCAGCTATTTCCCAGCTTCATCCCATGATCCGGTTCACGTCCGGCTCGGCGTGGGGGTGCCGCCCGGCATGCCCGTCGATGCGGGCGCGGGGGTCGAGGTGCCGGCCGGCGTGGGCGTCGGGGTCGGGTTGCCGCTCGGCGCGGGCGCGGTGTCCGAGGGGGCGGGTACGGGCAGCCCCGGCGGGTTCAGCAGGGGCGGGGTGCTGGCGCCCGGCCGGGGCCCGAACGGCGCCAGCTCCGGGCAGTACGGGTACGGGCGCAGCAGCGCGTTGGCCAGGTTCAGGTCCGGCGGGTTCGGGCACATCGGACGACCGAGCCGGATCGGGTCGCCGTTCTGGTCGAAGAGCCGGGCGTTGGACACCAGCCGCCCCTCGCTGTCGTAGACGAAGACGTCCCGGATGTGGTCGTACCGGCCGTCGATCGAGATCTGCTCGTAGTCGAGGTCGCCGCTGCCGACCCGGTCGTTCATGTCCGCCAGACCGACCAGCCCGAAGATCACCAGCACCGCCGTGCCGACTTGCAGCATCTGCCGCTTCAGCCGGGTCAGGCCCGGCGTGTGGTGGCCGAGCCAGATCGAGGCGAGCACGCTGCCGGCGAGCAGCACCAGGCCGGCCAGCAGGCTGCCGTTGAGCTCGGGCAGCACACCGAACGTGTCGCCGGTCGTGACCACCGTGACGAGCATGGCGGCCAGGTAGCCCCGCAGCACCCACCACGCCGGCCGGAGCAGCCGGAGGAACTCGGTGGCCGAGGCGTACCCGAGGGGTGGTCCGAGTTGGACGTCCCAGCGGTGCGCCCGGGCGCGGAGCCGGTCCACGACGACACCGAGGCGACGGTTGCGGCGCCCGCCGCCGCCGGTGGCGCCGACCCCGGCGGCAGCGCGCAGCTCGGCCGCGTACGCCTCGGGCTCGCCGAGCCGGTCGACCAGCGAGCCGCCGGCCTCGGCGGCGACCTCGGCGAGGTGCTCCGGCAGGTCCTCGGTCAACTCGTCGCGCTGCGCCGTCGGCAGGTCGGCCAGCGCGGCCCGGACCCGTGCGGCGTAGTCCGCGATCTCCTGCTCCGTGACGGTCATGCCGCCATCCCCCGATCGTCGAGCAGTGCGTCCATGGTGGTGGCGAACGAGCGCCAGAGCTTGCCGGAGCGGGTGAGCTGGTCCCGGCCGGCGGCGTTGAGTGAGTAGTACTTGCGGTGCGGGCCGGACTCGCTCGGCACGACGTAGGTGGTCAGCAGGCCGGCGGCGTAGAGCCGGCGCAGCGTGCCGTAGACCGAGGCGTCGCCGACCTCCTCCAGCCCGGCGTCGCGCAGCCGGCGCAGGATGTCGTAGCCGTAGCCGTCCTCCTCGCGGAGCACGGCGAGGACCGCGAGGTCCAGCACGCCCTTCAGCAGTTGTGTGGTGTCCACGCATTGCACACTAGTACGCAATGCACAGTAGCGTCAAAGGAACGCGCCGAGGACGGATGCAAGCTCGGCTGGCGATGGCCTCCATCGGTCAACCGGACTTCGGCGCCGCCGAACGCGCCCACCGGCTCATCGACGCCGTCGCCCGCTCCGCCGCGACGGGGACGCGACAACGGTTCCGCTGACCCTTCGGGGTCCACCACAGGCGGCACCCCACGCCCGTGGCGACAGCGGGCGTGGGGAGAGGACGCCGAGGCCTACGCGAGGCTCCGGGCGATGCCGGCCGGCATCCGCGACAGAATCCGTGCGCAGGTCTCAGACGTAGAGCTTGCGAAGTTCGCGGGCAATGTCGGGGACCTCGGTCAGCGTGCCGCTGGCCACCGACATCACGAGGGCCTCGGCCTGGTCGACGTCGACAACCTGGACCGGCACCTCGTTGAGGGCCAGAAACACACGCGCAGCCGCCCAGGCGAGACGCTTGTTGCCGTCGATCAGCGCGTGGTTCATGCAGACCGAGTGCAGCAGCGCGGCGGCCTTGGTCCAGAGGTCGGTGTAGACCTCCTGACCGAACGCCACGGTGGCCGGGCGGACCACCGCCGACGAGAGCAGGCCGAAGTCACGGACCTGCGGCGCTTCACCCAACACGACAGCGGCGACCTCCACGAGGTCATCGACCTCGAGGTAGTTGATCACTCGGCCAGCCGCCGCAACAGCTCCGCGTCGCGCTCGGCAACCTCGCCGGCAAGGTCCCGCACCCGGGCGCGACGGCTGTGCGCCGAGACGTACTCCTCGACCGCCACGACGATGGTGGCGTTCATCGACCGGTGCTCCTGGTCGGCGAGTTGCTTGAGCCGCTCGTGCAGCCCGTCAGGCAGATTGACCGTGGTGACCATATGGAAATCATACCGCCCCCGACCAGGGGCAACACCCGGCCCGAGGCCTACGCGAGGCTCCAGGCGATGCCGTCGAGGATGTCGTGCTCGGAGCTGACCACCGAGTCCATCCCCGCCCGTTCCATGATCACCCGGAGCACCAGGGCGCCCGCCCCGATCACGTCCGCGCGGCCCGGGTGCATCACCGGGATCGCCAGCCGCTGCTCCCGGCTCTTGCCGAGCAGGTCGGCGGTCGTCGCGGCCACGGCGTCGTACGACACCCGGGCGTGGTGGATGCGGCTCGGGTCGTACTCCTGGAGGTCCTGGGCGATCGCGACCACGGTGGTGACCGACCCGGCGAGCCCGACCAGCGTGGCCGCCTGCCGGCCCGGCACGGCCTCCAGCGCCCGGTCCACCGCCGCCGCGATGTCGGCCTGCGCGGCGGCGACCTCGTCCCGCCCCGGCGGGTCGCCGTGCAGGTGCCGCTCGGTCATCCGGACGCAGCCGATGTCCATCGAGATGGCCGCCTCGACGCCGCCCGCGCGGGTGCCGACGACGAACTCGGTCGAGCCGCCGCCGATGTCGACGACCAGGTACGGCTCGCGCGCGTCGGTGGGCAGCCCGCGCACCGCGCCGGTGAAGGAGAGCCGCGCCTCCTCGTCGCCGGTCACCACCTCGGGCGCGACGCCGAGGGTCCGCTCGACCATCTCCCGGAACTCGGCGGCGTTTGAGGCGTCCCGGGACGCCGAGGTGGCGCACATCCGGACCCGCTCCGCGCCGAGCTTCTCGATCTCGGCGGCGTACGAAGCCAGCGCGACCCGCGTGCGTTCGATCGCCTCCGGGGCCAGCCGCCCCGTCTTGTCGACGCCCTGGCCGAGGCGCACGATCTGCATCCGTCGGCTCAGGTCGGCCAGCGGCGCCTCCGGACCCGCCGAGGCGTCCGGCAGGTCGGCGACCAGCAGTCGGATCGAGTTGGTCCCGCAGTCGATGGCGGCCACACGCGTCGTCACGGCAGCAACCCTACGTCAGGCGCGCTCAGGCGACCCGGCGTGGCCCGCGTCCAGCAGTTCGGTGCCGAGCGACGTCAACCGGTGCAGCACCGCGCCGCCGTCCCGGACGCTGGCGACCAGCCCGGCCGCCCGCAACGCGCCCGCGTGCTCGGACGCTGAGGAGGTGCTGATCCCGACGGCCCGGCCGAGCGCCGTGGTGGTGTGTCGGCCGGGGCCGGCGAGGCGGCGCAGCACCGCCGCCCGGGTCGCCCCCAGCAGGCGGCCCAGCGGATCGGGGGTGGTGGCCCTGATCAGGCGCGGCAGCGGCGCGGGGTACACCACCAGCACCGGCCGACCAGGCTCCACCAGCACCCGGGGATGCTGGCCGGCCAGCGGCGAGGGCAGCAGGAGCAGGCCGCGGCCGGTGCCGGACAGCGAGGCGCTCCACCAGGTCCGCACCGTCAGCGTCGGCGCCTCCCACCGGATCGCCGGGTGCAGCGCGTTCAACAGCCCGTCCAACCCGTGCGTGGCGAGCTGCGCGGTCGCCCCCGCCACGTGGTGCCGGTGCGCCTCCGTCAGGTCGGCCCAGTGCGGCGCGAGCACCGCGTCGTGCCAGGTGCCGAGGGCCCGGCCGAACAGGTCCATCGTCTCCCCGTCGGCCTCGGCGAACCGCCTGCGCAGCGGCGTCGCGGGCAGCTGCGCGTACGCGGCGGTGACCTCCGCCCGGATGCGCCCGACGGGGGCTGCCCGGATCGCCTCCAGCCCGGCGACGACCGATTCCAGGCCGTCCAGCGGGGTGAGGAAATCGGGCAGGCGCCCGCGCGCGGGAAGCAGGTGCCGCAGCACGGAGGCGGCGGACCGGACCGGACCCGACGCGGAGGCCGCGTCCGCCGCGGGGCCCGGCGTCATCCGGGCCGTGTCCGCGTCGTGCAGCGCCTGGCAGGCCAGCAGGGACATGCCGACCGGGTGCAGGCGATCGGCGAAGCGGACCCGGCACAGGTCCGCCAGTCCCAGGCGGAGACGGAGCATGCCAGCAGACTGCCGCTCTTCGGCCTGGACCGAAAGGGTTGCCCCGTGCGGGCGGGGCCATCCAGTGTGGACCGGGGTCACGGAGGGGGCGGGGCGTGCGACGGACGGTGGCAGTGCTGACGGGGCTGCTCTTCGCCGTCGTCGCCACGGCGTGCGGTGGGGACCGGGGTCAGTCCCGGGTCACGCCGGCCCCGTCGCCTTCGGGGGCCGTCGAGCGCCCCGCCGCCGGCGACCACCGGCTCACCCTGGCGCACGGCGGGGCCGACCGCCGGTACCTGCTGCACGCCCCGCCCGGCTACGACCCCGCCCGGCCCACCGCGCTGGTGATCGCCCTGCACTTCTATCCCGGCAGTGGCGTCCGCCTGCGGGACATGGTGGGGCTGGACGCCGTGGCCGACCGGGAGAACTTCCTGGTCGCGTACCCGGACGGGCAGAACAGCGGCTTCAACGCGCTGATCTGCTGCGGGACGACCGACGACGTCGGATTCCTCAAGGACCTCACCGCCCACCTCGTACGGACGTGGCGGGCCGATCCCGACCGGGTCTACCTCACCGGGATCTCCAACGGCGGGGACATGAGCTTCCGGGCCGCCGTCGAGGGCGAGGGGCTCTTCGCGGCGATCGGCGTGGTCAGCGGCGGCTACAGCGGCCCCCGGACGGCCCCCGAGACGTACGTGCCCCGGCGACCGGTCTCGGTGATCACCTTCATCGGCGGGCAGGACCGCTACGCCGACGTCTTCACCGAGGGCGTACGGACGTGGCAGCGACGGCTGCGCTGCACACCGGCGACCGGCGCACCGCCGGCGGGCGCGCCGCGGGTCACCCGCACCGAAGCGCGGTGCGGCGACGGCAGCGACGTGACCGTCTACACCCTGCCCGACATGGGGCACTCGTGGCCCGGGGCGGCGACCGGCGGGCTGGCCGCCCCCGACGCGGGCCTCGTCGCCACCGAACTGCTCTGGGACTTCTTCGCCGCCCACCCGCGCCGGAGTTGAGATGCTCCTATAGACGTCAAGGGGTGTTGAGGGCGGTGAAGTCGGCGAGGAGGGCGGTGTGGACCTCGCGGACGATG